>DASTNW010000093.1:0-7975 GCA_035762685.1 Solirubrobacterales bacterium | reverse complement strand
AAGAGGCGTCAGCTGACGCGTCTCCATCCGAGCAAGTTGAGTGAGGAGGGGGTACTGCTCCCGCGCCCCCTCCCGGCTAAGGCTGCTCGTCCAGCTCGGCGACCGGTTCGTCCTCGCGCCCGGCGAGACGATCGCGGCCCCGCTGCACGGCGGCGAGGAACTTCTGAAGGTTGACTTCGAGCGTGTTGAGGATCTCGTCGGCGTAGTCCTCGGCGCCAAGGCGGATTTCGCGCTCGCGGGTGCGGGCGTCCTCGACGATCTCGTCAGCGGCGCGCTCGGCCTGCTTGGTGACCTCCTCGTCGGAGATCAGGCGGGCCTGCTGCTCGCGCGCCTCGCGGACGATCCGCTCGGCCTCGCGTTTGGCCTCGGCCAGCATCTCCTGGCGCTCCTTGACGATCCAGCGCGCCTGCTTGATCTCCTCGGGGATCGTCGCGCGCATCTGGTCGAGGAGGTCGTAGATCTCCTCGCGGTCCACACGCACCTGGTCCGTCAGCGGGACGGGCCGGGCGTTGTGGACGACGTCGTCCAGCTTGTCTATGAGAACGAGTACGTCCATTTGCAGGTCGTAAGCCTACGTGTATGCGGGGTCTTTGGTGAAGATGCCGTTATCCGGGCCGTCTTTTTGCAAGCGGTCGCCCAAAGGGACGAAACGATGGCGGCAAGCCTACCTGCCGCCCAGGCGGTCGGCGAGCGCCGCCGCGACCGGGGCCGGCACGAGGTCGGAGACGTCGCCACCGAAGGTCGCCATCTCCTTCACCCCGGTCGAGGAAAGGAAGCTGTAGTGGGGCGAGGCGATCACGTAGATGCTCTCGATCCCGGGATCGAGCTTGCGGTTGAGCTGGGCCATCTCGAACTCGTACTCGAAGTCGGAGATCGCCCGCAGCCCCTTGACGATCGCCTTGGCGCCGTTGTCGCGGGCGAACTCGACCAGCAGGGTGGCGAAGATCTGGACCTCGACGTTGGGCAGGTCGGCGGTCGCCTCGGCGATGAAGTCGCGCCGCTCCTCCGGGTTGAAGAGCGTCTTCTGCTTGCGCACCGGGTTGCCGACGACGCCGACGACGACGCGCTCGAAGACATTCGCGGTGCGGGTGATGATGTCGATGTGGCCGTTGGTGACCGGGTCGTAGCTGCCCGGGCAGACGACGGTGCCGTTGCGCTCGCTCATGCCGCGGCCTCGGCGTAGATGGAGACGTCGGCGGCGCCGTAGCGGCGCTGCCGCAGGCGCTCCAGCGAGTCGATCCGCAGCGGCCTGCCGGCACCGCTCTCGACGATCGCGCGCCCACCGGTGGCGAGCAGGCGAGGGAGATGGGTGTTCAGGTCCGGCGCCACGCGGTCGGCGAGTCTATAGGGGGCATCGACGAAGACGAGGTCGAACCTCCCCCCCTCCGGCCGCTCGGAGACCCGCTCCAGCCAGCCGCCGACGTCGGCCCGGACCAGCTCCGCGCGGGCGCCAAGGCCGAGTCGCTCGACGTTGCCGAGCGCCGGGCGGGTATCGCGATCGACCAGCACCGCCCGCGCGGCGCCGCGCGAGAGCGCCTCGATCGCGAGGGCGCCGGTGCCGCTGTAGAGGTCGAGGACGGCGGCGCCGGCGACCCGCTCGCCCAGGGCCGAGAAGATCGCCTCGCGGACCCGGTCGGAGGTCGGCCGCAGCTTCCAGCCGCGCGGTGCGACCAGGTGCTGGCCCTTGAGCTCTCCAGCGATCACCCTCATAGCGGGATCGGGTCGGTGGCGCCGGCGCCGAAGCGGTCGCGGGCGGCGTCGAGGAGCGGGCCGAGGGCGGGGTCGGCAAGCGAGCCGTGGCGGCGCAGCAGCGCCAGCACCTCCTCGCGGGCGGCAACCAGCTTGGGCGTGTCCTCCGGTAGCTCGGCGACGGCGAAGCGCGGCAGCCCATGCTGGCGGGTGCCGAGCACCTCGCCCTCGCCACGCAGGCCGAGGTCGACCTCGGCCAGCTTGAAGCCGTCGCGCTCGCGCTCCACCGCCTGCAGCCGGCGCCATGCCATCTTGCCCCCGCCTTCGGCGAAGAGCAGGCAGTGCGACGCGTGCTCTCCACGGCCGACCCGGCCGCGCAGCTGGTGCAGCTGGGAGACCCCGAAGCGCTCCGCCCCCTCGATCACCATCACCGTCGCGTTGGGGACGTCGATCCCGACCTCGATCACCGTCGTCGCCACCAGCACCTGCGTCTCCCCCGCCGCGAACGCCCGCATCGCCTCGGCCTTCGCGGCCGAGGGCATCTGGCCGTGCAGGACGCCGAGCTCGAAACCGCGCAGCTCGCCGGCGCGCAGGCGCTCGGCCTCGGCTTCGACCGCCTTGCCGGGCATCTTCTCGGACTCCTCGACCAGCGGGCAGACGACGAACGCCTGGCGGCCCTCGCGCAGCCGCTCGCGCAGGAACTCGTAGGCGGCGGCGCGGCTGCCCTCCTCGACCAGCCGCGTCTCGACCGGCTGCCGGCCGGCCGGCAGCTCGTGCAGGGCGGTGGTGTCGAGGTCGCCGTAGGCGGTCAACGTGAGCGTGCGGGGAATCGGGGTCGCGGTCATGTGGAGGACGTGCGGGGCCATCCCCTTCGCCCCCTTCGAGTCGAGGGCGCGGCGCTGCTCGACCCCGAAGCGGTGCTGCTCGTCGACCACGCAGAGGCCGAGGCGTGCAAACCGGACGTCGGGCTCGATCAGCGCGTGGGTGCCGAGGATGAGTCCCAGCTCGCCAGTGGCGAGCTGGTTCAGGGCCTGTTCGCGGGTCGATGCCGGCGTGGCGCCGGTGAGCAGCGCGAACGGGGTCGCCTCCTGGGCCAGCAGCCGGCCGAGGGTGATGGCGTGCTGCTCGGCGAGGGTCTCGGTCGGCGCCATCAGCGCCGCCTGGTAGCCCGCCTCCAGCGCCCGCAGCATCGCGTAGAGGGCGACGACCGTCTTGCCGGAGCCGACCTCCCCCATCAGCAGGCGCTGCATCGGGCTGCCCAGATCGAGGTCTGCGTCGATCTCCTCGAAGGCGGCTCGCTGGTCCTGGGTCGGCTCGAAGGGCAGCGATTCGAGCCAGCGCCCGACCGCCTCCCCCGGCGGGCCCAGACGCGGCGCCGGGCGCGCCGTGCGGTGGGTGCGCTTGCGCGTCGTCAGCAGCGCCTGGTGCAGGAACAGCTCTTCGAACCCGATCCGCTCCAGCGCCTGCTCCGCGTCCTCGGGGCCGGCGGGGAAGTGGGCCACCCGGATCGCGTCCCCGACCCCGGCCAGGCCGCGCCGGGCCCGCAGCTCCGCCGGCAGCCCCTCGATCGCGTTGGGGGCCCAGCGAACGGCCTGCTTCGCCCAGTCGCGGATTCGCTGCGCCTTCAGCGCCTCGGTCGCGGGATGCACCGGCATGAATCCCGAGGACGGTTCCTCGCCCCCGACGACCTCGTATTCGCTGACGCCGAAGCCGCGGCTCGTCCGCTTGCCGGTCAGGAGCAGCCGCGTCCCCGGCTCCAGCTTGTCCGCCACCCAGGGCTGGTTGAACCAGGTCGCCCTGACGTGGTCGCTCCCGTCGCCGACCTTGACGCTGGTGATGGTCAGGCCGCGTTTGCGGAAGGGCCGCGGCCTGCTGCCCTGGACCTCGACCAGCACGGTCCCCTGCTGGCCCGCTCCGAGGCTGTCCAGCGGCTGGATCTGGCGATCGCGATGGCTGTGGGGGAAGCGGAGGAGGACGTCGCCGACGGTCTCGATCCCGGCCTCGGCCGCCGCCTCGGCGAGCTTGGGACCGACCCCGTCGAGGGCCTGCACGGAGATATCGAAGGCGCTGGGGCGAGGCCAGTGGACGGGGGCCGCGAGCAGCTCCTCCCGGCCCAGCTCGCGCTCGCCGCCAAACGACCGCACCGCTACTGGGCGGCCAGCAGCCACCACCAGCTGGGCTGGCCTCCTTCGTGGGTCTCGATCTCGACGCCGTCAGGCACGTGGGTGTCGATCTCCTCGAGTGAGATCGGCGCCGCCTCGCCGGCGATCACGGTGACGATCTCGGCCCCCTCGGCGAGGTGCTGGATCGTCGTCGAGAGAGTCGAGCCGGCTCCCCCCCAGGCGACGATCTCGCCCTCCGCGAAACCGACCGCGTCGCCCTGCCTGAAGCGGCCCTGGACGTCGTCGCGGGCCGCGGGGGCGACGCCGCCGATCGCCACCCCCGCCAGCGCCGATTCCAGCCGCTCGGCGTTCGCCTCGGCCGAGGCGCCCCGGTCGAGCTCGACCAGGGCCAGCAGGCGGGCCTGCTGGGAGAGGGCGGGGACGACGCGCGCCGGCTTCTCCGAAAGCCCGCAAGCGCGCTCGGCGGCCATCACCACGTTCGAAGAGCTGGGCAGGACCAGCACTTCCGCCGCCGGCACGCCGTGGATCCCGGCCAGCAGCTCGTAGGTCGAGGGGTTGAGGGTCTCGCCGCCGGGGACCACGTGGGCGCCGAGCCCGGCGAAGAGGCGCTCGAGCCCGTCGCCGGCGGCGACCGCGATCACCCCGGTGCGGCCGGCGGGGGCGCTCAACCGGGCCTCGCGCTCGGCCATCTGCTCGCGCATGTCGGCGACGTCGAGGTTGGTCACGTCACCGGCGCCCTCGAACAGCGCCACCGCCGCCTCCGGCTCGTCGGTGTGGACGTGGACCTTCAGCGTCGCCTCGTCGCCGACGACCAGGACCGAGTCGCCGAGCCCCTCCAGCCGGGGCAGGAAGTCTCGCGAGGAGAGGCCGCTGCCGGAAACGATGAAGTTGGTGCAGTAGCGGAAGCGGCTGTCCTCGTGGTGCGGGAGGCTCATCCGCGGCGCCTCGTGGTGCGGCACCTCGGGCAGCTCGGCGTCGTCGCCGCGCAGGCCGGCGACGACGCCGGCGAGGATCAGGACCAGGCCGTGCCCGCCGGCGTCGACGACGCCGGATTCGCGCAGCACGTCGAGCTGCTCCGGGGTCCGCGCCACCGCCCGCTCGCCGTCGGCGATCGCCCGCTCCAGCACCTCGGCCAGGACCGCGTCCTGCTGCTCGTCGCTGACCTCGCGGCCGAGCCGCTGCTTGTCGGCCTCGAGGTGGGCGAGCTGGCGGGTCAGCGAGTGGGCCATCTCGCGGAAGACCGTCAGCATCGTCCCCTCGGCCGGCTCGCGCACGGACTCGTAGGCGGCGTCGGCGGCGCGGGCGAAGGCGGCCGCGACCAAGACCGGGTCGACCAGCTCGCCGGGGCGGCTGGCCAGCTCCTCGGCGGCGCCGCGGACGATCTGGCTGAGGATCACGCCGGAGTTGCCGCGGGCGCCCATCAGCGCCGCCCGGGCCAGCGCCTGCACGAGTTGCGTGCGGCCGATCTCGTCGACCTCGAGCCCGTCGAGCCGGTCCAGCTCCTCCATCACGGCGCGCATCGTCATCGCCATGTTGTCGCCGGTGTCGCCGTCGGCAACCGGGAAGACGTTGAGGTCGTTGACCTCCTGGCGTCGCGCCTCCAGCGAGGCGTATGCAGAGGTGACGACCCGTCGGAACCGGGCGATCGAGGGATCGGGCATCTGCAGGGGAATCTAGCCACCCGCCGCGGACGCCGGACGCCGACGATCCGGCGTTGCTAGCGTGGCGCGCCGAATGCGACGCTTTGCCACCTGGTCCACCGGTCACCGCAAGACGGTGATCGTCGGCTGGATCGTGGCCCTGATCGGGGTCGGGATGATCGCCGGCTCGGTCGGCTCCGACTTCAGCGAAGAATTCACGCTGCCCTCCTCGGACTCCAAGGAAGCCCTCGACCTGCTCGAAGAGCGCTTCCCCGAGCAGTCGGGCGAAACCACCCAGATCGTCTTCAAGGCGGAATCCGGCGTGAACTCCGCCCCCGTGCGCAGGCAGATGCAGGAGCTCTTCGCCACCGCGGCAGGGCTGCCTCACGTCAGCGAAGTCGCCGACCCCTACGCCGGCGACGGCGCCGCCGCGATCAGCGCCAACGGCAAGATCGCCTACGCGACGGTCCAGTACGACGTCACCAACGACAAGATCGACAAGGAGGACACCGAGAAGCTGGTCGCAGACGCGCGCGACGCCAACGGCGACGGCCTCCAGGTCGAGCTCGGCGGCCAGCCGATCGAGGAAGTGCGGGCCGAAGAAGAAGCCGACATCTCCGGCTTCGTCGGGCTGCTGGCGGCGATCGTGATCCTGCTGCTGACCTTCGGCTCGGTGGTGGCGATGGGGCTGCCGGTGATCACCGCGCTATTCGCACTGGGGGTCGGGCTCAGCCTCGTCACCCTCGCGACCCACCTCTTCCCCACCGCCGAGTTCGCCCCCCAGTTGGCGTTCATGATCGGGCTCGGCGTCGGCATCGACTACGCCCTCTTCATCCTCACCCGCTTCCGCAACGGCCTCGACGAGGGGCTGGAGCCCCGACCGGCCGCGATCGCCGCGATCGACACCGCCGGCCGCGCCGTGCTGTTCGCGGGGGTGACGGTGATCATCGCCCTGATGGGGATGATGCTGCTCGGCCTCTCCTTCCTCTACGGCGTCGCGATGGCGGCTGCGGTGGCGGTGCTGTTCACGATGATCGCGGCGCTGACGCTGCTGCCAGCGCTGCTGACGATCGTCGGCCGCCGGGTCGACCGCCTCCGCATCCCCGGCCTCGGCCGCTCGCCGTCGAACGCCGAAGACACCCGCTGGTTCCGCTGGAGCCGTGAGATCCAGCGGCGGCCGGTGCTGTCCGCGGTCCTCTCCGGCGCCCTCCTGCTGCTCCTCTGCGTCCCGACCCTCTCGCTCCGCCTTGGCTCCAACGACGCCGGCACCGACCCGGCCGGCTCGACCACGAAGGAAGCCTACGACCTGCTCGCCGAGGGCTTCGGCGCCGGCTTCAACGGGCCCTTCACGATGGTCGCGGCGCTGCCGGGCAAGGGCGAGGACGAGGGGCTGCTGATCCTGCACAGGACGCTCGAGCGCGAAGACGGGGTCGCGAAAGTGACGCCGATCATGTTCAACCCGGCCGAGAACACCGCCGTCTTCCAGGCCTACCCGACGACCTCGCCGCAGAGCGAGGCGACGACGGAACTGCTCGACCGCATCCGCGACGAAGTGATCCCGCCGATCGAGCAGAAAACGGACACCCAGCTTCACGTCGGCGGCATCACCGCGATCTTCGAGGACTTCGGCAACGCGATCGCCGACAAGCTGCCGCTCTTCATCGGCGTCGTCGTGCTGCTCTCGGCGCTGCTGCTGATGGCCGTCTTCCGCTCGGTGCTGGTGCCGCTGAAGGCGATCGTGATGAACCTGCTCAGCATCGGCGCCGCCTTCGGCCTGATCGTCGCCGTCTTCCAGTGGGGCTGGGGCGCCAGCCTGATCGGCGTCGACAGCACCGGCCCGATCATCTCCTTCTTCCCGATCTTCCTCTTCTCGATCATCTTCGGGCTCTCGATGGACTACGAGGTCTTCCTGATGTCGCGGATCCACGAGGAGTGGGAACACCGCAAGGACGCGACCGAAGCCGTCACCCGCGGCCTCGCCCTGACCGGCCGCGTGATCACCGCCGCGGCGGCGATCATGGTCACCGTCTTCGCCTCCTTCATGATCGGCGACGACCGCATCATCAAACTCTTCGGCCTCGGCCTCGCCGCCGCCGTCTTCATCGACGCCGTGATCATCCGCTCCGTCCTCGTCCCGGCGATCATGCAGCTCTTCGGCGAGAAAGCCTGGTGGCTGCCCAGCTGGCTGGACCGGATCCTGCCGCGGCTGCACGTCGAGCCAGCCGAGGGCGACCCGGCGCCGACGGGGGAGCACCCAGTAGTCGCTTCGGCGGACTGACTTTGCCTTGAGGTGTGGAGGGCCGGGGCACCCTCCCACGAAGGCCGTCGCGCAGCTGAAACGGCCCCATGCTGCGGAGCGGGGTCTCTTGAGCCTTCGTGGGAGGGTGCCCCGGCCCTCCATGCGGCTCAGGGTGCGACAGCACCCCCGAATACGACGAGCTCGTGGCTGAACCCACTTCTACGCGTGTCGGGGAGCTGGGAGCCCCTGCTCCAGAGGCGCACGAGACCCCGCGCCCCACCCTC
>DASTNW010000092.1:0-4865 GCA_035762685.1 Solirubrobacterales bacterium | reverse complement strand
GGCCCTGATCGTCCCCGAGACGCGGCCGCTCGACGATCTCCTGCACGACCTGCAGGTGCAGCGCACCTCGCTCGCCGTCGTCGTCGACGAGTACGGGCGCACGGTCGGGATCGTCACCGTCGAGGACATCCTCGAGGAGGTGGTGGGGGAGATCGAGGACGAGACCGACCCGCGCGCCGGCGAGCTGCGCCAGCTCAGCAACGGCGACTGGTTCGTCCGCGGCCACGTCTCGCTCGGCGACCTCGCGGACGCCGGCATCGAGCTGCCGGTCGACACCGACGCCTACAACTCGATCGGCGGGTACGTCTTCGGCGAGCTGGGACGGCTGCCGAAGCGCGGCGACTCGATCCAGGCCAACGGCTACACGATCCGGGTCGAGGCGGTCCGCGAGAACCGGATCGAGGCGGTGCGGATCGCCAGTTCCGTCCGTCCGCCGGCCTAATTTCTCTGGGCAACCCGCGCTACGCCAAACGCTGGAGGTACCGCATGTGGGTTGTACGCCTGACCGACAAGCAGCTCGAGATCTTGAGGGCGCTGCTGCGCTCCGAGGAACATCTCGGCCCGGCGCTCAGAGGCTCGATCGAGGCCCTCGACCTGGCCCGCTGGGACGAGCTCCCCGAAGCCGAGCTCCCCTGGGAGGAGATCGAGATCGCCGCCCGCCGCCAGGGCATCTCCGAGGCCGACGTGATCTGGGACATGAGTGGCAAAGGCGGCGCCGTCGGCTGACCGACGCATGCGCCAGGAGGGTGGGGGGAGAATTTCCGACTCCAGCGACTTGACGTCCCATGCCCGCCACCGCCATATCCGCCTTTACCTTCGATACGCTGAGTAAAGGCATGCCCAGGCTTTCCCGCAAGAACCAGATCACGATCCCAGTCGACGTCCTGCGAGAGACCGGGCTGGGCGCTGGCGACGCCCTCATCGTCCGTGCCCTCGGACACGGTCGCATCGAGGTCCGGCTCGGCGAGGACGTGCTCGACGAGTTCGCTGGGACGCTCAGCTACCCACCGGGCTACCTAGACGAGTTGCGTGACGAGTGGGAGCGGTAGCGCTGGACGCAAGTGTGGCGATCGCGCTCTTCACGGAGACCGACGCCCATCACGAGCGAGCGAGGGTCGATCTCGACTCCGCCCTTGACGGCGGCGACGCACTGACGATGGCGGCGAGCGCCTACTCCGAGATCATGGTCCACGCGATGCGGGCGGAGCACGGCGATTTGATCGACCGCTTCGTCGACCGCCTGCGGATCGAGATCGTGCCCGCCGATCGCAAAATCGGCCGGCGCGCCGCGGAGCTGAGGGCGGCGCATCGGTGGCTGCGCCTCCCGGACGCGCTCGTCCTCGCCACCGCCCATCTCCAGGGCGCGCGGCTGCTGAGCTTCGACGAGCGACTGCGTCAGCTGTAGTCGTAGAAGCCGGCGCCGGACTTGCGGCCGAGCTTGCCTTCGCCGACCATCTCGACCATCAGGCCCGGGGGCTTGCTGGCGGCCTCGCCGTTCTCGGCGTAGAGCGCGTCCCCGATCGCCTGGGAGACGTCGAGGCCGACGAAGTCGAGCAGGGCCAGCGGCCCCATCGGGTGGCCGGCGCCGAGCTTCATGCAGGTGTCGATCTCGCCCGCCTCCATGCCGGTCCGCTCGATCATCCGCACCGCTTCGAAGAGGTAGGGGAAGAGCAGGCGGTTGACGACGAAGCCAGCCTGGTCGGGGACCTCGACGGCGGTCTTGCCGAGCGCGGCACACCAGGCGAGGGCCCGCTCACGGGCGCCGGCGGCGCCGTCGGGGAAGCAGACCTCGACCAGCTTCATCCGCGGCACCGGGTTGAAGACGTGGAGCGCGAAGAGCTTCTCGGTGCCGGCGGCAGCGGCGATCGCGGCGATGCTGAGCGAAGAGGTGGTGGTGGCGAGGTCGGCGTTCGGGCAGGCCTCGGCGACGGTCGCGATCAGCTCGCCCTTGGGCCCGACCTCCTCGACGATCGCCTCGACGACGACGTCGCACTCGGCGAGGTCCTTGGGGTCGGTAGTGACCCGCAGCCGCGAGGGCTCGGCCCCCTCGATCTTGGCGCAGGCCGCGACGACTTTCTCCTCCGCGCGCCAGGCCGAGGCCTCGCTGCGCGCCAACAGGATCGTGTCGGCGGTAGTGGTGGAAACAGCAGCTAGGCCGGTAGCGATGGCGCCGCTTCCAGCTATCCCTGGACTCTCGTACCCCGTGCTTGCGTTCATGACCCGGGTTCCTATCAAGCTCACCGAGGAGAGGGTCGGGCGCCCTCGGAACGTCTTGTACTTTTTCGTCAGGTCGGCCTGCGGCGCCAGCCACCACCTCTCCACCGAAAAAGTTAAGTGGAGAGGGTGCCCGACCTTCTCCCCCCGGTACCCTTGGCTGACTGACCAGTCAATCGAACGGAGGGTGGGCGATGGCGGACAACGGAACGGGCAAGTTCGGTGGGCGCGAGGTGGTCATCGTCGAGGCGGCGCGGACGCCGATCGGGCGCGGCCATCCGGAGAAGGGGTACTACAAGGACCGGCACGCTTCGAACCTGCTGGCCAAGGTCTACGGGGAGCTGTTCGAGCGCTCGGGAGTCGATCCCGCGGAGACCGGCGACGTGATCGCCGGCTGCGCCCAGCAGTTCGGCGAGCAGGGGGTCAACATCGGCCGCAACGCCTGGCTCGAGGCGGGGCTGCCGATCGAGACGCCGGCGACGACGATCGACCGCCAGTGCGGCTCGGCCCAGCAGGCGGTCAACTTCGCCGCGGCGCAGATCGCCAGCGGTGTCCACGACGTGGTCGTCGGCGGCGGCGTCGAGCACATGGGGCACATCTCCTTCGCCGACGGCTACGAGGTGATGAAGGAGCACGGCTCGCCCTTCTCGCCCGAGCTGCTCGAGCGCTACAACCTCATCCCCCAGGGCCTCTCGGCGGAGATGATCGCCGACAAGTGGGAGATCACCCGCGCCGAGCTCGACGAGTTCGGGCTGCGTTCCCAGCAGCTCGCCGCCAAAGCGACCGAGGAGGGGCGCTTCGAGCGCGAGACGATCCCCTTCGCGGTCAACGGCGACACCTACGTCACCGACCAAGGCCTGCGCGAGACGACGCTGGAGGGCCTGGCGGCGCTGAAGCCCGCCTTCAAGGAGGACGGCAAGATCACCGCCGGCAATTCCTCGCAGGTCTCCGACGGGGCGGCCGGCGTGCTGCTGATGGCGCGCGAGAAGGCCGATGCCCTGGGCCTGAGGCCGCGGGCGCGGATCTACGACCAGACCACGGTCGGCGTCGACCCGGTGATCATGCTCACCGGCCCGATTCCCGCCACCCAGAAGCTGCTCGAGCGCAACGGGATGACGATGGACGACATCGACCTGGTCGAGATCAACGAGGCCTTCGCCTCCGTCGTCGTCGCCTGGCAGCGCGAGCTGGACCCCGACATGGACCGGGTCAACGTCAACGGCGGCGCGATCGCCCTCGGCCACCCGCTCGGCTCGACCGGCGCCCGGCTGATCACCACCCTCCTGCACGAGATGGAGCGCAGCGACAAGGAGATGGGCCTGGTGACGATGTGCTGCGGCGGCGGGCTCGGCACCGGGACGCTCATCGAACGAATCTGAGTCGGTCTGACGGAGACGGCCGGTAGCTTGCCGGTCGTCCCGTTCACCCCATCAGAGGAGACCAGTTGAGCAAGCGACTCATCGTGCTGCTCGCCGGCGTCGCGGCGATCGCAGCCATCGTCGCCGGTTGCGGCAGCAGCGACGACGACAGCACGCAAAGCACCGCGGACAACGCTCCGACCAAGCCGGAGTTCATCAAGGCGGCCGATGCGATCTGCAAACAGGGCGACGGGGAAATCGAAGCGGGCTTCGAAAAATTCGCCGAAGAAAACAACATCCCCAGGAACCAGGAACCGAGCGACGCGCAGGGCGTCGAAATCGTCGAAACGGTGATCGTGCCCAATATCCAGACCCAGAGCGAATTGATTCGTGGGCTGGGCGCTCCCGAGGGCGACGAGAAGGAGGTCGACCAGCTGCTCGACTCGCTCGACGAAGCGATCGAAGCCGCCGAAGAGGAACCCAAAGATCTCCTCGCCGAAGGGACCAGCCCCTTCGGCGACGTGAACCAGGAAGCAGTGGACTACGGCCTCCGGGTCTGCGGTCAGGAATAGAGTCGGCAACGGGCGCCTGGCTGCATAGCCAGGCGCCCGTTATGCTGCGCCTTCGATGGACCTGACGCTGTCCCCATCGGAGGAGGAGTTCCGCGACGAGGTTCGCGCCTGGATCGAAGCGAACAATCCAGGCCCCGAGCCGGAAGGCAGCCTCGACGAGGTGATGGCCTTCCGCCGCGAGTGGCAGCTGAAGCTGCACGCCGCGGGCTGGGCCGGGATCTCCTGGCCGAAGGAGTACGGCGGCCGCGGCGCGACCCTGATCGAGCAGGCGATCTTCGTCGGCGAGGCTGCTGCCCAGGAGGCGCCGAGCCCGGCGAACGTGCTGGGCCTGGCGATGGGCGGGCCGGTGGTGATCGCCCACGGCACCGACGCGCAGAAGCAGCGCTACCTGGAGCCGATCCTGACCGGGGAGGAGATCTGGTGCCAGGGCTTCTCCGAGCCCGAGTCCGGCTCCGACCTCGCCTCGCTGAAGACCCGTGCCGTCAAGGACGGCGACGAATGGGTCGTCACCGGCCAGAAGGTCTGGACCACCTTCGCCCAGTACGCGAAGTGGTGCATGCTGGTTGCCCGCACCGACCCTGACGCGCCCAAGCACCAGGGCCTCACCTACTTCCTGATGGACATGGAGCAGGAGGGGGTCGAAGCCAAGCCGCTGGTCCAGATCACCGGCGAGGGCGAGTTCAACGAGGTCTTCATGGAGGAAGCGCGGATCCCCGAGGAG
>DASTNW010000091.1:0-4269 GCA_035762685.1 Solirubrobacterales bacterium | reverse complement strand
GGGGATCTCCATGTGCTCCATGATCAGGTCGGTCAGCTCGTTGGGGACGAGGTGGGGGTGGCGAAGCCTGATGGACCGCTGGCAGCGGCCTTGCTGGCGGCTGGCATCGGCGCCCTTGCGCTGGGGCTGTTCATAGCTCGGTGGGCTCGACGCTGTAGACGTGGTCGGGCTCGGGGAAGTGGCGGCTGCGGACCTCCTCGCCGTAGCGGCCGACCGCCGCGACCATCTGCTCGTGGATGTCGGCGTAGCGCTTGACGAATTTGGCCATGTGGCCGGTGGTGATGCCGAGCAGGTCGTGGAAGACGAGCACCTGGCCTGAGGTCGAGGGCCCGGCGCCGATGCCGATCGTCGGCACCTCCAGCTTCTTCACGATCGCTTCGGTGATCGCGGCCGGGACCGCCTCGAAGACGATCGCGAAGCAGCCCACGGACTGCAGCGCCAGGGCGTCCTCGCAGAGCTTGATCGCGTCCTTGGCCGTCTTGCCCTGGGCCTTGTAGCCGCCAAGGGCAGTGGCGGTCTGGGGCGTCAGGCCGACGTGGCCCATGACCGGGATGCCGGAGCGGACGATGGCGCGGGCGCGCTCGACGGCGATGCCGCCGGCCTCGAGCTTGACGACCTGGCAGCCGGTCTCCTTGACCAGCCGCTGGGCGTTCTGGACGGCGAGCTCGTTGCTCGACTCGTAGCTGCCCATCGGCATGTCACCGACCATCAGCGGCGTTTTCAGGCCGCGTCGCACCGCCTTGCCGAGGACGATCATCTCCTCCATCGAGACCGGCTCGGTGCCGGGGTAGCCGAGCACCACCATCGCCGCCGAGTCGCCGACGAGGACGATGTCGACGCCGGCCTCCTCGGCCACGGTCGCCGACGGGTAGTCGTAGGCGGTGACCATCACGATCGGCTCCCCGTTGGCCTTCATCTCGGCCAGGCGGGGCAGGTTGACCGGCTGCCGCCCGGCGGGCGGGGGGGCGGTGTGCGAGCGGCCGCCCGAGCTCATGAGAGCAGCACCTCGGGATGGCTGTCGACGGCAACCGAGCGGTTGGCCTCGTCGACGTGGACGACGACCGGCGAGTAGCGCTCGAGGTCGCTCTCGTCGTAGGCGCCGAAGGAGGCGACGATGATCTTGTGGCCCGGCGCGGTCAGGTGGGCGGCGGCGCCGTTGACCTGCATCGTCCCGGAGCCGGGCTCGCCGTCGATCACGTAGGTGACGAAGCGGGCGCCGTTGTCGATGTCCCAGACGTGGACCTGCTCGTTGGTGATCAGGTCGGCCTGGGCCATCAGCTCGGTGTCGATCGTGATGCTGCCGATGTAGTCGACGTCGCAGTCGGTGACCGTCGCCCGGTGGATCTTCGACTTCAGCATCTGTCTCTGCATTGGCTTTCCCCTCTGCCTCGTGGCGTTGTCAAGGTCGGATCAAGACGTTGTCGATCAGCCGGGCGCCGCCGACGCGGGCCGCGACCGCGACCAGCACCGGGCGCCCGTTCAGCTCGGCAACCGGCTCCAGCAGCTCGGCGTCGCGCGCCTCCAGGTACTCGGGCTCGATGCCGGCGCTCTCCAGCTCGCGGCGGGCGGCGTCGAGGCCCGCCCGCAACGACTCTTCACGGGCGCCTCGCTCGGCGGCGCCCAGCGCTCTCGAGAGGGCGGCCGCGCGCTCGCGCGCCTCGGCGTCGAGGTAGGCGTTGCGGGAGCTCATCGCCAGCCCGTCGGCCTCGCGCACCGTCGGCAGCACCTCGATCCGCACCGGGAAGTCGAGGTCGCGGACCATGCGGCGGACCACCGCCGCCTGCTGGGCGTCCTTCTGGCCGAAGTAGGCGACGTCGGGCTGGACCGAGTTGAGGAGCTTGGCGACGACGGTGGTGACGCCGCGAAAGTGGCCGGCACCGCGGCGCCCGGGGTCGCCGTCGAGCACCGCCGTCAGGTTGCCGCCGACCTCGACCGCCGTGGTGAAGCCGTCGGGATAGACCTCGGCGATCGAGGGGGCGTAGACGAGGTCGGCCGCCGCCTCGGAGGCAAGCCGCAGGTCGCGCTCCTCGTCGCGCGGGGAGCGGTCGGGGTCCTCCCCGGGGCCGAACTGGGTCGGGTTGACGAAAAGGCTCATCACGACCACGTCGCACGCCGCCCGGGCCGCACGGAGCAGCGAGAGGTGCCCCTCGTGCAGGTAGCCCATCGTCGGGACCAGCCCGATCGTGCGCCCCTGGCGCCGCGGCTCGTCCAGCTCCGCGCGCAGCGCAGCCTTGGCGCGCAGGACACGAGCGCCTTCGGTCCGGGGGGAGTTGGCGGTGCCGAGGTTCGAGTTCATCCGGTCCATGCCCTTCAGGGTCACGGCCTATTGGGTGCCCGATTATAGGGACTTAGTCACGGAATTCGACCGGCTTGATCACACGCGCAGGCACACCCGCCGCGATCGTCGCCGGTGGCAGATC
This sequence comes from Solirubrobacterales bacterium, assembly GCA_035762685.1. Lineage (GTDB taxonomy): Bacteria > Actinomycetota > Thermoleophilia > Solirubrobacterales > 70-9 > VAYN01. The sequence continues at coordinate 1,849 of DASTNW010000091.1, read as the reverse complement.
GGCGTTGACGACCGAGTTGGCCCCGATCACGCAGCGCTCGCCGACCGTGACGCCGCTGGTGACGGCGCAGTTGACGCCGAACCAGCAGTTGGCGCCGATCTCCACCGGCCCCTTGGACGTGAAGCCCTGTTCGGTGATCGGCCTGGCCGGGTCGTCGAAGCGGTGGTCGGCGTCGCCGACGAAGCAGCCGTTGGCGAGCATCGTGTGGTTGCCGATCGAGACCCGCTCGTGGGCGGCGATCATCGTGTTGCGGTTGAGGAAGCAGCCGGTGCCGATCTCGATCCGCGCCCCCGGGGCCAGGGTCAGCCAGCAACCCGGCTCCAGCAGCGTGCCCTCGCCGATCGTCAGCCGCCCCTCGTCGAGCGCCTCCAAGACCTCGCCCTCGACGGGAAAGCGGATGAAGAAACCGCCACGGGCGGCGTGGCGATCGATCCGGCGACGGCGCAGCCAGCGACGATTGCGCTCATACCAACGCCGCTTCGCCCACCAGAGACGCCAGCCACTCGCCATCAACGGCACGTTATGGCACCCGGCGTTCGTCCTTTCTTCTGGATATGGCTAAGAAAGGACGAACGCCGGTGCATAGACTGCGCGGCGTGGCTGAGCTTCGCGGTGGGATAGATCTCGGGGGGACGAAGATCCAGGCGGCGATCGTCGACTCGGGCGGCCAGGTCAGCGGCGAGGCGAGGCGGCCGACGCCGACCGGCGGCGGGCCTCAGGACGTCGCCGAGGCGATGGCGGCGGCGCTGCGCGAGGCGGCCGAGCTGGCCGGGGTCGAGACCGCGTCCCTGCAGGGAGTCGGAGTGGGCTCGCCGGGTGACGTCGACGAGAAGACGGGAGTCGTCTCCAGCGCTCGCAACCTGCCCGGTTGGGAGGGCAGCTTTCCGCTCGCGCAGGCGCTGCAGGAGGCGCTCGGGGCCGAGGTCCGGGTCGGCAACGACGTCCAGGTCGCGACCGAAGCCGAGTTCCACCTCGGCGCCGGGCGCGAGTTCCAGAGCCTGATCGGCGTCTTCTGGGGCACCGGCGTCGGCGGCGGCCTCGTCCTCGACGGCAAGCCGTGGCTGGGACGCGGGGCCGCCGGCGAGATCGGCCACGTCGTCGTCAAGCGCGGCGGCGCCAAGTGCCCCTGCGGGCGCAAGGGCTGCCTCGAGGCCTACGCCGGCCGCTCGGCGATGGAAGCCGAGGCGCGGCGCCAGCACGAAGAGGGCCACAAGACCGACCTCTTCCACCTGATGGAGAAGCGCGGGCGCGAACGGCTCACGAGCGGCGTTTGGGCAGCTGCGCTCGACCGCGAGGACCGCATGGCCAAGGATCTGATCCACCGCGCGCTGGCCGCCCTTGGAGCCGGCATCGCCTCCGCGGTGAACCTCCTCGACCTCGAGGCCGTCGTCATCGGAGGCGGCCTTGGAACCAGGCTGGGAGAGCCGTACGTCGAGCGGATCGCCGCGGCGATGCAGCCGCACCTCTTCGTCGACGACAGGCCGCCGGCGATGCTGCCGGCCGCCCTCGGCGACCTCGGCGGCGCGATCGGCGCCTCCCTTCTCTTCGAGCGCTAGCGCTCGGCTGCCAGCGTCTCCAGGGCCTGCCGGGCGGCGACCTGTTCGGCCGCCTTCTTGGACGCGCCCCGACCCGTGCCGACGATCTCGCCCTCGATCGTGGCGGCGCAGGTGAAGCTGCGGTCGTGGGGAGGCCCCTCCACGGTCACGACGGTGTACGAGACCGACAGCCCGCGGCGCGCCAGCTCCTCCTGGAGCTCGGTCTTGTAGTCGACGTGCCCTTCGAGCGCGTAGTCGATCCGCTCCCTGAAGGCCTCGACGATCGGCCGGCGGATGGTCTCGAAGCCGTGCTC
>DASTNW010000090.1:0-3145 GCA_035762685.1 Solirubrobacterales bacterium | reverse complement strand
GATCACCATCAGCGAGCGGCGCCTGCCGGTGAGGTCGAGCCAGGCGCCGAGCAGCGGGCCGGTGATCAGGCTCGGGAACGTGATCGCCGCGACCGTGGCGCCGGCAAGGACGGCGCTCCCCGTGCGGTCGAGCACCAGCAGCACCACGCCCACCGAGAACATCTCGTCGGAGAGGCGCGCGAGCGTGGCGGCCGAGACGAAGCGCAGATAGCCGGGCTGCGCGCGCAGGGATCGGAGGGACTGCCGGTCCACCGCTCGAGGATGGCAGCCGGGGGCTCGCGCCCCCGGACCCCCGTGGCACCTGTCGGGTGGCTGGGCTTTCGGCGACGTCCTGCCATCGCCGGTCACACGCTCTGGACCGCCCTGACGGGCCCCCTCGATGCCGGTGTCGCGACCTTTGGTTGCTCTACGACCACAAGTCGCGACACCGACCCGCCGGGGTTCCGGCAGGGGCTCGCCGCCCCGGAGCACCCTGCATCGACCCTGCACCGACCCTGCACCGACCGGATCGCCAAACATTTCTCAGGATCGTGACTTGACCGGCCCTCACGGGGTCAGGTCGTGGCTGGGAGCGGGGTTGGGCCCTGGCCGGGGTCATGAGCTTGTCCAGTCGTTCTGGACATTTCGAAGTTAGGGCTAAGGGTGTCCACCGCCCCGCCGATATTCGGAGGGAACCTCCATGGCGTTCTCCCTCCGCAAGAACTCAGATCGTGGCGGCGTCGGTCTTGATATCGACGGCCGCTACCTCGCTGCTGCCCAGGTCGACGGTAGGCGCGTTGTCCGCGCCGCCAGCCGGGAGCTCCCGGACGGCCTGTTCCGCGACGGCGAGGTTGTCAACCCCGACCAGCTCGCTGACGCGCTGAAGGCCTTCGCGTCCGAGGCGGACCTTCCCAAGAATGTCCGGCTCGGCGTCGCGAACCAGCAGATCGTCGTTCGCGTCGTCGAGCTTCCTCGCATCGAGGACGCGAAGCAGCGCGACGCGGCGGTCCGCTTCCAGGCGGCCGAGGCGATCGCGATGCCGCTCGACGAGGCGGTGCTCGACCATCAGGTCGCCGGCTACACGACGGCGCCCGATGGCAGCCCGCGCATGCAGGTGGTCCTCGTGGCCGCCCGCCGCTCGATGATCGAGGGCCTGCTTGACGCGGCCAAGAAGGCCGGGCTCAAGCCCGAGGGCATCGACCTCGATGCCTTCGCGCTGATTCGCACGCTCGCCGGCTCGGCCCCCGAGGGCCCCGACGAGAACGCGCGCGTCTACTGCCACCTCGCGGGCGTCAGCAACCTGGCGATCGCGGTCGGGGGCACCTGCTACTTCACGCGCCCGCTGTCCGCCGTCTGGGAGGACGAGGACGCCGGCTCGCGCCTGGCGGACGAGATCCGCCTGTCGATCGACTACTACATGACCCAGGAGCAGGCCCGCCCGGTTGGCGACGTCGTCCTGTCGGGCCCCGGCTCGGTGGACGACTCGCTGGTCGAGAGCCTCGGCCTCCACCTCGGTCTGCCCACCACCGTCGCCGCGCCGCTCGGCGTGCTCGATCCCGCCGCGCTCGGCGCCAGCGAGGATCCGCACCGCTTCACGGTCGCCGCCGGTCTGGCGATGGGAGCTGCGGCATGAAGGCCGTCAACCTGATCCCGACCGAGCAGCGTCGGGCCACTCCCACCGGCAAGAACTCCGGCAGCGCCTACCTCGTGGTCGGCGTGCTCGCGGTCCTGCTGGTGATGGCCGTGGCCTACGTGCTTCAGTCGAACAAGGTCAACGAGAGCAAGAGCCAGGCCAAGGCCGACAACGCCAAGGCCGCGGCCCTCGAGGCCCAGGCCGGCGAGCAGGCCGCCTTCGTCGACTTCGCCGCGATCAAGGACGTTCGCCTCGCGACCGTCGCCGGCGTGGCCGAGACGCGCTTCGACTGGGAGCGCCTGATGCGTGAGCTGGCCCGGGTCATGCCCGAGGGCAGCTGGATCCAGACCGCCGACGCCTCCACCACCGGTGACGAGGCCGCCGTGGCCGTCGATCCGAACGCCGCGCCCGTCGCAGTCCAGCCGAGCGCGACCCTGACGGGCTGCACGCCCAAGCAGTCGGACGTCGCCACGATGATGGTGCGCCTCCGCGGGCTGTACCGCGTGACCGATGTCGTCCTGAACGAGTCGAGCGTCGAGACCGGCGGCGACTCGCAGACGACCGTCGACAACTGCGGGTCCTTCTACCGCTACGACCTGACGATGAGCTTCGCCCCGCAGGCCCCCGCGGCCGAGGCGCCCACCGGCGCCATGCGAGTCCCGGCGTCGCTTGGGGGTGGATCATGAGCCTGAGCGATCGCGACAAGAAGATCGTCATTGTCATCGTGCCGCTGTTGCTGCTGGCGGCCTACTGGTTCCTTCTGCTCGCGCCGAAGCGCGAGGAGGCGACCACCGCCGCGGCTGCGCAGACGAAGGCCGCCGAGCGGCTCCAGCTCGCCGAGGCGGCCACGCAGAACGCGCAAACGGCCGAGGTCGACTTCACGGACGACTACGCCGAGATCGTGCGTCTCGGCAAGGCGATCCCCGCGCAGGTGGACATGCCGAGCCTGCTGGTCCAGCTCAACTCGGCCGCCGCCGGCACGGGCATTCAGTTCACCCGCATCACGACCGGTGAGCGCCTGCCCGCCGCGACCACCGCCGCGCCGGCGCCGGGCTCGGAGTCGAGCGACTCGCAGCCGACCGACGCGGGCGGCCCCACGGCGCAGAGCGCGTCGGGCCAGGCCGTCGAGAGCGCGAACAACGCCGCGGCCACCTCGGGCGACGCGAATGCGGCCGCCGAGCAGTCCGGCGTCGACCCGGCCGACACACAGACCTCGACCTCGTCCGGCAGCGGTCTGCCGGTGGGCGGCGGCACTGCCGCTCCCGCTGGAACCGAGGCTGCTGCCACGGGCACGACGGGTCTCGAGACCGTGTCGCTCGAGCTCGAGTTCGTCGGCGACTTCTTCAACCTCGCGGACTTCTTCCACAAGACGAAGAGGTTCGTGCAGGTCGCGGGCCGCGAGGTCCTCGTGAACGGCCGCCTCGTCACCTTCGAGGGCGTCAGCTTCGCGAGCGACACGCAGATCTTCCCCCGGATCCGGGCGGAGCTGATGGCGACCGTCTACCTCTCGCCCAAGGCGCAGGGCGCGACCGC
>DASTNW010000089.1:0-31029 GCA_035762685.1 Solirubrobacterales bacterium | reverse complement strand
CGCGCTGCTGGAGGAGACGCCGAACGGCGACGCCTTCGCCGCCGCCGTCTTCGCCCTGGCGGCGGCGACCGACGGCCTCGACGGCTACTTCGCGCGTTCGCGCGACGCCGTCACCACCTTCGGCAAGCTGATGGACCCGCTGGCCGACAAGCTGCTGATCACCGGCGCCCTGATCTCGCTGGTATCGCTCGACCGGCTCGAAGCCTGGGTGGCGATGGTGATCATCGCCCGCGAGATCGCCGTCACCATCCTCCGCACGATCGCTGCCGAGCGCGGCATCGTCATCTCCGCCAGCTGGCTCGGCAAGCTGAAGACGGTGCTGCAGATCGCCGCCGTGATCGCCCTGATCGTCGCCGACCCGGCCCCGCTCGGCGTCGACCTCCTGGTCTACGCCGCTCTTCTCGTCACGGTGGTCAGCGGCGCCGATTACTTCTTCGGCCTTCGCAAGCGCATCGAGCAGCAGCAAAGGGAACGCGCCGCCGCTGCATGAGGAGTCCCTACGGAGCGGGGGCCTCTAGCCACTCGCGCCTGGTCTGGTGGCGGGCGGTGTGCTCGCCGCTGGTGAGCTCGGCCCGCAGGTCGCCGAGGGTGCCGTAGCGCTCGGCCACCACGTTGTGGCGGTGGATCGTCTCCAGGTTCTCCTGGCGGGCCATCACGAAGGCCTCGTCGGGCAGGTCGGGGTAGCCCTCGACGACCTGGCGCACCATCTCCCGCACGCAGTCCTCGACGAAGCGCGGGTTTTCGTGTGCCTTGACGACGACCGACATCTCGTCCGGGCGCTTCATCAACTCGTAGATCTCCGAGCTCATCGAGCTCTCGACGATCCGCAGCAGCTCCGGCGCGTCGATCCAGGCTGGGCCGCCCTCGGGACAGCCGACGTGGAGGGTGCCGATGCCGCGCTGGTTGTGGGTGGCGATCGGGACGACGTCGACGACGCGCTCGATCTCCTCGGCCGAGAAGCCCTCGGCGGCGAGCCGTTCGCGCGAGAGCCCGGCAACCATCTCCTGGGCGCAGGGGCAGGCGGTCATCCCCTGGGCCTGGACGCCGGTCAGCGTCCGCGTGCCGCGCTCGGAGTCGACCGCGGTGCCGAAGAGGACGTAGATCTCCTGCGTGCTGCGGCCGCTCTCGGGGGTCTCGACCGTCTCCGGGTAGCGGGCGGTGACCGAGACCTCGGCCCGCAGGCCGCCCTGGCGCTCGCGCACCTTCTGGGCGACGTGGGCGGCCAGCACCTCGGCCTTGAAGGCCTCGCCGAGGACGACCTCGTCGATCGCCTCGCCGACGATCTCCTCGAAGCGCGACATGTGGACGCCCGCCTGCTGCGGGTTGAGGTCGACGAAGCACTCGAACTCGGCGTAGAAGAGGTCCTCACCGCCGTTCGCCTTGACCCGGATCACCTTCTCGACCCCGGTGACGCCGACCCGGGAGAGGCTGACCTGCGTCGCCGGCAGCGAGGCCTGGACGTCGGGAGCGGCTGGGGTGGCGGTCGGCTGGGTGGCCATCGGCTTATGAAGAGTAAGCAACCGGCGACCTCGGCGCCACGACGGTCGCGGGACGGACCGCGCGGTTCCCAAAGACCCAATGCAGAGATTTTTCCGCCTATACTTCGGCGCGGCCGGAGCGTCAGGGCCGGCTCCATGGGAATGGGGAGAGCAGCGGAGGGAGTGACCATCGAACCGTTGGAGACCGGGACGGATGTCGTCGAGCGCGACGGGGAGGCGAGTCCGGTCCTCGAGATCGACGAGCTCCGCGGGCTGATCGCCCTGGGCCGCGAGCGCGGCTACCTCACCTTCGAGCAGATCGCGACCACCCTCGAGGAGGTCGAGATCACCAAGGAGCAGGTCTCGGGGCTCCACGCCCACCTCGTCGAGCACGGCGTCGACGTGATCGCCGAGGACGGCGTCAGCGCCTACAAGGAACAGCGCAGCGGGGAGGGAGGCGGCCAGGCGAAGAAAGCCGAGCTGGACCTCACCGTCGAGCCGAGCCTCGACTCGTTGCGCCTCTACCTGCGCTCGATCGGCCAGGTCGAGCTGCTGACCGCCGGCCAGGAGGTGCAGCTTGCGAAGCGGATCGAGCGCGGCGACATGCTGGCGAAGCGGCAGATGGTCGAGGCCAACCTGCGCCTCGTCGTCTCGATCGCCAAAGGCTATCTGGGCCGCGGGCTCAGCTTCCTCGACCTGATCCAGGAGGGCTCGCTGGGGCTGATCCGTGCGGTCGAGAAGTTCGACTACCGCCGCGGCTACAAGTTCTCCACCTACGCGACCTGGTGGATCCGGCAGGCGGTGACGCGGGCGATCGCCGACAAGGCGCGGACGATCCGCATCCCCGTCCACATGGTCGAGAAGCTGAACCGGGTGGCCCACGTGGAGCGCCAGTTGGTGCAGAAACTCGGCCGCGAGCCGGAGCCGGCGGAGATCGCCGAGGAGCTGCGCTGGCCGGTCGCCGACGTGCGCGACATCCTCCGCGTCTCGCAGCTTCCGGTCTCGCTGGAGAAACCGGTCGGCGACGAGGACGAATCCGAGCTCGGCGACTTCGTCGCCGACGACGCCGTGCTGGAGCCGTTCGAGGAAGCGAGCGAGCACCTGCAGAAGGAGGGCGTGCGCCGGGCACTCGACGCGCTGCCCGAACGCGAGCGCCAGGTGATCGAACTCCGCTACGGACTCTCCGGCGCCGAGCCGCTCACCCTGGAGGAAGTGGGGAGGACGTTCGGCGTCACCCGCGAGCGGATCCGCCAGATCGAGAACAACACGCTGAAGAAACTGCAGCGCCTCCCCGAGGCGCAGATGCTCCGCGAGGCTAGCTGAGCGGTTCGAGCACGAAGACCGACGGCTCGCGGTCGAGTTTCTGCTTGTAGGAGTCGAAGCCTTCGAACTGTTCGACGTGCTTGCGCCAGAGGTCGGCGCGCTCCTCGCCTTCGGCGACGCGAGCGCGGACCGGGCGGCGCTTACGGCCGAGCTCTACCTCGGCCTCCGGGTTGGCTTCCAGGTTGAGCGACCAGGCGGGGACTTTGGCGTTGCCGGCGTTGGTGTTGATCAGGACCACGTTGTCGCCGTCGGCGAGGTAAACGACGGGCGCCGTCCGTGGCTGACCGGACTTGCGCCCGGTGGTGGTGAGCAGGAGGACCGGGGCCCTGCCGACCTTGCCGCCGATGCGGCCGCCGCTGAGCCGGTACAGCGGCGTGTTCAGCTTTCCGGTCCAGCGCAGCCCGCGGGCACCGAGGGACATCGAGATGCGGGAGTAGAAGCGATCGCTTGGCATCCGGCGTAGAGTAATCGCGATGGCCGAGCCACACCCCTTCCGCGCCGCCGCCGAAGCGAAGGACCTCGGGCGGATGACCGAGGCGCTGCGCGAGGACGTCGTCCTCCACAGCCCGATCCTCTTCCGCGGCTTCGAGGGCCGCGACGTCGTCAGCCAGGTCCTCACCCACGTCGCTGCCACCCTCGAAGACCTCACCTACACCGACGAGCTGGTCGAGGGAGACACGGTCTGCCTCCGCTTCAAGGCCAGGGTCGGCGACCGCGAGTTGGAAGGCATCGACTTCCTCGAGCTCGACGCCGACGGCAGGGTCGCCGAGCTGACCGTCTTCATGCGCCCGTTGTCGGCGATCAACGCCTTCAACGAGCAGATGTCCGAGCGCCTCGGCGTTTCGTAACCGCCGGACGCCAGCCCCCTTTAGAATCGCGTCCCGCCACCTGGGGGAGTGCCAGAGCGGTCAAATGGAGCAGACTGTAAATCTGCCGGCTATGCCTACAGAGGTTCGAATCCTCTCTCCCCCATATGAGAGATCTTGACGGTCGCGTCATCGCCGTCGCCGGGGTCGGCGGCGGGCTGGGGCCGGTGGTGGCGGCGCGGCTCGCGGAGGGGGGCGCCGCGGTTGCCGGGACCGACCGGAGCCAGGAGGTGCTGGACTCGGTCGCGGCGGAGCTCGACATCGGCGAGCGCTGGGACGGGCGGGCCGTGGACCTGCTCGACGAGGAGGCGACGCGGGGGTGGTGCGCGGGGTTGGTCGAGCGCTTCGGGCGGGTCGACGGGCTGGTCCACCTGGTCGGGGGCTGGCGCGGCGGGCAGCCGTTGCACGAGGCGCCTCTCTCCGACTGGGACCTGCTGCACGACCTGCTCGTCCGCACCGTCCAGCACACGACCCGGGCCTTCCACGACCAGCTCGCGGCCAGCGAGCAGGGGCGCTTCGTCCTCGTCTCCGCCAAGCAGGCGCAGGCGCCGTCGAACACCAATGCCGCCTACGCCGCTGCGAAGGCGGCCGCGGAGGCATGGACGCTCGCCTTCGCCGACGGCTTTTCGCCCGGCGGCGCCACCGCCAACATCGTCGTCGTCGACGCGCTGCTGACCCCGCGGATGCGAGCAGAAAGCCCCGGTGAGGACTTCCCCACCTTCACCCCCGTCGAGCAGGTTGCCGAGGCGATCGCATTTCTCTGCTCAGATGCAGGAGAAAAGATGAACGGCCAGCGGCTCCCACTTACCATGCGGGGATGAGCCCGCGCCCCAAACGCCCCCAGGCGCCCGAGGGGATGATGACGATCGGCGAGTTGGCGCGGCGCACCGGGATGACCGTCCGCAACATCCGCGCCCACCAGACGCGCGGGCTGTTGCCGCCGCCGGAGGTGCACGGCCGCACCGGCTACTACAGCGAGGAGCACGTCGCCCGGATCGAGCTGACCCGCGACATGCAGGCCGAGGGGCTGAACCTGGAGGCGATCCGCCGCGTGCTCGAGAGCACCGAGGGCTCCTCCTCGGAGATCGTCGACTTCGCCCGCGCCGTGCGCGCCCCGTTCGAAGACGAGGCGCCGGAAATCTTCGAGCCGGCCGAGCTGGCGGAGATCTGGGGGGCGAAGGAGCTCGACCCGAAGCTGATTCGCGGCGGCGAAAAGCTGGGGATCCTGCGCGAACTGCCCGACGGCAAGCTGGAGGCGATCAGCCCGCGCCTGCAGCGGGCCGGCGGGGCGCTGGTCGAGCTCGGGGTGCGCCCGGAGGCCGCGCTCGACACCGCCGACAAGCTGCGCCGCCAGGCCGACGCCGCCGCCCGCGCCTTCATCGACCTCTTCGTCAAGGAGATCTGGGAGCCGTTCGAGAAGGCCGGCCGCCCCGAGCAGGACTGGCCGAAAGTGCGCGAGGCCCTCGACCGCACCCGCCGGCTCGCCTCCGACGCGGTGCTGGCGATGTTCCAGGTCGCGATGGGGGAGGCAACCGAGAAGGCCGGCGAACGGACCCTCCGCAACGTCGCCAAGTCGACCAAGTCCAAGCGCGGCAAGCGCCGCCGCTGAGCTGGGCCTACTTGTAGATCGCCACCGGCAGGATCACGGCGCCCTGCCGGTCGATTGTCGTCTGCTGCTTCAGCGCTTCGCGCACCCGCTCGCGCGCCTCCCGGATCGCCTGCAGCCGCTCTTCGCCTTCCAGGTGTTCCTTGCGCACCTGTTCGATGCAGTGCCGTTCGGTGCGGCAGAGGAGCTCGCGAGGCTCATTCAGCAGCGGCTGCTCCCAGGTCTCCAGCGTCGGCGAATCGACGTAGGCGGGCACCTGCGCAGGGGCTTTCTCTCGGAAGAGACGGACCAGCTTGCCGACCACGGTGAACTGGCCGCCGCCGTTCTTGTACAGGCTGCGCTCCTTGGTCAGCCCGTTGGCGCTCATCGGCAGCAGGAACTTGAACGATTCGCCCCCGTCCGCCGACCCGGGAAGCGCCGTCGGCTGCAGGGCGAAGACGACCCGAGGGTTCCTCCCCACGTCGTCGTAGAACCCTTCCGCCGCCTCCTGCCGTTCCTCGGAGTCGGGGAACATCGCCTCCAGGGTGTGGGCCTGTTTGACCGCCAGGTAGGAGTTCAGGTAGAGCGGCGAGAGCAGCGCGTCGGTTTCGAAACGGACCATCTGGCCCTCGTGGAGGTCTTCGGGATCTTCGTCGAAGTAGCGAAGCCTGATGTCCTCGAGTTCGCCGTCCTCGCCTTCGAGGCTGTCCTGGAGGGCGAAGAAGCTGCTGGCGTCGGTCGGTTTCAGCACCCGTTCCAGGAACACCTCCCTGGCTCGATCGGCACCAGCTTCGCCGAGGCCCGTCAGGACCACCTTCGCATCGAGGCTGTCGGTCATCTTGTTCGTCACCTTCTGCTGTTCGAAGGTGCCGCCACTGACCTGCGCCACGTAGGAAGCCACCCTGCCGGTATCGAGGTAGAGGAACTCGACCGGGCCGCCGGTGGCGACGCCGGCTTCGTCGTCGCCGTTGTCGCTGGAGACGCTGAACCCGAGCAGGTGAAAGCCGAGGACGACGAGGGCCGCGGCGAGCAGGAAGAGGAGCGGCCCGCGCCACTTCGCCACCGCCTTGACGGCCTTGGCAACCTTGCCGCTCCTGCCGTTGGCTGCTGGTGGGGCGTGCATGGGCGGGGCGACCCTACACGCACGACCCCGATTAGCGCAAAAACATCTAAGTATTGTTCCGCCGGCTCACCGAGCTTCGGAGAGGGAGCGCGAGGCGAGGCGCCACCGGCGCTGCAGCACCGGTTCGATCTCGGCGGTCGTGCAGGCCGCGTCGGCGAGGCATTCGCCCCAGGCGTTGGCGGCGTCGATGTACCTGTTGAGCGCGCGCTCGCCGGGGGCGCCACTCGCGGTCAGGCAGTCGATCGTCAGTGGCTCGACCGGGACCCTCTCGTAGGCGGCGCCGAGGCCGTCGATCGCGGCCGCGTACTGCTCGTAGCTGAGGCCGACCGCGAGCCGGCTGCGCAGGGACGCGAGCGAGCCGAGGAAGCGGTCGAGCTGGCCGGGGCAGCCGTCCGCGGCGCTGGCCTGAACGCTCGCCTCGCTCTTGTCCCTGGGCGCCTGCGCGGTGGCGGCGCCGGGGGCCGCCGCGCCGTCCTCGCCGCAGCCCGGCAGGAGCAGCGCCACCGCCACCGCCAGCGCGCATCCGAGCAGCGTGGGCCTGCGGGCGGCGGGGCCGGACGTCATCGGGCGTAGTGTAGAAATCGCCGCGATGGCGACGAGGCGCTACCTGGCGACTGCGGTCGCGGCGGCGGCCCTGGCGCTGGTCGCGCTCGCGCCTGCCGCCCGCGCGGCCCCGCCCGGCGGCGTGCTCGTGGTCGGCGACAGCCTCGAGGAGCTGACCTCCCCCCACCTGGCGAAGTTCCTCCCCGGTGTGCCGCTGACGATCAACGCCGTCGGCGGCTACAACAGCTACCAGATCTTCGACCTCTTCCAGGAAAGCTACGAGCCCTCGCAACAGGTGATCGTCTTCGACGCCGGGACCAACGACAATCCCAGCTATCCGCAAATCCTCGCCGGCAACCTGGCCAAGGTGGCGGCGATCGTCGGTGACAGGTGCATGGTCGTGCCGACGATCCACGGCCTCCACCCGGGCGGGGTCGACGACAGCGGCAAGAACCAGGTGGTGAGGGAATTCGCCGCCTCGCGCCCGGGGACGCAGACGCCTGATTGGCAGGGCGCCGTCTTCCGCCACCCGGAGCTGATGCAGGCCGACGACCTGCACCCGATCGAAGCCGGGGCGGAACTGCGGGCGCAGCTGATCGCCCGCGGGGTAATGGGCTGCCTCGCCTACGAAGCGGGCGCCGGCGCTTCCAGCGCCCCCTCGCGCGGGCCGGCGCTGGAGACGGCGCCGGAGCACATACCCCACGTCACCGCGATGGAGCGGCGGCAGGAAGAGGTGGTCAGCGCGATCGCGACCGAACTCGTACGCCAGGTCGCGGTGACTTTGTTACCACTCTAGTTTGTTGACTCTAGTCAGTTCTTGTTCTAGCGTGGCGCCGTGGCAGACGACACGCAGGAGAGGATCTTCGAGTTGCTGGCGCGGCCGGCCCCCGCGGACCAGGCGCGTTCGTTTTCCCACTTCGACGCGGAGAACGCCGGGCAGGCGGACGGGCTGGCCGAGGAGCTGAGCCAGATCGCCGCGCGCGACGGCGTCGATGCGGCGGTCGACCGCGCCTACGAGGTTGCCGACGAAGGCTCGCTGGGCGTGGCCAAGTACGCGCTGAAGCTGTTCGTCACCCACGACGACGAGTCCGCTCGCCACCTCACCATCCCCGCGCCCGAGATCACCAACAGCGAGCCGCTGCCCCCGGCCGGGACGGAGGACGCGTGAGTCCGCAGCCGCCGGCGACGCCGCTCAACATCAGCGTTACCACTCCTTCTGAGGAGGCCCGGCTCGACTGGTACCGGGAGGACCCGCTCGCCAACGACCACCACCATCACTGGCACGTCGTCTATCCGCGTGGCCTGCCGGTGGAAGGGTTCCCGCCCCCGCGCCGCACCCAGCCGCGCCAGGGCGAGCTCTTCCTCTACATGCACCAGCAGATGCTCGCCCGCTACGACACCGAGCGCAGGATCGCCGGGCTGGGACCGTGTGAACCGCTCACCGACTACGGCGGACCGATCCCGGAGGGCTACGAGCTGCAGGGGTACGGACCGCGCCCGTCCGGCAGCGCCCCGACGAACCTGCAGCGGGTGGCGGCGGTCGAAGCCGGCGGCGCCGAGGCGGCGGCCGCCGTGGCGAGCGGCGCGATCGGGCTCACCGACGGCGGCAGCGCCCCCCTCGACCCGAACGTGCTCGGTTGCGAGCTGGAGTCCTCGGCCTGGTTCCCCACCCCGGGTGGCGGCAGGGCCCCGCTGCGGTACAGGAACTTCCACGGGGTCGGCCACGGGATGATCGCCAGCGCCTCCGAGGACACCGGCTTCGGGGGCCCGATGGCCTACGTGGAGACCGCGATCCGCGACCCGGTCTTCTACCGCTGGCACCGGCACATCGACGACTTCTCCGCCGAGTACCAGGACAGCCTCGGCCCCCACGACCTCGGCCAGTTCGCCGCCGACGTCGCCTTCCGCAAGGACGGCTTCGACAGCCCCGACATCGCGCTCTGCCTGGCCGAGCAGATCGAGGGGGCGGAGACGCCGGGGTTCGACTTCGCCGCCTGGGGGCGTGACGAACTCGGCCTCGATCTCGAGCTCGACGGGCCGACGACGAACGAGCTGCTGACGGAATTCGTCCGCTCCGACCTCGCCCTTGCCCGGATCCCGGGTGCCACGGCCGAAGAAGAAGAACTGATACCCGACGAGTGGCTGCGCGGGGTCGTCCACCTGGCGCACAAACCGTTCGTCTACTTCATCCGGGTCGAGAGCAAGGCGCCGCAGCCTCAGGACGTGACGGTTCGGATCTTCCTGGTCCACCATGCCGACGCCGAGGACCGGCGGATGTGGATCGAGCTCGACAAGTTCAAGCAGACGCTGGAGCCGGGACGGAACCTGATCGCCCGGCCCGACGCCCGCTCCTCGGTGGTCAAGCGCAAGGGGCTGCAGGTGCCGGGTGCCGAGCCGACGCCCTCCACCCCCGGCGACGTCTGGTGCGACTGCGGCTGGCCCTACACGCTGCTGCTGCCGAGCGGCGAGTCGACCCCGGAGGGGACGCAGTTCAAGCTGATGGTGGCGGTCACCGACTGGAACGAGGACCACCTCGGCGAGCCGGAGACCTGCGGCTCGATGAGCTTCTGCGGCGCCCGCAACGAATACCCCGACGCCCGCCCGATGGGCTATCCGTTCGATCGCCCGGTGCCGGGCTACATCCGCAGCGCCATCCGCGACCAGCCGAGCATGGCGATGCGCGACGTGAACGTCCGCTGCACCACGATCCGGCCGACGAACTAACCGCCCAGCTCGGGTGGCAGCGCCTTCGGGCCGTCGGGGTAGAGCTCGCGCAGCCGCTCCTCGTCCATCTCCAGCGTGTTGGCGGCTTCCGGCGGCGCTCCGACGACGAGCCAGAGCTGGTCGGCATCGGTGTCGTTGAAGAGCTGGCGCACCGTATCGGGCTCGACCAGGAGCGAGTCCAGCGGAGCGAGCGTCAGCACCTCCTCGCCGATCCGCATCCGGCCGCTTCCCTCGAGCAGGACATACAGCTCCTCCTCGGCCCGGTGGTGGTGCTTGGTCGAGGCCTGCCCCGGCGCCAGCCGCCAGAGCCGCGCCCCCAGCGCGCTCGCCTCGAGCTGCTTGGCGAGGTCGGTGTTCAGCACCGACATCTGGTTCGACGGGCGCCAGAAGGCGTCGGCGGAACGGAGCAAGCGGTAGGCCATCGGCGGGTCGTCGCCGCTAGGCGGCGGCCGTGGCGTCCTCGTCGTGGTATTCCTGCAGCAGGCGCTTCTCCTGCTCCGCCTTCGGGAAGCAGAAGAAGACGAGGGCGGCGCCGAGCAGGACGGCGACGATGCCGGCGAAGTAGGCCCACTCGTCGCCCTGCAGGAACGAGGTCTTGGCGGCGGCGACGATCTGTTCGGTGTAGCGCGGGTACTGGGTGGCGGTGTCGGCGGCGCTGGAGAAGGACTTGGTCAGCTCGTTCTGGACGTCGTCGGTGACTCTTGCCTGCTCTGGGGAGGAGGAGATCGCCGCGCTGGCGGCGCTGGCGTAGCCGGCGGTCAGCAGGGCCCCGAAGATCGACTGCATGATCGCGCCGCCGAGGTCGCGCTGGAGGTCGGCGGTGGCCGAGGCCATGCCGGCGCGGGTGACCGGGACCGAGCCGGTCAGCGAGTGCGAGGCGGGGGTGCCGGCGAAGCCGACCCCGATCCCGACCAGGCCGTAGCCGAGCGCGACCTTCCAGTAGTCGATGCCGTCCTTCCAGAGCAGCAGCATCGTGAGGAAGCCGAGCAGGCAGAAGACGTAGCCGAGCAGCAGCGTGAAGCGGGCGCCGCGGGCCTCGACCAGCTTGGCCGAGCGCGGCGCCACGATCACCATCAGCAGCGCCGCCGGCAGGATCGCCGCGCCGGAGCCGAGGGTCGAGTAGCCGAGCACGTTCTGAAGGAACTGCTGGCCGACGAACATTGCCGCCATCAGCGAGCCGAAGACGATGATCCCGGCGCATGCGGCGACCCAGAAGACCCGCCGCCGAGCGACGGCGAGGTCGTAGAGCGGCTCCGGCGCCCGCCGCTGCCGCAGCACGAAGGCGCCCGCCGTGGCCAGGGCGATCGCGCAGAGTCCAATTGCCAGGGTGAGTTTGCCGGGCGCCGGCGCCAGGCTGATCCCCATCACCAGCGTCGCCACCATCACGATCGAGAGCAGGCCGCCCTGGTTGTCCACCGGCTTGGTCGTCTCGTTGACGTGGGCGGGGACGAGGCGCCAGGCCATGAACAGCGCCAGGACGGCGAGGGGGAGGGTGACGAGGAAGACCGAGCCCCAGTCGAACTGCTCCAGCAGAGCGCCGGAGAGCAGCGGGCCGAGCGAAGCGATGGCGCCGCCGAGGGCCGACCACAGCGCGATCGACCTGGTCCGCGCCGGCCCCGACCAGAGGGCGGTGATCAGCGCCAACGTGGTCGGGAAGGCCATGCCGGCGGCGACGCCGCCGAGCAGGCGGGCGACGAAGAGGATCTCGATCGAGGGGGCGAAACCGGCCAGCAGCGAGGCCGGGACCGTGAGGGCCATCCCCAGGACCAGCATCATCTTGCGCCCGTAGCGGTCTCCCAGCGCACCGAGGTAGAGGACCGAGGCCGCCAGCCCCAGCGAGTAGCCGACCGCGACCAGGTTGAGCGTCGTCTGGCCGGCGTCGAAGTCTTTGCCGATGTCCGGCAGAGCGACGTTGGCGACGGCGAGGTTGAGGTTGGCGACGGCGGCAACCAGGATCAGCGCCGCGAGGACCAGCCCAGCGCGCTTAGGAACCCCCGACTCCAAGTGCCTAGAGCTCGATCCAGGTGCCGGTCGGGCCGAGGTTGCGGATCGGCGTCGCGCCGATCTGGCTCTCGCAGCCCCACGACTCGTGGATGTGACCGCAGACGGCGAGCCGCGGCTGCTTCTCCTCGATCGCCCGCCGCAGCGCCGGGCTGCCGAAGGGGGTGCCGTCGGCGCTGGCGTCGCAGTGGTCGCGCGGGGGGGAGTGGAGGACCAGCACCACGCCCTCGGGGCAGGGAGCCAGCATCGCCGTCGCCGTCTCGTCGTCGAGGTCGAAGCTCCATTCCCACGGCGTGACCGGGATCCCGGCGCCGAGGCCGAAGAACTCGGCGCCGCCGATCGTCGCGCCCTCGCCGTGTAGGACCGTGGCCGCGTCCCAGTCGGCGGCCGCGTCGCGCAGGGCGTCGACCGTCTCGTTGTTGCCGGGGACGAGCACGGTCGGGGTCGCGATCGAGGCCAGGGCGCCGATCGTCTCCTCCAGCCCCTCGTGGACGGAGGCGAAGTCACCGGCGCCGATCACGACGTCAGCCGCGGCCGACATCTCAACCAGCTTCTCCCCCTGGGCTAGGTCGCGGTGCAAGTCGCTGAAGGCGAGGAGTTTCACGGTTGGACAACCTACCCTCCTCCGCTCGCGCCTGCAGGTCGAAGTAGAGCAGCGTCTGGCCGATCGCCGCGTAGGGGATGAGGAGGGAGAAGATCAGCGCCCCGAGCAGGTTGACGAGGAGGAACGGCAGCGGGGTGAAGATCAGCCCCAGGGTCAGCACCGGCCCGGCGACGAAGAGGAGCGCGACGAGGAAGAGGACGACCCGGACCGAGTGCCACCAGCGGCCGCGGACAAGCTCGGAGCTGCCGCGGAAGGCCTCGCGCAGCGATTTGTCGGTGAACAGGACTTCCTGTCCGACGAAGGACCAGCCGACCAGCTTCCAGATCCCGAAGGGGATGCCGATCACCGAGATGAACATCAGGGAGATCCCGAGGGTGGCGAGCAGCAGGGCGCTGACGATCCGCCAGAAGCGCTCCCGCATGCCGCGCCAGCAGGCGCGGAACCCGGCCGGCCTGGCTTCGACCAGGAGCCGCATGAAGATGACGACGATCGCCGCGACCACGGCCAGGGCGATCGGCCGCGCGATCGATTCGACCAGGTCGGCGAGCGCCAGGTTGACGCCCGAGCGCCCGGCGGCCTCGTCGGCCGAGCTGCCGCTGGCCAGCAGGCTGGCCAGCACGTTGGTGCCGCCGACGATCACCAGCCCGGCCAGGGCGATCACGACCAGGACTCGCCAGTGGCGGCCGTAGAGCCGGCGGGCGGTGCGGACCAACTGGCCGAAGCTGCGCCGCGCCCGCAGCTGGGTGAGGTCGACCGGGCCCCAGCGGGTGAGGCCGACGAAGAGCGCGATCAGGACGGCGAGCCCGACGATCGTTGCGATCGCGGCGAGGCGCGACTGCGCCTCGAGGTTGACGAAGTCGGAGACGGAGGCGACCGCGCCGCAGAAGGCGCCGGTGATCTGCGGGCCGGCGATCGAGCCGCCCGGCAGGCGCGGGCTGGTCGTGCGCTGCTCGGCCATCCAGGCGAAGGGCTCCTTCCAGACCGTCTTCGTCTGCGGGCCGGTCGGCCCGTTGTTGTAGCCCTTTTCCTTTTCGCCCCAGCGCCCGTCGTAGGTGAGCCACTTGAACGGCCCCCGTTCGGAGGCTGCTTCGGGGAGGAGGACAGGGCGGGGGCGCAGTTCGCGCAGCGGCTCGCTGGTGTTGTCGCAGCCGACCCCGGAGCCGTGCTGGCCGTTCTGGATGTAGACGGCGGAGTCGTAGAAGGTGGCGTGCGAGCCGGCGGCCGGGTAGACGATCGGCCGCGTCCCTTCCTTCTGGACCTTCGGGTCGGTCCAACTGGCGCGCTCGCCGCCCGCGTGCTGGAAGACGATGATCTCGCTCGGTTCTTCATTCAGCGCCGCCGCGGTCGTTTCCGCTTCGAAGCTGAGCTGCATCCCCTCCCAGTCGCCCTCGTGCAGGTCGTTGAACTGGTTGAAGTACCAGAAGAACCAGTACTGCAGGGCGAAGCCGGAGTGGTTGGGTTCGCGGGCGATGTGGGCGTAGACGACCGCCGGCGCCCTGCCTTCGCCGAGCAGGCGCGCGAAGTCCTTGGCGTAGACGCAGGTGTCGCCGAGCACCTCGCCGTCGAGGTCGAGGTAGTAGCCGTCTGGCAGGCCGGCGATGTCAGCCGCGGTCGGCGCTTTCTTCACGTCCTCGAGCCCGGCGCCGGGGACTTCGTGGGTGAGGGTGACCTCGGGGTTGCCGAGCACGGTGCCGACGCTGGTCGGCTGGTACTGCTCGGCGCGCGTGTCGCAGGGTGGATCCTGCTGTTCGCGCAGCATCGCGATCGGCGCGTAGGCCTCGGCGAGGCGCTGGGCCGCCGCTTCGTTGGCCGCCGCGGTCGAGTCCCCGCTCGGGGCGGACGCCGCCGCCGCTGGCAGGCCGAGCAGGACGAGCGCCGCGAGGACCGGGACGAGGCCGCGAGACCAGGTGTTCACCCGGGCGAAAGTACCAGCGTCAGCGGGTGCCGGCCACCGGCTCTTCGCCCGGCTCGGCAACCTGTTCCTCGACTTTGCCGCCCGGCATCGCGACCAGGGCGACGAGGAAGGCGACCGCCATCACCGCCGCCATCCCGTAGAAGACCGTGCGCGAGGCGAGGGCGAAGTCGTGTGGGACGGTCGAGAAGAGCTTGGCGGCGCTGCTGCCGGCGCCCTGGGCGATGCTTTCGCAGGCCGTGGAGGAGCCCTGGCTGATGCAGTCGGCGACTTCGTTGGCCTGCTCCTTCGGCACCCCCTTGGCCCCCAACGAGGACTCGAGGTTGGACCTGTTCTCGAGGATCAGGACCGAGCCGAGGACGGCGAGGCCGAGGCTGGAGCCGAAGTTGCGCACCGTCTGCGTGATCCCGGTCGCCTCGCCGTAGCGGCTGGCCGGCACCCGGTTGAGCGCGTCGGTATTGGCGGGGCTCAGCACCAGGCCGACCCCGGCCCCGGCCAGGACGATGTAGTACCACTGGTCGCTGACCGAGAGTTCGGTCAGCGATTGCCCCCAGAGATAGAACCCGACCGCCGCGATCGCGCAGCCGGAGACCACCGTGGGACGCGCCCCGACCCGGTCGAGGACGTTGCCTCCGCGCTGGGAGGCGACGGCGAAGCCGGCGAAGAAGATCAGCAGGTAGAGGCCCGTTTCCGAGGCGCTTTCGCCGAGCGAGATCTGCGCGTACATGCTGGCGAAGAAGAAGAGCGGGACGAACGGGATCATCAGCAGGAAGAGGATCGCGTTGTCGACCGCGAAGGCCCGGTTGGTGAAGGTGCGGACCTGCATCAGCGGGTTGGTCGCGCGCAGCTCGTAGAGGACGAAGGCGGCGATCAGGGCGATGCCGGCGGCGATGCAGAGCCAGGTGGTGGCGCTGCCCCAGCCCCAGACGCTCGACTGCTGCAGGCCCAGCACGGCCAGGCCCATGCCGCCGGAGATCAGCACCGTGCCGCGGTAGTCGAGCGGCGCCGGGTGCTTGGTGTTGTCGGGCTTGGCTTTGGCGGTGAGGACCAGGGCGATGATCGCGACCGGGACGTTGACCCAGAAGATCGCCCGCCAGGTCCACTCGGTCAGGTAGCCGCCGGCGAGCGGGCCGATCGAGGTGAGGCCGCCGGCGACGGCGAAGAAGATCGCCATCGCGCGGCCGCGCTCGCGGACCGGGAAGGCGTTGAGGACGATCGCCAGCGCGGCCGGGAACATGATCGCGGCGCCGGCGCCCTGGATCACCCGGAAGGTGATCATCCAGGCCTCGTCGAGCGACCCGGTCGGGGTGGCACCGCAGAGCGCCGAGGCGGTGGCGAAGACGATCACGCCGATCGTCACCATCCGCCGGTGGCCGGCGATGTCGGCGAGCCGACCGCCGAAGGCGAACAGGGCCGAGAGCGAGAGCAGGTAGCCGTTGATGATCCACTGCACCCCCGTCGAGGAGAGCGAGAGGTCTTCCTGCAGGGTGGGGACGGCGATCGCGACGATCGTCTGGTCGATGAACGTCATCGAGACCGCGAAGATCATCGCCGCCAGGATCAGTTTGCTGCTCTTGCCTCCGGTTTCGTCCATGGCGTCCGCTTTGCCACGGCCCCCCCGATTCCTCCCGGCGGGGGTTTCGATAGGGTCGCGCACCTAATGCCTCCCGTCTTCTGGCTTGGCCTTGGGATCGCGGCCTTCATCTTTCTCGTCGGCGCCGTTTCCGGCGCCCGCTCGCGTACGGCGAGCCTCGGCAGCGGCGCCGCGATTGGCGCTTACCTGGGCGTCATGTGCGCCTTCCCGCTGCTCGCAATCGGCCTCGCCACCAGCTAGCGCGCGATGAACATGAACAGGCTCGCGGCGACGGCGTTCGTCGTCGGCGGATCGCTGTTCGCGCTGGGTGCGGTCCTCGCGCAGGGCGACATCGGGGGGCCGCGCCTGGTTGCCGGCGTCTACCTGGCTGGCGGCGTCTTCTTCAGCACCGGCGGCGCCGCCTCGGTGCGACTGGCGAGGGGCGGGACGTCGCTGGAACAGCTGAGCGCGCTGGTCCTCTTCTGCGGCACGCTGGTCTTCGCGATCAACCTGCTCGACTCGCTCGTCGGCGATCTCACCCCTGCCCAGCAGGACCGCCTGGTCTGGTCGCCGGACATGGTCGGCTGCGCCCTCTTCCTCGTCTCCGGCCATCTGGCGATGGTGCAGATGTCCGGTACCTGGCTGCCCTGCTGGCGCCCCGGTGAGCTCGGCTGGTGGATCGTCGCCGTCAACCAACTCGGTTCGGTCCTCTTCATGGTCTCCGCCGTCGCCTCCTTCGTCCGTGTCGAAGGCGACCTGATCTCGATCGACATCGCCAACTGGGGCACCCTCACCGGCGCTCTCTGCTTCGCCGCCGCCGGCGCCCTCCAGGAGTTCGAGCACCGGGCCTGAGAGGATGCGCGGCATGGCCGGTGAGGCACGAGCGAATGCGCCGCGGACCGAGAAGGTGCTGCCGGGGGTCTGGCGGCTGCGGCTGCCGCTGCCCTGGCCGGGAGTGCCGCACGGGAATGCCTGGGCGGTCGAGGCCGGCGACGGGATCGTCCTCTTCGACACCGGCATGGGCGGCAAGGGGCGGCTGCGCCAGCTCGACCTGGCCCTCGCCCAGGCCGACTTCGGGGTCGAGGACATCGGCCTGCTGGTCTGCACCCACTCCCACGTCGATCACTACGGGCTGGCCGCGGGCATCGTCGAGGCGGCTGGTTGCGAGCTCTGGATGCACCCCGCCTGGGAGCACGTGCGGCTGCTGGCCGACGATCCGGCGGCGGCGCTCGAACACCGGCTCGAGGTCGCCCGCCAGAGCGGCGTCCCGGTCGCCGCCCTGGAGCGTTACCGCGAGTCCCGCAGCGGCGACGAGGAGACGGGGATCGACGCGATCAAGGAGCCTGACCGTGAGCTCGTGCCCGGGGTCGAGGTCGAGACCGGGCTCGGCACCTGGCAGGTCTACGAGACCCCCGGCCACGCCCCCTCGCACGTCGTCCTGCACCAGCCCGAGCAGCAGCTGCTGATCTCCGGCGACCACCTGCTCGGGCGCGTCGTGCTCTTCTTCGACTACGGCCACACGCCGGACCCGGTCGGCGAGTTCCTCGGCAGCCTCGACGAGGTCGAGCCGCTCGACGTCGGCCTCGTCCTGCCCGGGCACGGCCGGCCCTTCCGCGACTCCAAGGCGAAGGTGGCCGAGGCGCGGCGCCAGGTGGAGGAGCTGCTCGGCAAGGTCCGCGAGGCGCTGGCCGAGGGCGAGCGGACCGCCTTCGAAATCGTCGCCGAGATCGTCGGCGCGGAGAACCTCAACACGCCGGCCAGCGCCTGGGTGCTGCAGATCGTCCTCTCCTGCCTCGACCACCTGGCGCTGCAGAGTGAGGTATCGAAGGTCGATGGCACCGACCCACAGCAGTGGAAGCTGAGCTAGCCCGGCCTGGTCTATAGCCTTCCCGCCGTGGCTAGCTTTACTTACGAGTGTCAGGTCGCGGCGCCGCCCGAGACCGTTTTCGAGGTGCTGACCGATCATCGGCGGTATTCCGAGATCACGCCGCTGCGCAAGTCGGAGCTGGAGCGTGAGGGGGAGCCGGCGCCGAACGGGGTCGGGGCGATCCGGGTGCTGAGCGCGGTGGGGCCGCCGCTGCGGGAGGAAACGATCGCCTACGAGGCACCGAGGCGGTTCTCCTACAAGCTGCTCTCCGGCGCGCCGCTGCGCGACCATGTCGGCACGGTCGAGCTGACCCCGCAGGACGGTGGCACCAAGTTCGTCTACGCGGTGCGGACGACGCCGACGCTGCCGTTGGTGGGCGGGGTCGCCGTCGCCGTGGCCAAGCTGGGGGTCAAGCAGCTCTTCGACGGCATCGCCAAAGAGTCCGAGCGACGCGCCGCGAATGGCTGAGGGCGGGCCCGAGGCCCGCCGCCGGCGCGACGTCCTGCTGCGCGACTCCGAACGGCTCCTGCATCGCAACCGCCTGCCGGCGATCGCCCTGCTCACCGCGGCGATCGCCCTCAGCGCCGCGATCGTCGGCTACGAGCTGCTGAAGCGGCCGGCCGACGTCCACAACCCGGACGCGATCTTCAGGCCGCAGAAGCCGCCGCCCCCGAAGCAGGCGAAGACGGTCAACTGGCCGATCTTCGGCTACGACCGCGCCCGCACCCGCTACCTGCCGGTGAAGGGGGTGAAGCCGCCCTTCGACAAACTCTGGCGCTTCACCGACCGGCCGCTGCTCGAGTTCCCGCCGATCTACGTCGGCGGCAAGCTCTACTTCGTCAACAACAGCGGCTACGCCTACGCGCTCGACGCCGACACCGGCAAACCGCTGTGGAAACGGCGGGTCGGCCGCCTCAACGCCTCCTCTCCGGCGTACTACCGCCACCGTCTCTACATCGTCAACCTCGTCCCCGGCCACGTCCTCAAGCTCGACGCCAAGACCGGCAAGACGATCTGGAAGCGCTCGCTGCCGAGCCGGGCGGAGTCCTCGCCGATCGTGGTCGGCCGCAGCGTCTACTTCGGCTGCGAGGACGGCAACCTCTACGCGCTCAGCACGGTCAACGGCAACGTGCGCTGGGCAACCGGTCTCGGCGGCCCGGTCAAGTCGGCGCCGGCCTACCACGGCGGCAAGCTCTTCGTCGGCGACTACGGCGGCTACATGAACGCGGTCGACGCCGGGACCGGCAAGCTGGTCTGGCAGAGCGGCTCGCTCGGCCCCGGCTTCGGCGCTTCCGGCGCCTTCTACTCGACCCCGGCGGTCGCCTACGGCCGCGTCTATTCCGGCAACAACGACGGCCGCGTCTACAGCTTCGAGACCGGCAGCGGCGAGCTCGCCTGGAGCTACTCGACCGGCGGCTACGTCTACTCGGGCCCGACCGTGGCCAACACCAGGCACAGCCCGCCGACCGTCTTCATCGGCTCCTTTGACGGCAACGTCTACGCGCTCGACGCCAGGGACGGCGGCCTGCGCTGGAGCCGCTCCGCCGGCGGCCAGGTGATCGGCTCGCTCTCGGCCGTGGGGGACATCGTCTACGTCGCCGAGTTCACCAACAAAACGACCTCCGGCTTCATGATGCGTAGCGGCCGGCGGGTCTTTCGTTACCCGAAGGGCACCTACTCGCCGGTGATCTCCGACGGCCGCCGCATCTACCTGACCGGCTACTCCAGCATCACCGCGCTGCGACCCCACCGGGCGGTGGTGGCGGTAGCCGCGGCGCACCCGGCGCGAAAGGCGGGAAGCGGCCGTTATGGAGGCGGTCGCGGAGCACGTTGAGGCTGGTCGGGTAGTTCTGGATCCGGTAGCTGCTGGTGCTGCCGAAGTCCTGGTAGTAGACGAGCATCTTGCAGCGCGGGTGTTTCTCCACCCAGGCGAACAGCTTGCTGACGAAGCCCGGGTCGTCGCCGGCTTCGACGCCCCACTCGGTGATCACGAAGGGCTTGTCCGGATAGCGGTTGTAGAGACCGGTGAGCGACTTCCATTCCGGATAGGACGCGTAGAAGTCGGTGCCCGCCCAGTCGACCCAGCGCGAGCCCGGCCAGAAATAGCGGGGCCGGTTCCGGGGAACGGTCGGCGAGCCGGAGGGCAGCGGGCTCCAGACGATCGCCACCGGCGCCTTCGGCAGGCCGCCGACGTCGACGGTCAGCGGCGGCAGCCCGGCTTCGGAGAGGCGGCCGTCGATCACCCTCGCCTTGCCGCCGCCGTGGACGATCACGTAGATGCGGCGGAAGGCGAGCTTGTACCAGCGCGGTTTGTGGGCGGAGTCGCGGGCGGCGCCGGCGCAGTCGTAGGAGGCGTAGACGTTGAGGCAGCGGTTGGGCTCGCCCAGCGGCCGCACGTAGGCGCGCATCTCCTTCTCGTAGAAGAGGCGGTTGAGGCGGACCAGGTACTCGTCCCCGGCCCCCTGGGCGATCGCCCGCGGGGTGACGATCTCGTGACCGTCGTTGTTGTCGGCGGTGGTGATGTGGACCATCGGCCGCGCTCGCGCGGTCTGCCAGCGCCGGATCGACTCGGGGAAGTCGCTGCCCCAGGTGCGGAAGGACTCGATCACCGCCGGGTGCTTGTCGACCGCGGCGGAGAATTCGCCGAAGCTGGCCGGGTCGCCGGTGTCGGAGATGCCGAACCAGACGTTCTTGCCGTGCGGTTCGAGCAGCCCGGCGCCGGCGTTCGCGGCAAAGGCGAGCACCAGCAGGGCGGAGGCGGCGAGCGCGCAGGCGGCCGCCCGGACCATGCGTCCAAGCGTCATCCGCGACCTCTTCGACTGGGTACGCGCATGACCTTCTCAACACGGGTGAAGGGGCGTATGCTCGGTCACGACCTCGCCACCGCCGCGCTCGGCCGCAGAAGCTAGCCAGGGAGAGTGAGCGGCAACTCTCCGTCCGGCGCTCCCCGCGCCGGGCGGGCGGGAGGCGCCCGTCCCTCGCCGTTCCGGTCAGAAAGAAGTTTCAATCCGGTGCATGAGGGCACAGGGGTGGGTGTAAGCAGCCCAAGGAGGAGAGATGTCGACGCTTGCCGTAATTGCAATTGTCGTCGCGGCGCTGATCGTCATCGCGGTCCTCGTTTCGGCGGCCCGTAAGAAGAGCCGCCAGCGTGAGTTCGCGCAGGTGCAGGACCGCGCGCAGCACGACGACGTCCGCCACCATCGCGAGCGGGCCGACGAGCGACGCACCGAGGCCGCGATCGCCGAGGAGAAGGCGAAACGGGCCAAGGTCGAGGCCGACCTCGACGAGGAGCGTGCTCGCAGCCGCGAGGCCGAGCTCGGCGACCGAAGCTGAACCACAGAGGAGGAGACACTATGGCGCAGACCAAAACGCGCTCGAGACCCAAACCGAAATCGAAATCGCGGGGATCGAGTAAACCCAAAACGCGGTCGTCGAACAGCGCGAGCGCGAGGAAACCGAAACGCACGCCGGCCAAACGCACGTCGGCCAACGGGTCGAAAGCCAGCTCGGCGAGCAAACCGAAAGGCCTGGTGGACAAGACGAAAGCCGCCGGCGAAACGGCCGAGGAGACGGCGAAAGACGCGGGCCGCAAAGTCGGTCGCGTCGCCAGCAAAGCGAAAGTGCCGCTGGTGGCCGGGGGCGCTGCGCTTGCCGGCGCGGCCGGGGGAATGGCCGCCCTCAGTGCCCGGCGGTCGCATCGCCACCGCGGGCTCGGGGGAGTCAACTCCAAGGACCTCAAAAAGGCGGCGAAGAAAGCCGGCGACGTCGGCGCCCAGGTCGGAGAAATCGCGCTCGAGGTGCGGCGTGCCCGTGAGCGGACGAACAGCAACGGGGCCCACCGCTCGCCGATCGAGGTCGTTCTCCAGGGCCTCACCTCGAGGCGACCGCAGGGCTAGTGACGGGCGCGCGCGGGAGCGCGCCCGTCACTCAAGCAGCCAGCGCTGCCGGGTGCTCGGCGAGGATCGCCAACACTTCGTCGGCGTACTTTGAGATGAAGCTGGGGCCGACGCCGTTGATCTCGATCAGGGCGGCGGAGTCGGCCGGGCGGATCGCGGCGATCGCGCTGAGGGTGCGGTTGTTGGCGACCGTGTAGGCGGGCTTGCCGGCCGCGGCGGTCAGCCGCCACGCTTTCAGCGCCTCGAACAGGGGCGCGTCGGCCGGCGCCAGCTCCGGCGGCGGGGCCGCCGCGCCCTTCGCGGCACGCTTCGGCGGCCGCACCGCGATCGTCTCCGGGTCCGGCAGCCAGTCACGGGTGTCGCAGACGTCGCAGCAGCGCTCCAGCGGCGCCCCCGCGGCGCGGTCGCCGAAATGGTCGAGCAGGGCGCGGCGCCGGCAGCGCCCTGAGTAGATGAAGGCTTTGATCGCGTGGTAGGCGCGCCAGCCGCGCTCGTGGGCGATCGCCAGCTCGGGGTCGCCGCGACGCTGTTCGTTGAAGCGGACCAGGCGCCCGAGGTCGGCCTTCATCGCCAGCAGCACGGCGCGGGCGGGGAGGCCGTCGCGCCCGCCACGTCCGGCCTCCTGGTAGTAGGCCTCGACGCTGGTCGGGATCGCCATGTGCCAGACCGAGCGCACGTCGGCCTTGTCGACCCCCATGCCGAAGGCGTTGGTGGCGACGATCACCTCTACCTCGCCGCGCATGAAGCGCTGCTGCACCGAGGTTCGCTCCCCCGACTCCATGCCGGCGTGGTAGGCGAGCGCCGCCCGCCCGCCCTCGCGCAGCGTCGCCGCCACCTCGTCGGTGTCCTTGCGGGTGCCGCAGTAGACGATCGCCGGGCGGTTGGCGGGGTCGGCGAGACCGGCCTCGAGCAGGGCCTGGCGCCGCGCCTTGGAGCCCTTGCCCTCGAGCGGGACGACGTCGAAGGAGAGGTTGGGGCGGTCGAAGCCGGCGCGGACCTGGAGCGGCTCGCGCATCCCGAAGCGGTTGGCCACCTCGGCCGCCACCGCCTTCGTCGCCGTCGCCGTGCAGGCCATCACCGTCGGTCGCCCGAGGCGCTCGGCGATCTGCGGCAGGCGCAGGTAATCGGGCCGGAAGTCGTGGCCCCACTCGGAGACGCAGTGCGCCTCGTCGACCGCCAGCAGGTCGATTCGCCGCTGGCCGATCGCGTCGAGGAAGACGGTCGAGCCGAAGCGCTCGGGCGAGCAGTAGACGATCCGCGCCGCGCCGCTGCGGACCTCGTCGAGGGCGCACCAGGCGTCCTCCTCGCTCATTCCCGATGCGATCATCGTCACCGGGTGGCCGCCCGCGGTCAGCCGCTGCCACTGGTCGCGCATCAGCGCGATCAGTGGGCTGACGACGATCGTCAGGTCTTCGCTCGCCAGCCCCGGTAGCTGATAGCAGAGGCTCTTGCCACCCCCGGTCGGCATCACGATCAACGAGTCCCGCCCCTCGAGCGCGGCGATCACCGCCTCCCTCTGCCCAGGACGCCAAGACTCGTAGCCGAGCTGCCTCAGCAGCGAATCTGCTCTTTCCCCCGCTTCGTTCATTGAGCTAGTCAGCGTAGGTGGCTGACCGGCGGGTGGCTCTTAGAAACCCAGCACGTTGCCGGAAATGCCTTCCGGCATCCAGGGGTCCGCCCACTGGGAGATGCCGCGGGTGAGTTTCTCGGCCTCCTTCGGTCCCCAGGTCCCAGGCGCGTAGGGGTGGACCGGACCGGGCTCTTCGAGCAGGGGTTGCACGACCCGCCAGGTCTCTTCGATTGCGTCCTGGCGGGTGAAGAGCTGGTGGTTGCTGGTGATCGCGTCGCCGAGCAGGCGCTCGTAGGGCTCCGGGTCTTCGCCGGGCCTCTTCTCGAAGAGGACTTCGAGGTCGGCGGGCACGAAGGTCTCTTCCCCCGCTTTCTTGGCGAACAGGCGCATGCGCGACCCCGCCTGCGGCTCGATCCGCACCGTCATCCGGTTCGGCTCCGGGGTGCGGCCGCGACCGATCCCGAGGTCCGGTGGTCGCTTGAAGACGACGCTGACCTCACTCGACTTGGTCGGCATGCACTTGCCGGCGCGGACGAAGAAGGGGACGCCGCTCCAGCGCCAGTTGTCGACCTCGAGCTCGACCGCGGCGAAGGTCTCGGTGGTCGAGTCCGGGGCGACGTCCTTGACCTCGCGGAAGCCTTCGTACTGCCCGCGCACGTAGCGCTTCGGGTCGGCGGCGCGCATCGCCTTGAAGAATTCGAGCTTCTTGTCGCGGATCGAGTCGTGGTGGTTGCCGGTCGGCGGCCCCATCCCGACCAGCGCCAGGACCTGCAGGGCGTGGTTCTGGATCACGTCGCGCATCGCGCCGACGGCGTCGTAGAAGCGACCGCGGTCGTCGACCCCGAAGTCCTCGGCGATCGTCATCTGCACGTGCGAGACGTGCTCGCGGTTCCAGACGGGCTCGAGGACCGAGTTGACGAAGCGCAGGTAGGTGATGTCCATCACCGGCTCCTTGCCGAGGTAATGGTCGATGCGGAGGACCTGCTTCTCCTCCAGCACCTCGCAGAGCTCGGAGTTGAGCGCGCGGGCCGAGGCGAGGTCGTGGCCGAACGGCTTCTCGATCACGACGTGGGCGTTCTCCGTGAGGCCGGCGGCACCGAGGCCCTTGACGACCGTCGCGAACAGCGAGGGCGGGATCTCCAGGTAGAAGACCGGCCGCTTGGCGTCGCCGAGGGCGCCCTTGACTCGCTCGAAGGTGGCGGCGTCGGCGTAGTCGCCCTGCAAGTAAGTGAGGCGGGCGAGGAGGCTGGCGATCACGTCCTCGTCGGGGTCGGCCACCGTCCCCTCGATCGACTCGCGGGCGTGCCCGCGCAGCTTCTCGTCGTCCCACTCGTCGATCGCGACGCCGACGATCGGGACTTCGAGCTTGCCGGAGGCCTCGAGCCGGTACAGCGCCCGGAAGGTCATTTTCTTCGCCAGGTCGCCGCTGATCCCGAAAATCGCGAGGACGTCGGCGGCGGTCTCGTTCTCGTGCGAAGTGCGGGCGCCCATCAGGCGCGCAGGCTACCCCTTCGCAGCCGGGACGATCCACGCGTCTGCTCTTACACGTCCATAGCACGCGTAAATGCAGACGCGTGGAAGTAGGATGCGCCGATGGAGCTCGGGATCGTCGGCCTCGGCCGCATGGGAGCGAACATGGCGCGGCGGCTGATGCGCGACGGCCACAGGATCGTCGCCTACGACGTCAACCCGGACGCGGTCGCGACGCTGGCCGGGGAGGGGGCCGAGGGCGCCTCCTCGCTGGAGGACCTGGCGGCGAAGCTGAGCGCGCCGCGTTCGGTCTGGGTCATGGTCCCGGCCGGTGAGATCACCGAGCAGACCGTCGGCGGGGTCGCCGCCGTGCTCGAGTCCGGCGACGCGATCGTCGACGGCGGCAACTCCTACTACCGCGACGACATCCGCCGCGCTGGCGAGGTCGGCGATCGAGGGATCGACTACGTCGACTGCGGCACCAGCGGCGGCGTCTTCGGCCTCGACCGCGGCTACTGCCTGATGATCGGCGGCCCCGACCGGGCGGTGCAACGGCTGGACCCGATCTTCGCCTCGCTGGCGCCCGGCGTCGAGGCGGCCGAGCGCACCCCGGGGCGCGAGGGCGAGGTCTCCCCGTCGGAGAACGGCTATCTCCACTGCGGTCCCAACGGCGCCGGCCACTTCGTGAAGATGGTCCACAACGGGATCGAGTACGGGATCATGGCCGCCTACGCCGAGGGCCTCAACATCCTCGAGAACGCCAACGCCGGCAAGGTCCAGCGCGAGGCGGACGCCGAGACGGCGCCGCTGGAGCAGCCCGAGTACTACCAGTACGACCTCGACCTGCCCGAGGTGGCCGAGGTCTGGCGACGGGGCAGCGTGATCGGCTCCTGGCTGCTCGACCTGACCGCGGCGGCGATGCAGGAATCGCCCGACCTGGCCGCCTTCGCGGGCCGCGTCTCCGATTCCGGCGAGGGCCGCTGGACCTCGATCGCGGCGATCGACGAGGGGGTGCCGGCGCCGGTCCTGACCGCGGCGCTGTACGAGCGCTTCGCCTCCCGCGGCAACGACGAGTTCGCCGACAAGGTGCTCTCCGCCATGCGCAAGCAGTTCGGCGGCCACGACGAGAAGCCGAGCTAGGGCGTTGGCGCCGAAGCTCGAGGTCGTCGCCGACGAAAAGGCGGCGGCAAGGCGCGCCGCCGAGCTGATCGCCGAGACCGGCGCCGCCGCCGCGGCGGCGCGGGGGCCGTTCGGGATGGCGATGAGCGGCGGCCGCTCGCCCTGGGCGATGCTGGCGATCCTTGGCGAACTGGAGCAGATGCCTTGGGACTCGACCGAGTTGTTCCAGGTCGACGAGCGGATCGCCGCGCCGGGCAGCGAGGACCGCAACCTCACCCACATGGTCCTGGGGCTCTCGATGGAGCACCAGCCGGCGCTGCGGCCGATGCCGGTCACACAGCGCGATCGCGAGGCGGCCGCCCGCGAATACGAGTCCTCGCTGCCAGAGCGCTTCGACCTGGTCCACCTCGGCCTCGGCCCGGACGGCCACACCGCCTCCCTGGTTCCCGGCGACCCGGTGCTGGAGGTCCGAGACCGCCGCGTCGCCCTCACCGGCGGCGAGTACCAGGGCCACCGCCGCATGACCCTCACCTACCCGGCGCTGGAGGACGCCCGCCAGGTCCTCTGGCTCGTCACCGGCGCCGAGAAGCGCGAGCCGCTGGCGAAGCTGCTGGACGGCGACCCCTCGATCCCGGCCGGCCGAGTTCGCAATAAGGAGATGATCGTCGTGGCCGACGAGGCGGCAGCGCCAAAGAGCTAGGAGCTAGTCGCTGCTCAAAGACAGGCGGGCTTTGATTTCCTCGAGCTTGTCTATCCGGGGACCGGTCTCGCCGACCATCCGCTCCAGCCAGCTTTCGATTTCAGCCAGGTCGATCGGGTCGGTGGCCACGAGGATCTGCTCGATGTCGAGCCAGTCCTTGGTGCGATCGAACATCGCCTTGCAGACCGCGAGGTGCTCAGGGGCGAGGATCGGCAGGGTCGTGTCGCCGAAGGGCACCCTGCGGGCCCCTCGCCGCATCTCCTCGTGGAACTCGTCATAGGAGAAAAAAAGGTCGACCGCGTTTCGGTCCCACCAGAGTCGCACCTGGCCATCTCGTTCGAGTGCGGGGAGGTCGACTTCGACATCGACGCCGAGGGGGTCGAGCGCGTCGCGAACGGCGGGCCAGCGATCGGTCGCCACGAAGACGTTGATGTCGACGTCCGCGGTGGCGCGGGGCTCTGCGTAGTAGGCGAGGGCAAGCGCGCCGCCGATCGCATGCGGGACCTTTGCGGCGTCGAGCCGCTCGTGGATGGCAACGACCTTCTCGGGAAGCGATGGCGCTCCATCGGCCCGGCCGGGCGGAGTCGGCGCCGTGGTCACGGTTGAGCCGATCGCAGGGGCGGGAAGCCGATCTGCTCAGGCCGGCGCCTGAGCGGCAGCGCATCGGCCAGCAGCAGCAGGTCTTTGAGGGCATCGCCCCGTTCCCGGGGGCTGGCATCGATCCATTCGCTGACCGAGCGAGCCGAGTCGGACACGGTCGAGGAGGGGTCGCGAGGGCGGTCGCTGCGGTCCTCGTCGGCGAGCGCATCGGACAGGAGTCGCTTCAGCATCGGGTCGAGCTTCTGTCCTTTGGCCAGCTTCGCCAGCAGGCCCCGCGCGGCACGATCGGTGGGGTCGGAGGCGACCGGGGCCCCCGCCCGCACGGCTGCCATCCGCAATTGATCGGCGTTGAGGGGCTTCGCCGCGCGGGCTTGCGCCTTCTCGATCGCCTCCTCGGTCAGTTCTTTGAAGCTGACCAGGGTGCGGCTACGTGGGCCGTCTGGGGTGCTGCGGGACTCGCGTATCTCGAACCTGCCGGACTTGGTGGGAACTATGAACGCCATAGTGGGTCAATACTACCACTATAATTTTGAGGTTCCGGAACAGAAAGCCGCATCGGACTGAAGCAGGTTGTCGGCGAGCCAACGCAGGGAGATGCCGCCGCGAACGACGCGGTTAGCGGAGCGCTGTCCAGCCCGGCGCTAGACCGCGGCGTCGAGCGAGACGGCGTGGTTGGCGACGATGCGGTCGTCGGGGTCGTAGCGGCGCTTGACCTCGGCGAGCCGGGAGCAGGTCTCGGCGGGGAGGATCGCGTCGACGTCGCAGGGCGAGTCGACGAAGTTGAAGTAGCCGCCGTCGGTGCGGAACGGGGCCATCGCCTCGTCGATGCGCGCGAGGTCGCGCGGGACCGTTGCCCTGGCGTCGGGCGCCATCAGGGCGCCGACCGCCGACATCACGAAGGGGAAGTCGAGCCTGTCGAGGGCGCCGCTGCCCTCGCTGCGGCGGGCCAGGGCGCCGCCGAGCTGGCGCAGCTCGGCGAGCAGCAGGGTCGAGCCGGTCTCGGGGCCGGGACCGTTGGCGACGAAGGCGTCGATCGCCGCGTCGGTGAGCTCTCTGATCGGGGCGTGGGTGGTGAGGCCCGGCACCGGCTGCTCGGGGTCCATGTGGATGCGGCCGAGGCCGGCCGCCGGCATCGGGCCGAAGCTGTCCATGATCGGCTCGCCGATCGCGCGCAACGGCTCGATCAGCTTCTCGCCGTCTCCGGGCTCGCCGACGAAGGCGGCGTCGATGGTGATCAGCGGCACCCCGCGCAACGGCTCCGGAACGTCGGGGACCGGCGGCGGCCGCAGCAGGCGGGCGATCGAGGTGATCTCCTCCGGCGCCGTCGCCGCCCAGTCGCGGTAGGCGCGGAAGGCGCCGGTCCCGAGCTCGGCGGGGAAGATGAGGATGCCGCCGTAGACCTCGGCGATCGGCAGCAGCGCCAGGTGCAGGGCGGTGACGATCGCGTAGCCGCCGCCCCCGCCGCGCAGTGCCCAGAAGAGGTCGGGGTCGTTGCCGGCGTCGACGGTCTTCAGCTCGCCGGCGGCGGTGACCAGCTCGATCGCCTTCACGTGGTTGCAGGCGAAGCCGTACCGGCGGCCGAACCAGCTGAGACCGCCGCCGAGGGTGTACCCGACGACGCCGACGTCGGGCGAAGAGCCGGGCAGCGAGGCGAGCCCGTGCTCGCCCGCCGCCTCCGCCAGCTCCAGCGAGAGCACTCCCGCCTCGACCCGGGCGCTGCGCTCCTCGGGGTCGACCTCGACCCCTCGCATGCGCTCGGTCTTGAGCAGGACCGTCCCCGCCAGCGGCGGCAGCGGCGCGGCGCCGTGGCCGGTGCCCTGGCCGGCGACCCTGAGCCCGTTGGCGGCGGCGAAGCCGACCACGGTGGCGACGTCCTCGGCGCTCTCGGCGAAAGCGATCGCCACCGGCTGCTGGTCGACCGCGAGGTTCCAGGCGAGCCGCGCCTCGTCCCAGTCGGGATCGCTCGGGAGGGCGATACGGCCGCCGATCTCCAGTTCGCCGAGGTCGCTCACGCCGGGAACACTCTCACACCGGGCCGGCCAGCTTCAGGCGTCGATCGCGCGGTGCTCGACGTTCTCGCCGCTGGCGATCAACACGTCGTCGACCAGCTGCGGCGGGAAGAGGCCGTGGCCGGCGATGCCGGCGTCGGCGTCGAGCCGGGCGGCCAGCGCGGCCGGGTCGGCGATCGGGCCGCGGTAGTCGGCGATCGGGCCGCCGTCGGGGCTGGGGGGGACGTCGCGCAGCTCGACCTCGGGGCCGAGCCGAGCCAGGGTCGAGGCAGCGCCGAAGGCGAAGAGCTCCAGCGGCACCGGGCCGCGCAGGGCCTCGACCGGCTTGCTGGAATCGGCGATGACGACGAAGCGCTCGGCCGCCGCGGCGACGATCTTCTCGCGCAGGTGGGCGCCGCCACCGCCCTTGATCAGCCACCCGTCCGGAGTCACCTCGTCGGTCCCGTCGATCGCGATGTCGAGCCGGGCAAGTTGGTCGAAGCGCTCGACCGGGATCTCCAGCTCGCGGGCCTGTTGCTCGGTGGCAACCGAGGTGGCGACGCAGCGGATCCCGCTCAGCCCGCGCTGCGCGATCGCCGGCAGCAGGTAGGCAACCGTCGAGCCGGTCCCCAGCCCTACCGTCATCCCGTCCCCGACCAGCGCCGCCGCCGCCTCCGCCGCGAGCCGCTTCTCCGTGTCCGCCCCGCTCACGCCGCGCACTCTAACCCCGGGGTCGATGGGCCGATTTCCCACGATATGGGTGGGTTATCGGCCCATCGACCTATAGTCGCGCTGAATGGACGCGCGGTTGTGGGTCTCGAGCGGTGGTGAGGCGCCGCGGGCGGTGGCGCTCGTGGGGGAGCGGACCGTGGTGGGGCGCTCGCCGGAGGCCGACGTGAGGCTCGAGGACGAGGCGATCTCCTGGAACCACCTGGAGATCGAGCGGCGCGGCGAGGTGCTGATGGTGACCGACCTCGACAGCCGCAACGGCACCGCCCTCAACGGCGAGCCGCTCGACCGCCCCCGGCGACTGCGCAACGGCGACACGCTGATCGTCGGCGCTCACCGGCTGGAAGTCTCCACCGGCCCGGCGACGCCGGTCGGCGCCACGGTGCCGAGCGCGGCGCCGGCGGTGGGGCTGAGCGAGGAGGAGCGGGCAACGGCGGCGGCCCTGGTTGCTCCCTACCGCAGCGAGGGCGCCTTCGCCGGCCGCCCCGCCACCCGGGCGGAGATCGCCGCCGCGCTGCAGGTCAGCGAGCGCACCGCCCAGCGCCGCCTCGACGCCCTCGCCGCCAAGCTCGGCGTCCCGGGCGACGCCGGCCGCGACCGCCCCCGCCAGATCGCCGCCCGCGTAATAGAGCTCGGCCTCGACCGCTAACTCCCGACCGATGGGCCGATAAGTCGACCCAGGGTCGACTTATCGGCCCATCGGCCCCTGGCCCGGACCGGGGCAGACGTGGCTTGGTGGGGGGCGCCGCTGTCGTTGGCGCGTGCGGGCGCGGGGCGCAGGATCGGTTGGGCAGCACGAACCAACCGAAAGGACATGCCATGCACCGCATCATCGTTACCTCACTGATCGCACTCGTCAGCCTCGTCGTGCCGACCGTCGCCGCGGCGGCGCCGTCGACCGGGGCTGTCGTCTTCTCCAAATCGACCACGGTCGAAGGCGTCGCCAAAGGCGGCCTCTTCGCGGTCCGCGACGGCCGGCTCAACCAGTTGACCGAAGACCCGACCGACACCGAAC
The DNA here is from genome assembly GCA_035762685.1 of Solirubrobacterales bacterium. Taxonomy (GTDB): domain Bacteria; phylum Actinomycetota; class Thermoleophilia; order Solirubrobacterales; family 70-9; genus VAYN01. Next base: position 343 of record DASTNW010000089.1, on the reverse strand, counting down.
CCGCCTTCTCCCCGGACGGGCGCACGATCGCCTTCGTCCGCGGCGGCGACCTCTACTCGGTCCGCCCCGACGGCTCCGGCCAGCGGCAGCTGACCAGCGGCCCCGAGCTCGACTCGGCGCCGGTCGTCTCCCCCGACGGACGCTTCGTCGTCTTCGAGCGGCGGGCGAGCGCCGGTGCCGCGGCCGACCTCTACACGGTCGGCGCCAAAGGCGGCGGCGTCCGCGCCCTGACCAGCGGTGAAGCCGACGACCACGACGCCGAGTTCTCGCCCGACGGCGCCACCATCGTCTTCGTGCGAGCGAGGGCGCAGGGGGCCAACAACAGCAGCGAGGACCTCTTTTC
>DASTNW010000088.1:0-3870 GCA_035762685.1 Solirubrobacterales bacterium | reverse complement strand
GGGAGTCGAGAGAGGGGTCGCCGGAGCCTCCCCGCTGTTGCTCCGCCGACCCCTCTCTCGACTCCCTCCCTCACCCGCCATCTGATCGGCGACCGCACGCAGGATCGGCGCGGTCAAATTGGCCACGACCACCGGCGCAAGCGTGGGGAGCTGCTGGCGCAGGTTGATGCGCTCCGCTTGGAGTTCGACGCCGTTGGCAGTTGCGTTCGCGGCTGCCGCTTCCAGGGCCGGCTCCTCATGGTCGTAGGCATGAACCGGCCCCCAACCGAGCTTGGCTGCCGCGATCGCGAGGACGCCCGAGCCGGTGCCCAGGTCCGTTAGCGGGCCTTCGGCCTCTCCTGCGGCCTCCAGCTCCAGCAGCAGCTCCAGGCAGAGGCGGGTGGTCGGGTGGGCTCCGGTGCCGAAGGCCTGGCCGGGGTCGACGACGACGTCGATCGCGCCCTCGCGCGGCCCCTCCCAGGAGGGGCGCAGCCAGAGCCGGCCGCCGACCAGCAGCGGCTTGTGGAAGTCGCGCCAGCGGTCGGCCCAGTCGTCGGGGATTTCGGTGGCGCTGACCTCGACCGTGCCCTCGCCGACCGCGGCGTCGATCTCCCCCAGCTCCGGCAGCTCGCCCTCGCCGCCGTAGATCGCGTACTCGACGTAGTCGGGGCCGCGCTCCTCCTCGACTCCGTTGGGCGCCAGCACGGTCAGCTCGGCGAGCACGAGGTCCGCCTGGGCGGGCGGGCACCGCACCGCGAGGCGGATCACCCGAAGGCCCGGCGGACGCGGCCGAAGAGCCCCTCGCCGTGACGGGGGCCGAGGTTGTCCTCCTCCAGCGACTCGTCGAGGCGCTCGGCCAGCTCGCGCTGCTCCTCGCTGAGGTTGGTGGGGACGACGACCTCGAGGACCACCCGCTGGTTGCCGCGGCGGCGGCCGCCGAGCCGCGGCAGCCCGGCCCCCCGCAGCACCTCTTCGTGGCCCGGCTGGGCCCCGGCGGGGAGCTCGATCTCGTGCTCGCCCTCGAGGGTGGGAACGGTGACGGTGGTGCCGAGCATCGCCTCGGTGGCGGCGACCGTGACGACGCTGAGCAGGTCGGTGCCGTCGCGCTGGAAGCGCTCGTCCTCGGCAACCGTGACCTCGACGTAGAGGTCGCCGGCCGGGGCGCCGAGGTCGCCGGCGTGGCCAGCGCCGGCGACCCGCAGGCGCTGGCCGCTCTCGATCCCCGCCGGGACCTCGACCGCGTGCGTTCGACGGCCGCGGGTGCGGCCGCTGCCACCGCACTCGGCGCAGGGGGTCTCGGGGACTTTGCCGGCGCCGCCGCAGGCGTCGCAGGCGACCGCCCTGGCCATCTGGCCGAACGGGGTCCGCGTCACCTGGCGCAACTGGCCGGCGCCGCCGCAACGCTCGCAGGTGGAGATCGGGGTTCCCGGCTTTGCCCCGTTGCCGTGGCAGCTCTCGCAGGCGCCGACCGCCTCGAAGGAGATCTCGCGCCGCACCCCGGAGGCGACCTGCTCGAGCTCGAGCTCGATCGCGACGAGGACGTCGGCGCCGGCCGCCCGGCCGCCGCCCCCGAACCCAAACGCGTCGCCACCGCCGAAGAAGGCCTGGAAGATCTCGTCGATCGAACCGAAGGAGGCGCTGCGCGGGTCGAAGCCGCCGGAGCGCAGCCCCTCCTGTCCGTAGGCGTCGTAGGTGCGGCGGCGCTCGGCGTCGGAGAGGACCTCGTAGGCCTCGGCCGCGGCTTTGAACTTCTCCTCGGCCTCGGGATCGTGGTCGTTGACGTCGGGGTGCAGTTCGCGCGCGAGGCCGCGGAACGCCTTCTTGATCTCCGCCTCGCTCGCGTCCCGGCTGACGCCGAGCACGTCGTAGTAGTCGCGCGGCATCGGCTCGTCAGTCGTCGTAGACGGTCTCGAAGTAGCGGGAGAGCTCGCGGGCGGCACCGCGGACCGAGGCGATCGCGGTCGCGTAGTCCATCCGCAGCGGCCCCACGACCCCGACCGACCCGAGGTTGCGATGGCCGAGACCGTAGTTGGCGCCGACCACGCTGACCGAACGCAACTCCGGCTGCGGGTTCTCCTCCCCGATCCAGAGGAAGACCGAGCGCTCCTCCAGCGAGGAGCGCAGCATCTGCAGCACCCCCGCCCGTCGTTCGAGCGCGGTCATCAACTGGTCGGCGTGAGGCAGGTCGGGCCGGTGCGCGGCGGAGAGCAGCCGCGAGGCGCCGTCCATATAGAGGTCGGCGCCGGCCTCCCGCTCGAGCTCGGTGAAGGCAGCGCCGAGGGTGGCGACGAACTCGGCCTCGACCCGATCGAACTCGGGGTCGGCGAGCCGGCCGGCGATCATCCGCGAGCCGACGCCGAGGCCGGCGAGCGACTCGTTCAGGTAGCTGGAGGCCCACTCGACCAGGCCCGGGTCAACGGGCCGATCGAACTCGAAGACCCGCCGTGCGACGTCGCCGGTCGAGGCGATCGCGATCACGACCACCTTGCTCGGCTGCAGGCGCAGGACCTCGACCCGGTGGATCGTCGCCGCCGCCAGCTGCGGTGCGGTCGCCATCGCGACCAGGTCGGTGACCTGGGCCAGCGCCGCCGTCGTCTCGCGCATCGCCGCGTCGACCTCGCGGCGCAGCCGCGACAGCTCCAGCTCGACCTGCGTCTCGGCCGGTGGTGCCCCTGAGGCCATCAGCAGGTCCACGTAGCACCGGTAGCCGAGGTCGGTGGGAACCCGGCCGGCGGAGGTGTGCGGATGGGTCAATAGCCCGGCACTCTCCAGCGCCGCCAGCTCCGCCCGCACCGTGGAGGCGCCCCACGACACCTCCTGCCGCTCCGCCACCTCCTTCGAAGGCACCGGTCGCGCCGACGCCAGGTAGGCGTCGACGACCAGTTTGAGAATCAGCTCCTGCCGCTCGGAAAGCATCGGCCTTCCATTGTAGGAACGGCCGGGGTGGGCTAGAGCTGTAGCTCGGCTTCCGCGTTCTTGATGATCTCGGTCTCGCCCTGGCGAGCCACGGTGTCGACCACGATCCGCTCGCCGTCGGCCGACTTGACCGTGCCGGAGACCACGATCTCCTGCTCCGGGACGCCCATGCCGCGCATCTGCACGTCGAGCCGCTTCAGCGCCCGCGGGTCGCCGCCGGCGACCGCCGTGCTGGCCCGGGCGACGAGGCCCATCGAGTAGAGGCCGTGGAGGATGTTGCGCGGCAGCCCGACCGCTTTGGCGAGCTCGTCGTCGAGGTGGATCGGGTTGAAGTCGCCGGAGGCGCCGGCGTAGCGGTGAGGCAGGTATTTGTCGGGCGTAACGCTCAGCTCCGGAATCTGGTTGCCCACGTTCAGCTCGGCCATCTCAAACCCCCCTGACGATCAGCGTCCAGGTGCCGCGCGTGACCCGGGCACCGTCCTGGTTGACGGAATCGGTCTCGAACACGTAGAAGCCCTTGCCGTCCTTCTCCTCGATCGAGAGGCACTTGGCGGTGGTGGTGATCTCGTCGCCCGAGCAGGCGGGCTCGTCCCACTCGAAGGCCTGGCCACCGTGGACCATCGCCGCGAAGTTCAACTCCACCTCGGGGTCGAGGATCGCCGGGCCGACGGCCGGACTGCTGTAGACGACGGCGAACATCGGCGGCGCCACGACGTCGCGGAAACCGGCCGCACGAGCCGCCTCGACGTCGAAGTGCACGGGGTTGTCGAGCCCCAGCGCCGTCGCGTACTCCTTGATCTTCTCCCGCCCGACCTGGTAGGTCGTCGGAGCCCATTCCTTCCCCACAGCATCAGTCTTGATTGGCATGGCCGAGCAGTCTATTCAGCTAACGAGCAGGCGGCGTTGGAGATCATTTGGACGATTGAGCCGCGGGTCGGGCGTCCCTCGGAACGTCTTGTACTTTCGCGAAGCGAA
>DASTNW010000087.1:0-37504 GCA_035762685.1 Solirubrobacterales bacterium | reverse complement strand
GGCTATTTCTTGAAAACGCTTGTGTAGTCAGGATTAGTTTGAGAGGGTGCGTCGATGCTGGCGCACCTGGTGGGAATACCGATCGAGGAGGCGGCGCTTAGCCTGGCGCCGATCGCCGCCGCCACGGGGGGAATCGCCGGTGTGAAACTCCGGGCAGCCCGGCGGCGGGCGGTGTCTCCCACGGGCTCGCCCCGCGGCGCCGGCCCGCCCTGGCGAGACTCCGATCGGCGCAGCGACCACCGTGCGTAGCGGCGGCGTTTCGGGGCGGAGCTGAGAGGCAGGCGCGATGGCGGGGCGGGAGTCGACCGAGTCGAAGGCCGCGCAGCTCGTCGGCTCGGTGGTCTCTCCGACGGCGAACCGGCTCGACCTCGCCGGCGTGTTCGCCCTGGTGGCGCCGCTGGCCGCGACCCTGGGGCTGTTCAAAGCGACGGACTCGATCGGCCGCATCCAGCGCGACGAGCCCGGCCTGCTGTGGCTGGCGATCACCCTGGTCCTGCTCGCCGGCACGATGCTGACGATCGCCAATTTCCTCTCCGGCGAGGGCGAGAGCGCGAAGGCGAAACGCTGGGCGCGGCGGCTCTTCTTCGGCGCCTCGATCTGCACGGCGCTGGGCTTCGTCCTCGCCCTCGGCCTCGTCTTCGGTAACGCCGGCCAGGAGTCGCGGCCGCAGATCGCCGCCACCCTCGACGACGCGGAAACGAAGCTGACCGCACACGTGACCGCGTCGAACATGAGGACCGACCACCGGCTGGCGGTCAAGGTCGACCTCGCCAGGGTCCGCTTCGGCGAAACGGTCGACAGCATCCACCCGTTCATGAAGAACGGCAGCCTGCCGCTCGAGCGCGCCTACATGGGCCCCGACCCCGACGGCGACGTCGACCAGGAGATCACGCTCTCGATCCCGCCGGGCGGGAAATACACCAACGTCGTCATCAAGGCCTACACCGGCGCCACCAACCAGTCCTGCCGCGAACTCGCCAAGGGCGCCGACCCCGGCACGGCCTGCACGATCCTCGCCCTCGATCCCGACCACGGCACGCCGCAGCGCTGGCAGGAGGTGGTGCGGCTCAGCAGGTCTTCCGCGCCCCGGTGACCGCGTTCCAGGCGCGGCCGAGGGAGAAATCGGCGGCGACGCGGAAGACGCCGGGGTGGGCGGCGCGGGCGATGGTCCAGTCGCCGTGGCGGAGGATGCAGCCGCTGCCGCGGGCGATCGACCAGTAGGGGGTGAAGTTGACGCGGACGAAGAACGCGCCGGGGGTGCTGATGTCGAGGGCAAAGCCCTGGCGACCGACCCAGAGCGTCTTTGCCCGCGCCGTGCCCAGCGGGGCCACCAGCGGCCTGGCGTCGCGCACCGCGTAGATCCGCCAGTGATCGGAGCTATAGCGCAGGTCGAGGTAGGAGGGCGAGGAGAGGATGAGCCGCCGCTCCGCCACCGAGGAATAGTCGAGCGGGGCGTCCGGGAGAGCGACGAAGGAGATCGCGTTGCGGCGTAGCCAGGCCCGGTAGGTGCCGTGGGTCAGCCTGTCCTCGCCGTAGAAGACGTCGTCGCGGGTGGTGTCGAGCTGGCGCAGCCAGCCGCGGGCGAGCTCGAAGTTCGGCGCCAGGTAGGCGGACTCCCAGTGGTTGGCGGTCGGCGGCACCTCGATCCGGGTCTCCTCGCCGCCGTGGTTGCCCAGCCAGTTCGCGGCGGGCTGGAAGTACTCGGCCCTGGTCGAGGGGTCGCCGACGCTGCGGGCGATCTGGGTGACGCTGGCGGTCAGCTGCCAGTAGAGGCCGCCAGCCAGGACGAGGACCAGGAACCAGGGAGCGACGCGGGGGCGGTGGGCCAGCACCACGGCGGCGAGCACCGGCCCGCCGAAGAGGGCGCCGAGGCGGACCGCGTTGCCGCCCATCGCGTTCGGCACCAACCAGATCGCGGTCGCGGCGAGGACGTAGGCGAGGAGGACCCGGCGCAGCTGCCGCTCCTCCGGCAGGCCGCGAATAGCGAGGAGGGCGCCACCGCAGAAGAGCGGGATCGCGATGTAGGAGGAGAACTCGAAGGGAAACTGCCCCGGTTCGGGGAAGGCGAGGTTGGGGGCGACGGTGAGGGCGAGGGCGAGGGCAGCGACCGCCAGCGCGACGCGGCTAGTGCGGCGGCCCGGTTCGGCCACGCCGGCGAGGACGACACCGGCGAGGAAGGCGCCGGCAACCGGGCTGGCCAGGGCGCAGGCGGCGGCGGCGGCGATCGCGAGGGGCCCGCGGCCGGTCTGCAGGCTGCGCATCGAGGCGAGGCCGAACGCCACCCCGAGGGCGAAGGTGAGCTGGCCGTCGGCGAGCAGGGTGACGACGCCGGCGGCGAACCAGAGGGTCGCCCAGCGGGCCTCCACCCCCCAGCGGTCGCGCACCAGACGGTCGAAGAGGTAGGCGGAAGCGACGACGGCGAGCGTCCCCACCACCTGCGGGCCGAGCAGGGCCGCCAGCGGCGGGAAGAGAACGCTGTAGGTGAGGGTGTAGTGGCCGCCGTACCAGCTGCCGTTCCAGATCGCCAGGCCGGCCTGCTCGAACAGCTCGGTGCGGAAGACCTGCGCCGCGAGGTCGCCAACCGGCGGGCTCCAGAGCAGCATCAGCGCCGCCAGCGCGGAGCTGAGCGCGACGGCCGGGAGCCATTCGGGCAGCAGTGGCTTTGAGTGGACCATCGGCGGGGAGCTCAAGGATAGGGACGCGTCCTGCAACGATTTCAAGGGTGAGCGCCGAGATCCTGGTCGTCCGCTGCGGAATCGTGCCCTATGAGGAGGCGCGGGAGGCGCAGCGACGCCTGGAGGGCGCGCGTCAGGCGGGTGAAGTCCCCGACGTCCTGCTCCTGCTCGAGCACCCGCCCGTCTACACCCGCGGCCGGCGCTCGACGCCGGAGGAGCTGCCGATGGGCGCGGAGTGGTACGAAGCGCAGGGGATCGAGGTCCGCGACACCGACCGCGGCGGCCGCGTCACCTACCACGGCCCCGGCCAGCTGGTCGCCTACCCGATCGTCTCCCTGCGCCCCTACGGCGACGACGTCCACGAGTACGTGCGCGGCCTGGAGCGGGTGATGATCGAGGCGCTCGCCGAGCACGGCGTCGAAGCAGGCGTGATCGAGGGCCTCACCGGCGTCTGGACCGCCCGCCGACGGGCCGAAAACCCACGTATATCGGGGGAAATCGGCCCATCGACCCCCGAGGAGCGGAAGATCGGGTCGATTGGGGTGCATGTGAGCCGGGGGGTGACTACGCATGGGCTCGCCGTGAACGTCAGCAACGACCTGCAGCCGTTCGAGTGGATCGTGCCGTGCGGGATCGAGGGGGTGGCGATGACCTCGCTCGCGCGCGAGCTCGGCGCCCCGCAGGACGTCGGCGCCTTCGCCGACACCGTCGCCGCCCGCTTCGGCACGGTCTTCGACCGGACCCCGGTGGAGACGACGAGGGATGCGTTGACCGCCCTTACGGTCGCAAACGCGTCCTTCGTCGGCGAACGGGCTACGCTCGGTGAGCACCGATGACCGAGACGATCGAGCAGACGGCGGCGGCGGAGCGCGTCCACGTCACCCGCTCCCGCGCCAAGCCGGGCGGCACCGCGGCGGTGGCCGACGGCGCCGTCCCCTTCAAGCGCGCCCGCAAGCCACCGTGGCTGAAGGTGCCGGCGCCGGGCGGGCCCAACTACCGGCGGCTGAAGGCGACGATCGGCGCCGAGCGCCTCCACACCGTCTGCGAGGAGGCCAACTGCCCCAACGTCGGCGAGTGCTGGGAGCGCGGCACCGCGACCTTCATGATCCTCGGCGACGTCTGCACCCGCCGCTGCGGCTTCTGCAACGTGCAGACCGGTAAGCCGACCTGGAACGACCCGCTGGAGCCGCTGCGGGTCGCCAACCAGGTGAAGCAGATGGGGCTGCGCCACGCGGTCGTCACCTCGGTCGACCGCGACGACCTGCCCGACTACGGGGCGAGCGCCTTCGTCGGCGTGATCCGCTCGATCCGGATGCAGGCCCCCGGTTGCAAGGTCGAGGTGCTCACCCCCGACTTCCGCGGCCAGGAGATGCCGCTGGCCAAGGTGGTCCACGAGAAGCCAGACGTCTTCAACCACAACGTCGAGACGGTGCCGCGGCTCTACCCGGTGGCGCGCCGGGGCTCGCAGTTCCTGCGCTCGGCCCGGGTGCTGCGGATGGCGAAGGAGATGGGCGGCCCCGACGTCGTCACCAAGTCCGGCCTGATGGTCGGGCTCGGTGAGAGCTTCGAGGAGATGATCGAGACCTTCGGCATCCTCCGCGAGCACCGTGTCCAGGTGCTGACCGTCGGCCAGTACCTGCGCCCGACCGAGGACCACCTGCCGGTCGTCCGCTACTGGCACCCGGAGGAGTTCGCGGCGCTGGAGAAGGCCGCCTACGAGCTCGGCTTCGAGTCAGTCGCCTCGGGGCCGCTGGTGCGGAGCAGCTACCACGCCGACCAGAACCTGCCCGAGGCGCACCGCGCCGAGAGCCTCACGTTCTGAGCGAAAGTCTTGGCTTCTGAAGTTGTTGTTCCTTATGTCCGCTATGCGGACATAAGGAACGACAACTCGGCGTCTAGGCCAGATCGACCCGCTGCGGGTCCGCCGGGTCGTAGACGACGTCGAGCTGGGTTCCCTGTTCGATGCGGCCGAGGCGGCCGCTGGAGAACTTGCGCTTGAGCTGGAACGGGGTGCGGTCCCTGGGCCGGACCTCGAGCGTCAGCTCGACCATCTGGTAGCCGGCGACGGAGCCGGGCAGGACGGCGGCGTCGAGGACCGTGGCCTTGGCGCGGACCGTTCCCGGCGCCGGCTTCGCGCGGCGGCTGGGCGCGCCGAGGTAGGCGAGGAGCAGGCCGCTGAGACCGACGCCGATGCCGCCGGCGATCAATCCCGGCCTCGCCGCGTCGACGGGAATCGCGACCGCGCCGCCCGCCATGGCCAGCCCGATGACGATCAGCAGCACCCCGATCCCGAACACGCGTCGAATTTAACCCAGAGTCAGGCGAGGGCGTTATGGTCGCTGCGACAAACTTGGGGATGCGGAGGCGGCCCCCGGAGACCAAGGAGTGACCAGATGGGGATGTTCAAGGACATGCGGGACCTGAGCAAGGCCGGCAAGGAGATGAAGAAGGAGCGCGGCGGCAGCTTCCAGATGATGAAAGACGGGCTCGCGCAGGCGAACGAGGCGATGCAGCAGGTGCAGTCCGACCAGGCGCTGGCCGAGAAGCTCGCCAACGAAGGCGTCGACGGCACCGCGACGATCGAGCAGATGGTCGCCACCGGCAAGACCGTGAACATGCAGCCCGAGCTTCAGTTCCAGCTCTCGGTCGAGGTCAGCGGCAGCCAGTCCAGCGTCACCCACACCCAGGTCGTCTCCCCCGCGATCATCGGTCAGCTCCAGCCCGGCGCCCAGGTGCCGGTGAAAGTCGACCCGAGCGACCACTCGCAGCTGATGATCGGGCTCGCCGGCTAGGCGCGCCCGACCTGCTCTTCGCTCGAGCTCAGGTCGATGGAGCCAGCCGGGATCGAACCGGCGACCTCCGCCTTGCAAAGGCGGCGCTCTGCCAGCTGAGCTATGGCCCCTCGCCGAGGAGTTTAGGCAGCGGGCGCACTGCTCGCCAAGCCGCTCAACGGACGACGGCGCGTTTGTAGCGACGCACCGAGAGGGTGGCGAAGAAGAGGGCGATGCCCAGCGACCAGACGACGGCGCCCCAGACATTGTTGCCGGCCGGGGCACCGAGGAAGAGGGAGCGCATGGCGTCGACGACGATCGTGAAGGGGTTTACTTCGGCGAAGGCCTGCAGGGCGGCGGGCATCGACTCGACCGGGACGAAGGCCGAGGAGACGAAGGTGAGCGGGAAGATGACGATGAAGCCCAGCGACTGGGCTGCCTCCGGCGAGGACGAGGTGAGGCCGATGAAGGCGAAGACCCAGGAGAAGGCGTAGCCGAACAGCAGCAGGAGGAGGACGCCGGCGACGATCTGGGCGAGCGGGGCGTCGAAGGCGAAGCCGGCGATGACGCCGACGGTGAGCATGATCGCGATCGAGACCGTGTTGGTGGCGATGTCGGCCAGGGTGCGGCCGGCGAGGACGGCGGCGCGTGACATCGGCAGCGAGCGGAAGCGGTCGACCAGGCCTTTCCTCAGGTCCTCGGCCAGCCCCAGGGCGGTGACGAAGCCGCCGAAGGACATCGTCTGGACGATGATCCCCGGCATCAGGAAGTCGATGTAGCTGTAGCCGGGGGTCTCGATCGCGCCACCGAAGACGTAGGCGAAGAGCAGCACGAACATGATCGGCTGCACCGTGAAGGAGAGCAGCAGGTCGGGCGCGCGGGGGATGCGCAGGAGGCTGCGCCTGGCGAGGACCAACGTGTCGGAGACGGCGTAGCGCAGGCCGCTCATCGCTCGCCGTCCCCGTTCTCGACCTCCTGCTCAGCCGCGTGGCCGGTGAGGGTGAGGAAGACGTCGTCGAGGGTCGGCCGCCGCATCGCCACGTCGTCGATCCCCGTCCCGGCCTCGTCGAGCCGGCGAACCGCCTCGGCGATCGCGCCGCGGCGCTGGCCGACCGGCATCCGCAGGACGCCGTCGGTGAGGCTGGGACGCTCCGCCGCGATCGGCTCCAGGGCCGCGATCGCCGCCCCGGCATCGGCCTTGGACTCGAGGGTGATGTCGAGCCACTCCCCGCCGACCTGGTCCTTCAGCTCGTCGGAGCTGCCCGCGGCGATGACGCGGCCGCGATCGATCACGGAGATGCGGTCGGCGAGGCGGTCGGCCTCGTCCAGGTACTGGGTGGTGAGCAGCACCGTGGTGCCGTCCGCGACCCGCCCTTCGATCGTCTCCCAGAGGGCGATGCGGCTGCGCGGGTCCAGCCCGGTGGTCGGCTCGTCGAGGAAGAGGACCGGCGGGCGGGCAACCAGGGCGGCGGCGAGGTCGAGGCGGCGGCGCATCCCGCCCGAGTAGGTGCGGACCAGGCGGTCGGCGGCCTCGCTGAGGTCGAAGCGCTCCAGCAGCTCGGCGGCGCGGCGGCGCGGCTCACCCTTCGGCAGGTGGTAGAGCCGTCCAACCATCTCCAGGTTCTCGGCCCCGGTCAGGTTCTCGTCGACGGCCGCGTACTGGCCGGCGAGGCCGATCCTGGTCCGCAGCCGTGCCGCCTCGCGCTCGACGTCGAGGCCGGCGACGCGAGCGCTGCCGCCGTCGGGCGGCAGCAGGGTGGTGAGGATGCGGACCGCGGTCGTCTTACCGGCGCCGTTGGGGCCGAGCAGGGCGAGCACGGTGCCGGCCGGAGCGTTGAGGTCGACGCCGTTGAGCGCGCGCACGTCCCCGTAGGACTTGCGGAGTCCCTGGGCTTCGATGGCAAGATCGGTGGGCACCCGGGCAACCTACCGAGTGCCTGCAACCGGCCCGACTAATCGCCGAAGTCGATGTCCTTCGGCGGCTTCTGCTCGAACCAGAGGTCGTCGTCCTCGGGCGACTCCTCGAGGAACTCCGGCGTGTCCTCGAGCACGTCGTCGTGCCTGGACTCGGCGGTAGCGCCCTCGGCGGGCGACTCCTCCTCCTCCTCCTCGAACTCCGCCAACTCCTCGTCCTCCTCGTCGGCGTCGACGAAGACCGCGGCTTCCTCGGTCGCGGGCGCGCCGGGCTCGTCCGGCAACGGCGCCTCGAGCGCCTGGTTCAGCTCGTCGGAGAGCCGCTGCTCGCTGAAGAACTCGTCGAATTCATCGGCCGGCTCGTCCTCCTCGACCGGCTCGTCCTCCTCGGCGGCGGGAGCGAGGCGCGGTTCGCCCTGCTCGGCCCCGGCCAGCTCCTCGTCGGAGGGAGCGCTGATCTCGGCGGGGGCCTCCTCGAACTGTCCCTCGACGTCGAACATCTCGGTCGGCTGCTCGGCGATCGCGTGCCGCTCTTCGGTCGAGTGGCCGCGGTCGATCTCGGTCTCGGCGGCGGGCTCGGGCGGCGCCGGCGCCTCCTGCAGATCGGCGACGTTGGGGACGGGCCTGCCACCCTCCCCCGCGTCCTCCTCCGCCGCCCCGGCCTCCGGCGCGACCAGGAACTCGGTCGGCGCCTCGGCAAGCGGGTCGGGCTCCTCGGGCCGCTGCGGCGGCCCAAACGCCTCGTCCTCGAGCCGTTTGAGCTCGGCGTCGTCCGCGCCATGCGCGCGCTTCAGTTCGAGGTGCTCTCGGATTGCGTCGTCGAGGATGCTCATAGCCGGTTCCCGGGAGGCTGCCAAAGACTATGCGGTTATCCTTGCCCTTGCGAGGCAGTGGGATCAACTTCCCAGCCACGCCAAGGGGCTATAGCTCAGCTGGCAGAGCGCCTGGATCGCACCCAGGAGGTCGGCGGTTCGAATCCGCCTAGCTCCATCGACCGAACCCCCTGCACGTCGGCGGGTCGCTTTTTCAGGATCGCTCGAACCGCCCCCTAAAAAGCGCTCGATTTCAGCCACTAGTGGCTGACTCCCCGCTAATCGCCGCTATCCCCGCGCATCCGTGTACGACGGGAGTCGAAGCGTGTGGCATAAACATGCTGGTAATCAGCCCCTTCTTATGCCTTCCACGAGAATGTTCGACGTGGATCGCACCCAGGAGGTCGGCGGTTCGAATCCGCCTAGCTCCCATGGACGGTCGACCGCGTGCTCGAGGCAGCTGGATGAAGAGCGAAGAGAGCGCTACGTAGCCAGCGCCTGGATCGCCAGCGTAAGGACTGAGCCGACAAGGCCGGCCGCGACGCTCCAGATCGCAATGCGCACATCCCGCGGAATCTGCTTGGAGGCCTTGCTGCGCTGCACAACCCGTCTGATCCGCATGTCCTCGGTCACGGCCGAGAAACGGTTGCGATCCTTCAACAGCCAATCGACTTCGGTGTTCTCGATCCTGCGCATTTGCTCATCGTCTAGAAAGAGCAGGCCCTTTTGGGTGTAGATCATGATCGGCAAACTGTGCACGGGGAAGTGTTGACGAATCTCCTCTGCCACCTCGATCGCGACAGGGCGCCACGCGAGGTCGACTCTTGACTTAGCTCGTTGTATTGACGCGTCTAGTTCTTTCAGTGCGGCATTGGCCTCCTTGATTCGATCGCCCCTGCCGTCGTGGTTCGCTGGGTCGATGTCGTGGTAGAGGTCAAGCAACAGAAGATCCGGAAGTTCGTCTGGCTTTCTGCTGAGCAAGGTCGGCAGGACGCTGGCGATGTCCCCCGTAGTCTCCACCTCGAAGTGATCTCGATGCCGACTCAGAAACGCCTCCCTGAAGCCCTCCTGATCGTCGCAGTAGAAGACGCGAAGCTGATGGTCGGATCCTGAGCTACTCATGGGGAGTCCAGTGCGACGACACCGAGATGGTCGATGGCCCTACGAGGCGTTGACGAATCGCGCGACAGCCTCGCGAGCGAGATCGCTTACCGAGCGGCCTTCCTCTTTGGCCCGCTTCTGGGCTGCGCGGTAGCAGTCCCTTGAAACTCGATTCGCTCGCAATGCCGTCGTGCCTCTTGACCCCACTGCCATCGGAGTGCAGCAGCACTAGCCGGACTTTGCCCTCACCGTCAGTCGCTGGACGAATCAAGCGGAGCTCGCGTCCCCGATGCTTCCAGTGATGGCGGTGGTAAGAGATGCCAGCGTTGTAGAGGTCGACGATTCGGTACCCGTAGCGGCCTTGGTCGCGTCCTCCAATCCGGGCATTTTCCAACTCGATAAAGGGCAACAGCAACATCCCGACCCGGACGAAAATCAAGTGGTACTGCTGCAACGCGCTGCGCAGCGTCAAACCATCGACGACGTATTGAGCGACGTCGTTCAAAGCGCCAACCACGACTTTCGCGTCTTGTATCTCCTCGGCAGAGAGGTCATCGAGTTTGCTCCAGGTGCGGAGCTCGCTGGTTCCGCTCCCCGGTGCAACCTGCTCAAGCACAGAGACGTGGATGGGAAAACTCGCCTGCAGCCGGCCGCGAGCCGGCTGGGAGCGTAGGAAAGCTGACTGAAATTGGATCGTCGCCTGGGCGCGTGAGGAGGCGGTGGCACCCCGGAGCTGAACGACGACAAAGCCCAGCCCTATGACTGCAATCACAGCACTGACGACACCAGCCCACTCAGTCACCCCCAACCCTCCCTCTCGTCACCCATCACTTCGACTTTACTGGTGTTCTCCTACTGCAATTCCCTCCCGGCCGACCAGCTCGCCCGGTACCGCAACAAGGAGCACAGCCTCTACTGGAAGACGGAGCAAGCCGAGAACAACGGCAAGGCCGTGGCCTCTGCCCTGACCGGGCGGCGCTGATGTCGGATCGAAGTGATGGTGGCGGGCCCTAGGGCACGCCACTCGCGACATCGTTCGCGGTCGCCTCGATGATGCAGACGACGCTGGCGCCCGGATCGTTGTGGAGCCTGGCGGCTGCCGGGTGTTCGTCGCCCCGGTGCAGCAGGGCCTCCTTGAAGCCGACGTCGCGGAGCGCGGCCGTGGCCGTGGCTTCGTCGCCGCGGTAGGCGTGGACCCTGCCGCGGACGAAGGCGCCGAGGAGGATGTCAAAGGCGCGCTCGGGGATGCCCCGCTCGGGCCGGGCGAAACGAAGGTCCGCCAGGTAGGCCCCTCTGGAGAATCGCCCAAGCACCTGCGCGAGGCGCGCCCACAACCCGTCCACGGTCTCGTCGTCGAAATAGGTCAGCAGCCCCTCGGTCACGATCACCAGGCCACGGGTCGGATCGAGCTCCTCGGCCAGGGACTCGAGGCTGCCCGGACCGCCCTCGCACAGGACGTCGAGCTCGACGACGCGGTGGTGCTCGCCGAGCGATCCCATCCGCGCCAGCGCCTCGCGCTTGCGCTGCGCCATCGCCGGCAGGTCGGCCTCCACGTAGGTGAGGCGCTCCCCGTAGCGCTCGCTGAACCGCCAGCCCCGGGGCGACATCCCACAGGCGGCCTCGATTACCTGGCTGACGCCGCCCTGGATCAGGTCGTCGAGGGTCGAGTCGATGATTTGGTGGCGGGCGAGGAGCAGTCCCTCCAGCGTCGGCCCGCCGAGCGTCCTGCTGGCGGCGATCGGCAGGGCCATTACCCGGTGAAAAGCGCGGCCCTGCCAGGTCGCCAGCTCCGGATGGGAGAGCCCGTTCCTGACCCAGGTCTCACCGGTGTAGTGGGCGGTCGGCGAGACCGCACCCGATCCTTCCTCGCCGGTCATCGCCGGTCATTGTTATTCATCCAGACGCCTGACTTCTCGGACCAGAAGCGCTGCCTTTACTTACAGAGCCAGCGAAGCGGCCCTCAGGTGCAGCGCTTCGAGCCGCCGCAGCTGGCTCGTGGCACGCTCGGCCAGGGCGCCCGGCTCGAAGCCCGCGAGCTCGTCAGTATGGGTGTGCTCGAGCGCCCGCCACAGCCGGCGCTTGCCGACGACGCCGATCTGCAGCAGCTCCAGCTCGTCAAGGCGGCTGAGCGGCGAGTAGCCCCAGAGCCGCCCGTTCAACTTCAACCGACCCAGCCGCTCGCCTAGCACCGCAGCTGCCGGCTTGAGCCTGCTCTTGCCGATCCCCAGCCGATCCATCACCGCCTTGAGCGTCTCGCGGTCGGTTTCGACCTCGGCGCAGATCTCGCCCAGCGCCGGCCCAAACTCGCGATCGTCCTCGTTGCTCGCCCGTAGGCGCCGCGCCAGCTCGACCCCCAGCGTCGCTCCCGCCAGGTGGTCGTTGAGATAGATAGCGAGCAGCTCGCCCATGTGGGACACCCGCACTAGGACTCTTCGTAGGGGTCTTTCATCTCGGTCGCCTCGCTCTTCGTTTCCTGCGCCTTTTCGAGGATCGCGGTCTTCTTGCCGTTGCGAGAGTCGGCAGCCTCGGTACAGCGCTGCTCCGTCTCCTCGGCCTCCTCGCGCATCTGCTTCAGGCTGGCGACGATTTCCTCGTCGTCGACCATGCCCTCCACCTTTTCGGTGGCGCCCTGCGCGGCCTGGGCCAAGCCCAGAACCTCCGCGAGCTTCTCCTCCAGAGTCGTCAACTCGGCCACTCTGTCCTCCTTTATCGATGCTGGTTAACAACGGTGCTCCTACCCCCGACTCCGAGGAGCCGAAACCGGCACGACTCGAACACTCCCCCGCTGGCGAAGCCTGGGCCACCCGCGCGTTGCTTACGGCCAAACCGGGTAGCGGGAGCTAACATCCGAAGAAAGAGAAAGGCTCGAAGATGGGAATCATCGACAAGATCACCGGCAGGGCCAAGAAGGCGGCGGGCGACCTCACCGACGACGCCTCACTGCGTCGTCAGGGCAAACGCGAGGAGCGCAAGGGCGAGAAGAAGGACGAGCTGGATCACGCCCAGGAGAAGGCCGACGAGAAGGCGGAGGAAGTCGCCGACCTCGAGCGCAAGACCTGAGCGACGACCGCCTTCATGGTCAGCGCGCAGAGACCGCGCGCTCGGTCTCGAGCTGGGCCTCCGTGAGCCTCTTGATCCGTCTGCAGACCTGCCTATAGAAGCGCAGTTGGTTGCTGCGACCGAACAGGCGGAAGCCGGTTCGCAGCAGGAACGGGCCCTTCTGGGCCGCCCGAGAGATCGCCCTCAGGTGGAACTCGACGTCGCCGCTGTCCTGCCACTTCCAGAGTTCGTAGTGCATCTGGCCTTCCTCGAAGTGACCTTCCAGGGTGCTGTAGCTCCAGCCGAACACCTGGACCGCGCGACCGTCGACATCGCGCGTCTCCTCGAAGACGTCGCCGATCCTTACTCCGACCCGCAGGCGCAGCCCGGCGAACCTGATCCGCAGCAACATGTCCCGGCCCGAGAGAGGCACGTCCTTGTCGTAGGAGGCGGTAACGACCCCGGGGTCGGCCAGCTGGTAGCTGTCCATGACCCTCCGGGCAACCTGCCAGCTGCCTTCCTCGGTAGGAGGGCCAGGACGCTCGTGAGGCAGCGCTTCGACCAGGTCGTCCAGGTTCCAGCCCGGCTCGGAGGCGTAGATGTCGGCCTTGGTGTCGTCGAAGTTGACCCGGCGGTCGGCGAGGGCGGCGACGCGGGCCCGAGTCCT
This sequence comes from Solirubrobacterales bacterium, assembly GCA_035762685.1. Classification (GTDB taxonomy): domain Bacteria; phylum Actinomycetota; class Thermoleophilia; order Solirubrobacterales; family 70-9; genus VAYN01. The sequence goes on along the minus strand of DASTNW010000087.1, from coordinate 24,525 downwards.
CCGGCTGAGGCGATCGTCCCGCTGCAGGCCGGGAAGGGAGCCGGCCTCGACCACGCGGGTCGTGATCACGATCCCGCCCTCCATCCTGCCGGCGGCCAGATCGACGACCCGGCGCAGGACCGAGGACCACATGTGCAGCTGGACCTCCTTCGAGATCCGAACGCGTGCGTAGAGAAGATCGCTCAGCCGGTCGCCGCTGCGAGCCCAGGACTCGATTTCGAACCAGAGCGAGCGGTAGTCCGAGCGCGCTCGAAATTCGATCTGACCGGCCTCCAGGTGACCTCGCAGAGTTGCCAGCCGAAAGGAGGTCTCACCTACGGCGACGACCCGGACCGGGCCGTCCCACGGACCGGGCATCCGGACCACGTAGCGATCGCCCTTGCTGAGATCTCCCTTCTCGCCCTCGACCTTCTGGAAGGTGGCGAACTCCGAGGGGGCGACACCGTCGAGGTCCTTCGCCATCCGCGCCATCAGCCGTTCGGGCGTCAGCGTCGACCCGACGATCCGGGAGCGGTAGATCCGGTGCACCAACGGACCCACCCCGTCCTCGAAGCTCTGCAGCCCCTCGAGGTCGGTGCCGGCCGGCAGCTCGGGGGGCGAGTCGGCCGGCCAGCCGCCGCTCATCTCCCAGCGATGCACGGGAGTGGTGCTCCACAGGTAGCGCCAGGCGGCGAGCGCCACGCCGAGCGGCCATCGTGCAGCGGTCGACCACCGGCGGCGCAGGGTCTGAGGGTTGGGATGGGAGCGGCTCATGCCCTTGCCTACCCGTTCGTCCGCCCGACCACCGGTTGATCGAGCGGGCCATTCGGGTAGATGACCTGCATGGCCATGCCTCATCCCGATCACAGACAGCTAGGGCTGCAAAGCCATCACCTCTACGGACTCTCGCTAGGAGCGATTTTGCTCTGCATCGCACTCTGGCTTCGTGCCAAGACGATCGGCGAGGACGAACGCGGCAATGCCGAACGCCGGGCCCTCTTCGTCGGGCTCTGGCCGCCGATGCTCTGGTTGATCGGGGACACGCTGCGGCGTGAGGGACGCCACCGCACTCGGTGGCAGCGAGTTCTGCGCCGCTAGCTACAGTCAGCTGCCCTCAGCCGCGGTCACATTTCACCTCTGGCGGGCGGCAAGGGCGAAGGCGCTCCCCTCCGAGTCGCGGCAAATGGCCCATCGCTCGCCCGGATGGATGATCGAGCCGCCCAGCTCGGTGACGCGCTGGAGCGCGGTGGGCATCTCGTCGACCGTGAAATATGGAAGCGAGCCGGTGTCGCCGGGCCCGGTGCCGCGCTCGTGCACGCCGAGGCGCAGCCCCTCCTCGTCGGCCTCCCAACCCTCTCCGGCCTCCGCCTCCCGCGGCGCGAGGTCGACGCCGAGCAGCCCCTGCCAGAACCGCAGGGCCCGCTCCGGATCGTCAGCAGGAAACTCGACCAGCGGCGCTAACCGATCCATACCACCGGAACGCAATCGACGAGCTATCCGACGTCGAGCTTCTGCAGCCGCTCGCCGCTCGGCTTCAGGGCGCCAATCGCCCGCTTCACCTCGATCTGGCGGAGGGACGCTTTCCATGCGACCTCCTGTCGGCGCCGGAGAGCTTCCAGTCGCCGACGCTCGTGGAGGTGTCGAAGACGGACACCGGCAAAGCCGAGAAGACCGAGCGCAAGGATGGCCAGCAAGGGCAGGAGATAGGAGTTCGAGCCCCCCTGGTCGGCGGGGCCCGTGAACGCCGCGGCCGGCGGGGTCGCGGAGCTGCTGCGCTGAGACGACTCGGCGTGAGCGAGCGGAGCGGCGGCGCCAACGGCAACCTCGACCGCCCTGCCGGCGTCGATTGGCGGGGCCGCCGGCTCGACCGAGCGGGTTCCGCTCGTCGCGCTCGCCGGGCCTTCGGACCCCGAGGGGGTCGACGGCTGCGCTTCGGAGTAATCACCCGAACCGGGGGTGTATGACGGTTCTTCGGGGGTCGCCCCGGTGGCGTGCGACGCTCCCTCGCTGGTGGGCGCGGCCTTTTCCGGCACGCCGCCGCTGCCCACCGAACTCCCGTGCCGGATCGACGTGGCCCCACCGGCGGAGCTTCCCGTGCCGGAGCCCTGAGAGGTCCACCCCGGCGACGCCGGCGTGGTGGGAGCCGGCGAAGGGGTCGCTGGGGCGGTAGGTTCCGCCGAGCCGCCAGGGGATTCGACGACCGGCGTCGAGGGTTCTTCACCGGCCGCGAGCGCGCTCGCCGACGGCCCCGCTGCCAAGGCCAAAACCGCGGCAACCATCGAAAGCTCGAGACAACGACGGCGGTGCAACTTCCTCATCTGCCTGACTCGCTCCGTCATAGTGGAATGGATGGACGGATATTCTAGATTAGGGTCGAGGCCCGCTGAGAAAAAGACGCTGAGAGCGAGAAAAGCTTTGATTTACGGAGCCGCAAGCGCGGTCGGGGTCTCGATTGGGACGCTGGAATGAAGATGCGAATGTCTTATCGGGCCGCGCTCGGAGCGTCGGCTGTCGCTGGCACCTCGATAGCCCTCGCCCTGCTGCTTGCGGTCACCTCTTCAGCCGCCACGCCTAGCCTGAGCGTCGTCGCCACCGACGCGGTCATCGGCCAGACGATCCACGCGACTGCGCAGCTTTCAGAAAGTCCGGGGGCGTCGGGGGAAATCTCCTTCGAAGTCTTCGGCCCCGACGACCCCACCTGCTCCCGGCCGGCGCTGACCCCCGCTCTGCCCTCGGTCTCGGTAAACGGCGAAGGCGAGTACCCCTCCGCGGACTTCACTCCGCCTGAGGCGGGGACCTATCGCTGGAGCGCCCACTACTCGGGCGACCTCGACAACCCCGCTGCCGACTCCACCTGCTCCGCGGCCTCGACCGTGAGCAAGAAAAGCCCTGGCGTGGAGGGCACCGCGAGCGCCGGCGTCGTGAATACCGCGATACACGACGAAGCGACCGTGACTGACGGTTTCTCCCCCACCGGGGAAGTGGTCTTCAAGGTCTACGGGCCCTCGGACACCGGCTGCCTGACGCCGCTGGAAACGGATGCCGTGCCGCTCCAGAGCGGCAGCGCCACCTCCGCGGACTTTCTTCCCCAGCAGGCCGGGGAATTCCGCTGGACGGCCGAATATGCCGGCGACGCCAACAACGAAGCGGCCAGCACGGCCTGCGGGGCGGCCAACCAGTCCTCGGCGGTGGGCAAGGCCTCGCCGGGGCTCGGCGGGACGGCGACCTCCGCCGTGGTGGTCGGCTCGCCGATCACCGACGAAGCGACCTTGACCGGGGGCTTCGAGGCCAGCGGGCAGCTCGTCTTCCGCGCCTACGGACCGGGCGACCAGAGCTGCGCGGGCGCTCCCAAATACGAAGCGACGGTGCCCGTCAGCGGCAACGGCCCCTACTCCCCGCCCGGCTTCTCGCCGCCGGCGGGGCTGTACCGGTGGACGGTGGGGTATGCCGGCGACGCCAACAACGAAGCGGCCAGCACGGCCTGCGGGGCGGCCAACCAGTCCTCGGCGGTGGGCAAGGTCGACGTGGTCCTGGTGGCCAGCGCCACCGGCGGCACCGTCGGCGACCCGGTGACGGCCACGGCGTCACTCCAGGAAGGCGCTATACCGGCCGGTCAAATCACCTTCGCGGCCTTCCCACCCAGCGACGCGAACTGCTCCGGCGCGCCGGCCTTCAGCTCGACGGTCCGCGTAGCCGGAAACGGTTCATACCACTCGGCCGCGTTCCTACCCACTCGTGTCGGCACGTTCCGCTGGACGGTCGGTTACTCGGGCGACCCAAACCACGCCCCGACGACGGCCGGGTGCGGCCAGGCGAAGTCCAGCGTCTCCCAGGCAAGACCCTCGATCAAGAGCACGGTCCAGAGCCAGCTCACGGTTGGTACCCCGTTCCAGGTCACGGCCACTCTCCAGGGGGCCTACGCGCCCGCCGGCACGGTCTCGTTCCAGATCTACGGTCCGGGCGCAGCCGACTGTTCCAAACCATTGTCGATCAACACTGTCACCGTCGCCGCTAACGGTACGGTCCGCTCGGACCCGTTCGTCGCGCGGCGGCCCGGTCGCTACAGCTTCGTGGCCAGCTACTCGGGTGACGCCTCGAACCAAGGGGCGACCGAGCCGTGTGACCCGAGCGGCCAGGCCCAGGTGGACAAGCGAGCGCCCGAGGTCAAACCGCGCGCACGCCTTAAGGGCAACCGGATCTCGATTCGGGCACGCCTCTCGGGCGCGGTCGCTCCCTCCGGCGTGATCAACTTCCGCCTCTACCGTCCGGGCGACAAGCGGTGCAAGGGCAGGCCCGCCTTCAGCGGCGGCGTCACCGTCAAGTCGAACGGCAGTTACCTCCTGGCTCAGTACTTCGCGACCGAGTCGGGCATGTACCGCCTCAGCGTCGGCTACTCCGGCGACCAGCGCAACCGGCGATACAAAGGCAGCTGCCGCGGCGCGCAGCCAATCCAGATCGGCTGATCTCACCAAGCCTTATCGCACTACTGCAGTAACAGTCAGGTAGGTGAGAAAGGTCGCGGGTTAGCTGCTTGTCGGAGCAGATGTTGCCCAAGTCCCTCTTCGGGGCTACAATTTCCTCAAGCTTTTGGAAGATCCGGTCCTAAAGATCGCTGGGGGCTGAGCGCTCTCTACAAGACGCAGAAGCCTGTCAGCGGATCCTCCGAGGCGGACATAGCCTCGGGCCGCTGTTTGGGCCCGATGCGCCGCAGCCTTCGGCCCTACCCTGGGGGCTGGAATATCCAAAATCGTCTAAGCGTGTAGCAGGTTCGTCTTTGTCGCACGACGGCTTGACCTCGGGTGGGGAGGGGAAAGCAAGTGCGCGCAAGGAGCGAAAATGCTTCACCACGGTTACAACAGAGCCGAGACGGCTAGCGCTATCGCGACCCGCGGGGCAGCGGGCGGGGGTTCGCCGTAATGCCCGCCCCCTCGATCAAAGGCAAAAAACATGGGGGCTCCGCTCCCGTGGCGCCTTCGAACCCGGGCGCCGAAGCCGACCTCGTCGGGCAGGAGGTGGCTGCGGCCTTCCAGGAGGCCCTGGCTCAGGCCGGCGATAACCGGGACGACAGGCAGTTGCTGCGCGTCGTCCTCCTGGAGCAGCTCGGCAACACGCGCCACAGCACCCGGGTCCTGAACCTGGTCGAGAAGATCCTTCGCGAGGACGCTCAGGCCGACAAGGAGGACCGGAAAAAGCTGACCGACGCCGAGATCCGGGATCGCGACGAGCGACGGGGCGCGGACCTGGTCGACGCGCTTCTCACTCGTCTGAACCAGGAAAAGCGCGAGGAGGCCGCCGAAAAACGCGAGGACAGGCGCGAAAAGGCGGCCGAGCGACGGGCGAACGAGTGCCACGAACAGGAAATGAAAGAGCGGGAGACCACCCGCGAGGACAGCTCTCGCGAACGCAACCTGTTCATCAGCCTGACCGTGATCTGCGTCATCGCCACGCTCGTCTTCAGCGCCGTGACGATCGTGTTCCTCTTCCTGACTGCTAAGTACTCCCAGCCGTGGGGGTACGTGGGATCGGGGATCGGCCTGGCGTTGACGGTGGCCACCGGTGCCACTGCGCCCAAGGGCTTCCGCCTGCTCTTCTCGCTGGCCAAGACCGGGGGGAAAGGCCAGGAGGACGAGAGCAAACCGGACGACTAGGAGTTCTTTCCAAGCGCCGTCTTGAAGGCGGTGCGGACGGCCGGGACGAGCTCGTACTTGGGGGCGATCTCGGCCGCGAAGGCGGACCGGGGGTTGTCGCGGACCTCGTCCGCGACCATCGCCACGGTCGAGCTGTCGTCTTCCTCGTCGAGCATGCTGAGCGTGGCCAGGAGCCGGTCGCGGACGTGGTAGCGGTGGTGGGTCGAGCCCATGGTCAGGAGGCGGGCCACCACCAGCCTGCGGATGTCGAGCCGTTCGGTTCGCATGAAGACCCGGCAGTACAGGTCGGCCACCTCGTCGCAGTACGGGTAGGGAAGGCCACCGCTCACATGCTCGTCGTATATCGCGAGCATCTTCGCGAACGCGTCCGGCAGCTCCTCCACGTACTGGCTGATGAGATCGACGGGAAGGCCCGGGACCTGCCTGGTGAACAGCGCCTCTTCGTTCGGGTGTTCCCGGAGCAACTGGTCGATCTGCCGGACCACCTCGAGATCCTCCTCCTCCGGCGCGACGAACCAGGACTCGACCAGCTCCTCCAGCTCGCTTTCGAGTTCGCGGAAGACCGGGCGTCCGTCCACCCGTTCGAACGCCTCGAGCGCGGTCTTGGCCTCGGCGAAGCGGTTCTCCGGTTTCTTCTCGCAGCAGCGGAAGACGAAGTAGCGAAAACGCTCGGGCAGGTCGGTGACGTCGGGCACGCCCTCTTCGGGATGCTGGCCCGTCAGCAGGGCCATCAGCAGCTTGCCGAGCGAGAACACGTCGGCCGGCGGGCCCATTCCCTCCATCCCTGGCCTGCACTCCGGGGCCACGTAGGCGTCGGTCCCGAGCCAGTAGGCCGACCTGGTCAGCCTCGTGGTCTCGCCCGTGAGGTTCTTGCCGAAGCCGAGGTCGCTGACCCGGACATGGTCTCCGTAGAGGAGGATGTTTTCCGGCTTCAGGTCACGGTGGATCACACCCTTCCCGTGCGTGTAGGCCATCGCGTCGAGGACTTGGCGAAACACCCCGCACACCCACGCCTCGTTTCCGGCGTCCTTTTCCACGGCCCTGCTCCAGACGTTTTCGTCGGCGAGCGGCATGATGAAAAAGGGGTTCTTCCCGCCGAGGTTGCGATAGAGGACGGGGACGATGTTGTCGTGGTCCAGGGTGTCGTCGAGCAGGCGGGCCTCGCGCTCGAAGCGCTCGCGGATCTCTTTCAGGCCCTCGGGCGACCCCCGAAGATCGTCGCGCAGGCGCTTGATCGCCATCGGCTCACCGACCTTGGCCCCGTCGTCGTCGTGGACGGTGACGTGGTGGACCATGCAAAAGCCGCCGCGGCCGATCTCCTCCCCCACCTCGAACTTCATGCGGGAAGACTAAACCGCACCGCGAACGACTCGAACGAGCGGCTGGTAGGTCTCTACTGGCTGCCGGCCCGCGGCGCCTGCTCAGGCGGACGCCTGTGCTTCACCGGTCGCACCTGCGGCTTCATCAGCTTGGTCGGGAAGCCGGGATCCTCGGAGCCCTGGTAGCCACCCTTCTTGATCTGGCTCTGCCTACGTTCGGCCATGTCCCGATTCTAGCGGGGCGGGTCGATGAACTGGATCATGTCGATCTGGTCGAGGCAGAGCCAGAGGCCTCGCGTGTCCTCGAATTCACTGACGATCTGCCCGCTGGAATCGGCGATCCAGATTTCCTCGAAGTAGACGTCGTGCACGTCGGAGAGCTGCTGCGGGGCCCAGGAGTAGTCGCCGAACTTGGCGACGAGGAACGGGGGCCGGTCGGCGACGCCCTCCTTCAGGGTGAGGAAGACGAAGCCGCTGGCGAAGCGCTCGAAGATGTAGTCCCAGCCCTGCCGGGCGTCGCGGCCGCCGAGGGCGTAGTGAAACGGACTCAGGTTCCCGCGCCGCTCCGCCCGGCGCAGAAGCGCGTTCAGCCCCAGCCCCAGCAGGGTCGGGCCGACGATCGCGACGACGAAGACGAACAGCACGATCGCCGAGACATGGTCGCTCCAGTTCTGCCCCGAATCCGTGTCTTCGATCAACTGCCCGGTCCACCCGGTCAGCGCCACCGCTCCCTGGATCAGCAGCGCGTAGGTCAGCGCCCGGAGGATCAGCTCCGGATCGGTGCGGCGCGGCCGCGCCCGCCTCGTCTCCGCCAGATCGGCGGTGATGAACCCCGGGAGAACGAAGGCGACGGCGATCAGGAGCTCGGTGAAAGTCGACACGCCGCCAGCCTAGGTGGCCATACGGTCGGACCCATGAGAGCATCCAGTCCACAGTGACCGACTTTCTCGTCAAGCGTGACGATCTCCGTGAGTGCCGGGTGGCCGAGGCGCCGGCGCCGGAGATCGAGCCGGGGCAGGCGCTGCTGCGGGTCGACCGCTTCGGCCTGACGGCGAACAACGTCACCTACGCGGTGATGGGCGAGGCGATGTCCTACTGGAACTTCTTCCCCGCCGAGGAGGGTTGGGGACGCGTCCCGATGTGGGGCTTCGCCGAGGTCGAGCGCAGCAAGGCGCAGGGGCTCGAGGCGGGGACACGGGTGTACGGGTACCTACCGCCGTCCTCGCACCTGGCGGTGACCCCCGTCAGCACCGACGAGGCTGGTTTCGTCGACGGCTCGCCGCACCGGGCCGAGCTGCCGTCGGCCTACCACCGCTACCTGGCGACCGACCTGGACCGCTTCTACCGAGCGGACACCGAGGAGGTCCAGATGCTGCTGCGGCCGCTCTTCTTCACCTCGTTCCTGATCGACGACCAGCTTGCCGACGAGGAGCTGACCGGGCGCGGCCCGATCGTCCTCGCCAGCGCCTCGAGCAAGACGGCGATCGCGGCCGCCTTCCTGCTGGCGCAGCGCGACGGCGTCGAGCTGGTCGGCCTGACCTCACCACGCAGCGCCGAGTTCGTCACCGGCCTCGGGGTCTACGACCGCACCGTCACCTATGACGAGATCGAGTCACTCGAGCATGGGCCGGCGGCCTTCGTCGACTTCGCCGGCGACGGCGCCGTGCGCCAGGCGGTCCATTCCCACTACGGCGACGAACTGCTCCACAGCATGGCGGTGGGGATCACCCACTGGGAGGACTTCGGTGGGGGCGGCGAGCTGCCGGGGCCGGAACCGACCTTCTTCTTCGCCCCCACGCGAGTGACCAAGCGTGCGGAGGACTGGGGGCGGGCGGAGCTCGAGCGGCGCGTCGCCGATGCCTGGCACCCGTTCTGCGAGTGGACCGCTGGCTGGCTGGAGACGGTCCCGGGCCGGGGCTTCGACGCCCTCCAGCGCGCCTACCTCGACGTGCTCGAGGCCCGCGTCGCCCCCCGCACCGCGCACGTCATCTCCCTTGCCTAGGGGGCTCAGCTCCCCGTCGCCGAGAAGTGCTGGTAGTCCTTCGGCCAGGACCAGTTGCCGCCCCACTCCCAGCCGATCGCGGCGAATGCCGCCACGACCGGGCCGGCGCGGTGGATCACGCCCTTCGCGTGCCGGCGCCGCACGAACGGGGCGCCGGCGGGCGGTGAGACGTGGCCGGAGGCGGTGACGTAGGGGTTCTCGACCGGGTTGACGTCGATCGCCCTGCCGTAGGCGTGTTCGGACCAGACCCCCGGGCTGCCGGCGACGGTGCGGCAGTTGAAGGCGGAGGTGTTGTCGGCGTCCATGCTGCGGTGGTCGTCAGCGCCGTAGGCGTCGACCAGGCGCATGCGGCGAATCGGGTAGCGCTGCCGGTAGAGCGAGCGCATCGCCCTCAGCATTCCCCCGGCGTAGTCGCGGTGGACGACCAGCCGGCCGCGGTGGACGTCACCGTCGAAGCCCCAATGGGCAACGGTGAGCAGCCGCAGTTCGGCGAAGCCGACGGGGCAGCCTGGGTGCCAGGAGACGCCGCTCATCCGCCGCCGCGTCGCCGCATCGACGCGCTCGACCCGGCCCTGAAACGCGGCCGCTCCGGCCTCGCGTTCGGTGGCCGCTGCGCCCCCGCGCCAGTCCGCCGCCGGCGTCGGAGCGGCGAGGACCGCGGTCAGGGCCAGCGCCAGGAGCGCCTTCATCGCCCTCCCGCCTCGGTCGAGAGCAGGCGCGCCGCTCGCTCGCTCACATACCTGGCAACGTCGGAATCGGGAGGGATCGCTTCGGCGTCGATTGCGTCGACGATCGCCGCGGTGGTGGCAAGGGCGACCTCGCGGGCGCGGCCGGTCGGGTGCGACCAGGCTCGTGCCTCGCGCAGGATGTCCTCGACGGTGACGTCGGCCAACGACACCTGGCCGCCGATCGCCATCGCCGCCTCGCCGCGCAGCTTTGGCCAGAGCGCCGTCGGCACCGTGTCGTAGAGCGGCGCCAGGGCGACGTTCTCCGCCGTCGAGTGCAGCAGCGCCAGGTTCTTGCCGTGAGCGTCGGCATTGCCGATCAGCACCGTGAAGGTGACGGCAGCGGCGAGTCGGTCCAGCTCCGCGGCGGCGTCGAGCGCGTACGTGTCGAGGAGGTCGGCCGCCGCCCGTAGCGACGGCCCCCCTGCTCGTTCGTACTTCGCCCGCCCCCGGGCGCCCTCCGGGTCGATGCCCAGCGCCTGACAGAGATCCTCCTGGTGGACCCGCCGCACGTCGCCGTCGGTCTCCCGGTCGAAGCGCGAGACCAGCAGGCAGGGCGTCTCACCGACCAGCATCAGCTCGGAAGCGGGCGCCGTCAGGCCGGCCGCGCGGGCGAGCTCGAGGCAGAGTGCCTCCGCCGCGACCAAGCCGGGATAGCGAGGGTCGTCGACCTTGAGGATGTGAGTCGAGGGGCGCCCTCCGACCGGCCTCCCCCAGCCTCCCCCCTCCAGCTCGACCAGCAGCAGCTTGTCCTGCAGCCCGGGGAGCGAGAGCTCGCTGTCGTCGTGGGCGCCGAGCGGGAACTCGTCGACCTCGGCGACGGCGGCGGCGAGCGTCTCCTCGCTGTAGGGCTCGACGCCGAAGCGCCGCTCGGCCGGCTCCTCCTCGGCGATCACCAGCGCACCGGCGACGTCGCGGCCGTAGCGGGCGAGCAACTCGAAGGTCGCGTTGACAGCGACGCCGGCGCTCGCCGCCAGCATCTGCAGCGCTTGGCCCTCGGGAAGCAGCCCCTTGCAGAAGGCGAGCGCGTCCAACGGCCGCGGTCCCAGCGGCAGGGAACAGGAGAGCAGGGGGCTGTTCAGCGGCCAGCGCTCGAGGGCCGCGTCCGTGTAGCGGCAACGCAGCTCCGGCCAGCGGCGCTGCTCGAGGTCGGCCACGTGCAGGCCATCGAGCCAGACGCCGAGCCGCCTAGCCTGACGGGCCATCGTCCTCGTCGGGGACAGGGGCGTCGATCCTGATCGTGGCGCCCATTCGTCGCAGGGCCCGCAGCGATCGCTCCAGTGCCAGCGTCGAGGCACCGCCCTCCAACCGCGCCAGATAGGAGCGGTCGACCCCGACCTCCTCCGCCAGCGTCTCCTGCGTGATCCCCCAAGCGGCCCTCAGGTCGGCCAGGACTCGGCCGACGTCGGCGGGGGACCGAACGGTCCACTGGCGGTGGATGGGCGACTCATTTGTGCGCATATCTGCACTTTATCGCACTTTGCACTACTAGTAAGAATATTCGCACAGAGGCCGGTTTTATTATCGCTGTGCGAATATCGCCACAGGAGCCCGTCTTCCCTCCGGTGCTCCTGCACGCGCCGCAGGCGAATGAGAGCATGCGCGGGATGAGCTTCTTCGCGCCGACGCCGCCGCCGTTCGAGCTCGAGGAGTGGAAGCGCGAACCGCACCTGGCGCGGATCAAGCCGTTGGTGCAGGACTGGGGCGAAAACGGGTTCGGCTCGCCGACCGCGGTCTACCTGCTCTACGCGCTCAAGCTCGTCATCTACGCGGGCGGGGCGCTGCTGGCGATCTCGACCACGCCGGGGCTCGGCGGCATCGGCGATTTCGGCGACTGGTGGACCGAGCCGATCGTCTTCCAGAAGTTCGCCCTCTGGACGCTGCTGTGGGAGCTGCTCGGGCTGGGGGCCGGCTCGATGCCGCTCAGCTTTCGCTTCGTGCCGCCGATCGGCGGGCCGCTCTACTGGCTGCGGCCGGGGACCGTGCGGCTGCCGCCGTGGCCCGACAGGGTGCCCCTCACCGCGGGGACGCGGCGCACCTGGCTCGACGTCGCGCTCTACGCCGCCGTCGTCGCCACCGGGCTGTACCTGCTGTTCGCCGCCGGCGTCGATGCCGCCGGCACCGGGGCGGGCCGGATGGCACCGGCCGGCATCGCGGTCCTGCTCGCGCTCCTCGCCCTGCTCGGGCTGCGCGACAAGGTCTCGTTCCTCGGCTCGCGGCCGGAAATCTACGCGACGATGCTGGCCGTCGGCCTCTTCTCGCCCGACCAGTGGATCGTCGCCTGGCAGTTCGTCTTCATCTTCATCTGGTGGGGCGCCGCCTCCTCGAAGCTGAACCGCCACTTCCCCTTCGTCGTCTCGACGATGATCAGCAACGCGCCGCTGGTCGGCCCGAAAGCGCTGAAGCGCCGGCTCTGGCGCGACTATCCGGAGGACATGCGCCCCTCGCGGCTCTCCGCCGGCATCGCCCACTTCGGCACCGTGCAGGAGTTCGGCTGGCCCCTGCTCCTGCTCACCGTGGACAACGACGTCGTCCGCACGATCGCGATCGTCGGCATGGTCCTCTTCCACCTCAACATCACCTCGATGTTCCCGCTGGCGGTGCCGCTGGAGTGGAACGTCTTCATGATCTTCGGCGTCTTCTTCCTCTTCGGCCACTACGGGGACGTCCCGCTCTCCTCCCTCGACGACCCGCTGCTGATCGCGCTGATCGCGGTCGTCTGCCTCGGGCTGCCGGTGCTGGGCAACTTCCGGCCGGACAAGATCTCCTTCCTCCCCTCGATGCGCTACTACGCCGGCAACTGGGCAACCACCCAGTGGCTGTTCCGCAAGGGCAGCGGCGCCGAAGCGAAGCTGGAAACCGACATCGTCAAGTCGGCCGCCCTGGTCGGCGAGCAGGTGACGCGGCTCTACGAAGACCCGGAGCTGACCGATTTCCTCCTCAACAAGGGGCTCGCCTTCCGCTCCATGCACTCGCACGGGCGCGCGCTCAACGCCCTGCTCCCCCACGCCGTCGACGACGTCGAGGCCTACGACGCGCGCGAGGGCGAGCTGATCTCCAACGTCGTCAACGGCTGGAACTTCGGCGACGGCCACTTCCACGGCCGGCAGCTGCTGGAGGCGGTGCAGGAGCGCTGCGGTTTCGCGCCGGGCGAGGTGCGGGTGATCGAGCTCGAGTCCGAAGCGGTCGGCAGCGGGCGCCAGCGCTACCGCATCCACGACGCCGCGGACGGGCTGCTGGAGGAGGGCTCCGTCGCCGTCGCCGACATGGTCGAGCGACAGCCGTGGCTGGAAGAGTCCTGGGACTTCCCGGTCGAGGTGACGTGCAGGCACGGGAGCGTCGAGGGCGACGCGCCGGCCAGTTCCGTTCGTCGATGACTCGCCACGGCCGCAGGGGAGGAAAGCCCTCGACGGACGAGGCCACGGTGGTCGGCTCCGGCCCCAACGGGCTGTCCTGCGCGGTGGCGCTGGCCCGGGCCGGGGTGCGGGTGACGGTGCTGGAGGCAGCGGCGGAGATCGGCGGCGGCACCCGCAGCGCCGAGCTGACCGTGCCGGGCCTGGTCCACGACCTCTGCTCGGCCGCCCACCCGATGGCTGCCGCCTCGCCCTTCCTGCGCTCGCTCGGGCTGGAGGCGCACGGGCTCGAGTGGCGCTGGCCCGAGGTCGACCTCGCCCACCCGTTCGAAGACGGCAGCGCCGCGGCGATGGTCCGCTCGCTCGACGACACCGCCGCCGGCCTCGGGCTCGACGGGCGCGCCTGGCGGCAGCTGTTCGGCAAGACCTCCGCCAACTTCGACGCCCTCAACGAAGACCTGGCCAGGCCACTGCTGCACCTGCCGCGGCACCCGCTCCTGCTTGCCCGCCTGGGGGTCCCGGCCCTGCTGCCGGCGACCGTTCTCGGTCGCCGGCTGCGGACGCCCGCCGCGCGGGCCCTGCTCGGCGGTGTCGCCGCGCACTCCTTCAGCCGCCTGACCCAGCCACTGAGCTCGGCCGTCGGCATGGCCTTGATCAGCGCCTGCCACAGCGTTGGCTGGCCGGTCGCCGGCGGCGGCTCCCAGTCGATCGCCGAAGCCCTCGCCGCCGACCTGCGCCAGCACGGCGGCACGATCGAGACGGGTGCCCGCGTCCGCTCGCTGGCCGAGCTCGGCTCGCCCGGGGTCGTCGCCTTCGACCTCGCCCCTGCCGCGGTGGCCGCGATCGTCGGCGACCGCCTGCCCGGCCGCATCGCCCGCGCCTACCGTCGCTACGAGCACGGTCCCGGCGCCTTCAAGGTCGACTTCGCGGTCGAGGGCGGGGTGCCGTGGGTGGCCGAGCCCTGCCGCCGCGCCGGGACCGTTCACGCGATCGGTTCCTTCGAGGAGTTGGTTGCCGCCGAGCGCGACGTCAACCGCGGCCGCATGCCGGCGCGGCCCTTCGTCCTCGTCGGCCAGCAGTACCTCGCCGACCCCGGCCGCTCCTCCGGCGACGTCCACCCGATCTGGGCCTACGCCCACGTCCCCAGCGGCTACGACGGCGACGGCGAGCGGGCCGTGATCGACCAGATCGAACGCTTCGCCCCCGGCCTGCGCGAGCGCATCGTCGCCACCGCCGTCCGCTCCCCCGGCGACCTCGAAGTCGCCAACCCCAACTACGTCGGCGGCGACATCGTCACCGGCGCCAACACCCCCCTCCAGACCTTGGTCCGCCCCCGCCTCGCCCGCGACCCCTACTCCACCGGAGTCCCGGGCCTCTACATCTGCTCCGCGGCGGCGCCCCCCGGAGGCGGCGTCCACGGCATGAGCGGCTTCAACGCGGCGCAGTCAGCGCTGCGCTATCTCGAACAGCGCTGAGCCAGCCCCTCGCGTAGCCTCTTGGGCTCGTGCTGAGGCTCGCAGAACGATCGATTGCCGCGTTCGCAATCACCCTCTCGGTGGCGCTCGCGGCGGCTGGTGGGACCGCGGCGCCCGCCGGGGCCGCCATCCCCTGGGGCGCCGGCTGCACCTCGCTTCCGCCCTCCGGGGCGCGGACCAGTTCGACCTGCGCGGCCCGCCTCGTCGACGGCCGGGCGATCGCGCCGCCCTGGGCACCCGCGGCCGTGAAGGAGATCATCGCCGCCGCCAACCGGATCGACGATAAGCCCTATGTCTGGGGCGGCGGACACACCGGCTGGCTCGCCCGCGGCTACGACTGCTCCGGCGCCGTCGGCTACGCCCTGCACGGGGCGGAGCTGCTCGACGGGACGATGGTCTCGGGAGAGCTTGCGCACTGGGGCGAGCCCGGCGTCGGGCGCTGGGTCACGGTCTATGCCAACGCCCAGCACGTCTTCATGGTCGTCGCCGGACTGCGCTTCGACACCCGCGGCAACCCCGCCGGCGTCAGCGGTCCCCGCTGGCACCAGGCGAGCGTCGATCCGGTCGGGTTCGCCAGTCGCCACCCGGCTGGGCTCTGACCGCGCGACCGCCGAATTCTCCCCGCGTGTTGCCAAACTTGGCACGTATATATAGAAATACCCGAGCATTTCCATATCAATAGACTGGTGCGGTGTCGCTTCCTGGGGGTGGAGACTTCGCGGACGACCTCCTCACGGCGAAGGAACGGGACCTGAAGCCACTGCTCGAGGAGAGCGCCAGGTCACTCGATCTCGACCACCGCCAGAGCGAGAAGATGGCGCGCTTCCTCAGCGACGCCTGGTTCTTCGGCTCACGCAACGGCCATGCGCAGATGCGGGCCCGGGTCGCCGCTCGCAAATTCGACATCGCGCCGATCCGCGTCGAGGGCATCGCGAGCGAATTCAGGGCGCTGATGGAGGCCTCAGCCGAGGCGCTCGACCTGACGATGGGCATGACCCTCTGCATGTGGAGCATCCTCGGCCGCGCCTGGACCGCCGGCACCCACACCTGCGAAGCCGAACTGATGGCGCTGCTGGTCGAAAGGGACGCAGACGTCGCTGACGAGGCCCGCGAGTGGCTCGAAAACGAGGACGAGAGCTAGGAAGGGCCTAGGCGAGTTCGGAGCAGCGGTCCAAGCCGTATTTGGCGGCTTCCCGCATCGGCTTGTCGAAGGGGGTCGGGCTCCCGAGGACAGCGCTGGGGTCTTCTTCGGTCTTCTTGACCGCCGCCTCGAGGCCTTCGACGAAGGCGTCGACGGTGTCCTCGTCGCCCTCCGGAGGGGGGAGCTTGGCCAGGTTTTCGATCCCCTCCTGGATCGGCGGCAGCGCGATCGACAGGACCAGCCGTTCCTGGGCCGGCTTGCTCAGTTCGGTGATGCCTTTGAAGCCTTCTTTTTCGACTAGGTCGAAGGCGTCTTCGAGCAGAACGTCCCTTTTGTCGATGGCGCGCCCGCAAACGTCGTGGCTCTTTTCGACGTACTGGGCCTTGGTCAGCGCTTCTTCGCCGTCACCGCCGCCACCGCAGCCCGCTGCGATCGCGAGCGCCGCGATTGCTGCCACCGCGACCATCGCCGCCCTGCGTCCCCTATGCACGATCCGCCTCCAACGATTTCTGCCCGTAGTGGTCAAAGTATTTTCGTCGATCCAAGTCAAATTGCAGGGCGGCGATTCCTAGGAGAGCGAGACGCAGGGCTGCAGGCCGTAGTCGCCTGCTTTTTCAGTGGGCTCCGCGAAGGGGCTGTCGCCGCTCCCGAGGACGCTGCCGGGGTCTTCTTCGACCGCCTCGACCGCTTCTTCAAAGCCCTCGACGATCGCGTTCACGGTGTCCTCTTCGCCCTCCGGAGGCGCCAGCGCGGCGAGTTCTTCGACCGCCTTGCGGACAGGCGGCAGGGTGGTTTCGGAAACCAGGTCTTCTTCTTCTGCCTGGGTCAGCTCGAGCTTGCCGTTCTTGGTGTGTTCTTTGAAGACGTCTTCGCTGACTGCGATCCGTTCTTCCACGCCCTTTTTGCAGATCGCGTTGCCCTGCTTGATGTACTCGGCCTTGGTCAGCGCCGGTTCGCTGCCGTCGCTGCTGTCGCCGCAGCCCGTTGCGATTGCCAACGCCGCGATCGCCGCAATCAGTACCGCAAGTACTGCCCCTGGTCCCCTGTCCACGATCCGCTCCTTCGAGTGCATAACTGGAGCGATCAAACTATTTCATTTGTTTAAACAAGTCAACGGCGTTGGAAAGGGCCTCGACCCAGTCGAGACGGTGGCCGCAAAAAGACTCGGCCTGAGCGGCGGGCAGCTCCTTCACCACGGGGTATTCGGCCTCGACGGGGTTGAGGACCAGGGGGCCGATCGGTTCCGCTGGTCCGCCGCTACCGGGGGCGAGACTCTGGTCCGCGAGCTCCAGCTCCACCTCGTGGCGGCCAGCGCGTAGCGGCAGCCGGCCGAAGTAGAGGAACTGCTGGGACTCGTTCAGTTGCTGTTCGACGGTGCCGACCTCGGTGCCGTCGACCCGCAGCGTGAGCGGGTTGCGGACGCTCCCCTGCAGGTAGAAGCCGTAGCGACCACCGGTCTTCACGTCGACCTGCAGAAGCGCCGTTCCGGGCCCGTGGGGGACCAGGTCCGGACTGTCCGGTTCGGTCGGGAGCCAGCTTTCCGGGTGGGCCGACTGCGCCAGCGAGACGACCTGCGGGGACGGGCGCTCGACCGCCGCCACCGCCCCCCCGGGCCCCGCCAGCGCCGCCAGGTGCAGGACTTCGGTGCACTCGGGCTCGGCCGTCGGGTCTTCGAAGTCGCCCAGCGGCAGGTGCTCGACGACGCCCCCCACGGCCTTCGCCGGGCGCTGCCAGACGTCGTAGTAGTCACCCCGGCGCACCAGCGAGTAGGCCGAGGGGGGGCGACTCTGGGCCGGGCTGCGCCGCAGGACCAGCGTCCGGTAGGTCAACAACGAGACCAGCGCGATCTGGTCGGTATCGCCCCATTCGCCCTTTTCGAGTTCGCCGCCGGCAACCAGCGGCACCGGCCGGGCGCGGAGCTCGGAGGCGCCCTCGGCGTCGAGGTCGCGCAGGAAGTGCCGCGCCCCGTAGGGCTGGTATTCGGTCATCAGCGCCGGCCCCTCGCCGGCGAACTCCTCGCCGATGCTCTCCAACTCCCGCAGCTGCGCGTAGGGGGCGAGGCTGACGTCGTGGTAGCCGAGCGCGTTGGACCAGAGCACGCCGGCGAGGACCAGGGCCAGCACGGTCGTCCCCAACACCCGCTCGACCCGGGCCGCGAAGGCGGCCGCCCCGGCCAGGGCCAGCAGCAGCAGCGAGGGGCTGCCCGAGGCGAGTGCCTTGGCGCCGACCCAGGGCGAGGAGTAGAGGAAGACGGCGATGCTGCCGGCGCCGGCGCCGATCGCGTAGAGCATCAGGCCCCAAGCCCGGCGGCGCCAGGCCAGCCCGGCACCAGCAACCGCGGCGAGGAGCGCGAGCACGATCAGGTAGTCGGTCAGCCCTGGCCGGATCGGGTCGAGGCGGAAGTCGCCGCCGATCCAGACGCCCACGTACTGGGCGATGCTGAGCGGGCTGATCAGGTTGCCGAGCTCGGCGGCGCTGGTGAGGCCGCCCTGGGTGGGCGAGAAGGCGCCGGCGGCGAACAGGGCCGGGACGCCGAGCAGGAGGACGGTCAGGACGAGCGGCCAGGCGCGAGCGAACAGCGGCCGCCAGCCGCGCTCCCGCCAGAGTGCCACGGCGACGAGGCCGAGGACCGGGGCGATCCAGACGAGGCCGCCCGAGCCGACCATCGTCAGCAGCGCCGTGGTCGCGATCGCCGCCGGCAGGACCGCGCGCCAGCCCCACCCCGCCTTCGCCGCCTCCGGCGCGACGGCGGCGAGGACGGCGATCGCCAGCGCCACCGCCAGCTCCTTGATCCCGCCCCAGAGGCTATAAGCGAAGAGGAGCGCGGACTGGGCGGCGCCGAATGCGACCAGCGCTCGCAGCGGCCGCGACTCGAGCAGCGGCGTCACCAGCCAGTAGAGGCAGAGGCCGAGCAGCGCCGCCATCGTCGCCATGTAGGGCTGGACCAGCCAGGCGACGTCGGTACCGGTCAGCTGCGTGCCGACGCCCAGCGGCAGGAAGGCGCCGACCGGGTAGCCCTCCGGCAGGTTCACCTGCAGGGTGGTCTGGTAGCTGGAGGGCTCGAGCCCGGAGAGGTCGCGGCCGTGCTCGATCACCCGGTCGACGAAGGCCATCCAGGTGGCGGTGTCGTCGAGCTTGATGTAGCCGGTGAAGGTGGGGTCGCCGGAGAAGACGACCGGGGCCGCGTAGACGACGAAGACTCCCAGCGCGGCCGCCAGCGCCCAGCGTCCGGGGCCGCGGCCGCGCCAGGGAAAGGCGAGCGCGGCGCCGGCGAGTGCCAGCAGAACGACCGCGGGCGTCGCCAGCGACGCCGTCTCGCCGCGCGAGGTGAAGAGACCGGCAACCACGACCAGCACGGCAAAGCCGGCGGGGGCGAGGAGCGGCGCCGGCAGCCGCCGCCCCACCGCCGCCTCGAGCAGCAGCCCGCAGCCGAAGCAGAGCGCCGCCAGCAGGACCGGGAACAGCAGCCAGGAGACGAACACGGTCAGCCCACCGGCCGGATCGCGCCGGAGCGGACGAGCTCGAGCGCCCGTCCCGGCGCCGGGTCGTAGACCTCGATCTGCAGGTCGGAGCCGGCGTAGGCGAGATAGACGCTGCCGGCGGAGGCCGGGTCGACGAAGACGGTGGCGGCGCCGATCCGCCGCAGCGCCACCTTCGCTTCGGCGGCGGCGTCGCGCAGCGCCGCGGTGGCGTCGGCGACCGGGTAGGTGCCGACGGTCAGGAACCGCTCGCGCGGGTCGCCGGCGTCGACGCCCGGCGGCAGGTAACGGAGGTAGACGCTGCCGTCCGCTTCTTCCCTCACCTCGGAACGGTCGGGGGGGAGCTCTCCCGCCCAGTAGACCTCGTGGCCGAGCGACTCTTCCAGGCTCCCCAGTTCGCCGCCGTCGACGAGTTCTGGTGGGGTGCCGACCGCCTGCGCCTGCTCGCCGTCGTTGCCCTGCAGCGCCAGCACGACCGCGAGCAGAACAAGCACGGCCGAGACGCCGATCCCGATCGGCCCCGAGCGGAGGCGGCGCTCGAGTCCGCTCGCTGCGGCCATGCCCCCGTCGCTCACGGCCCGATTCTATGCAGGGGACCGGTGGCGGCGCCGGGCCGAGTTCCCGACCTCGATAAGGTCGGGGACCGGATCGGCGACCCTGCGCCGGGCCGAGTTTTCCCCCAGTGAATTCCCCCACCGCCGAACAGAACGACCGCACCCGCTGGCTTGCGCTCTACGTGCTCTGCGCGGGGATGCTGATGATCGTCCTCGACGCGACGATCGTCAACGTCGCCCTGCCCTCGATCCAGGACGACCTCGGCTTCTCCCAGAACGACCTGGCCTGGGTGATCAACGCCTACATGATCCCCTTCGGCGGGCTGCTGCTGCTGGCGGGGCGGATCGGCGACCTGGTCGGCCAGCGCCGCGTCTTCCTCCTCGGCCTCGCGATCTTCACCACCGCCTCGCTGGTCTGCGCCCTCTCCCAGAGCCAGGCGATGCTGGTCGGCGCCCGCTTCGTCCAAGGCGCCGGCGGCGCCATGGCCTCGGCGGTGATCCTGGGGATGATCGTGACGATGTTCCCCGAGCCGGCGCAGCAGGCGAAAGCGATCGGCGTCTACGGTTTCGTCGCCTCCGCCGGCGGCTCGATCGGGCTGCTCGCCGGCGGCGTCCTCACCGACGCGATCAGCTGGCACTGGATCTTCCTGATCAACCTGCCGATTGGCATCGCCGTCGCCTACCTGGCGCTGCGCCTGGTCGAGGGACGACAGGGGATCGGCCTGCACGAAGGGGCCGACTTCCCGGGCGCGGCGATGATCACCGCCTCGCTGATGCTGGGCGTGTTCACGATCCTGCAGATCACCGAGTGGGGCTGGGGCGACACCCGCACGATCGCCCTCAGCGCCGTCTCCGCGGGGCTGCTCGCTCTCTTCATCCACCGCCAGGCGACGATCGCCAACCCGCTGATGCCGCTGCGCCTGTTCCGCTCCCGCAACGTCGCCGGCGCCAACGTGCTGCAGGCGCTGCTTGTCGCCGGCATGTTCGGGATGTTCTTCCTCGGCGCCCTCTACCTGCAGCGGGTGCTCGACTACAGCCCCCTCGACGTCGGCCTCGCCTTCCTGCCGACGACGATCGTGATGGGCGCGCTCTCGCTCGGCTTCTCGGAAAAGCTGATCATGCGCTTCGGCCCGCGGACGACGTTGATCCCCGGCGTCTGCCTGGTCGTCGTCGCCCTGCTGCTCTTCGCCCGCACGCCGGTCGACGCCAACTACCTGACCGACCTGCTGCCGCCCTTCCTACTGATCGCGGTCGGCGTCGGCACCTCCTTCCCGGCGATCATGACGCTGGCGATGTCGGGGGCGACGCCGGCGGACTCGGGCCTCGCCTCGGGCCTCGTCAACACCAGCATGCAGGTCGGCGGTGCGATCGGCCTGGCGGTGCTGGCGACGCTCTCGACCGAGCGCACCCAGGGCCTGCTCGACGAAGGCGTCTCCAACGCCTCGGCGCTGACCTCCGGCTACCACGTCGCCTACCTGATCGGGGCCGGGCTGGCGGCGATCGCGGCGGCGATCGCGCTGTTCGTCCTCCGCGACGTCCCGGCGCCCGCACACGATGCGCCCGGCGCCAAACGGGAGGCCGATGCGACGGCCCGCGAGGCCGAGCCGGCCTACTCCGACGGCTGAGGCGACACAGCACCGCTAGTAGTCAAGGATTTCGCCTCGCCGCCGATCAAAGATCGAGATGCAGGCGTACCCGAAGGACAGCGCTCAGCCGCCGAGCGGCTTCGCCGAAGCCCCTGACGAGCGCGGCCGCATGGGCCGCATCTCCGGCTACCTCTGGATCGTCTCGGCGCTGATCGGCGCCGGCGCCGCCTTCCTTCCCGGCGCCGTCCACGGCAGCCTGCCCTGGGTCCTCGGGGTGAGCTTCGCCGTCCTCCTCTACGGGATCGGCAGCGTCACCGGCGCGATTCCCTGGCAGCACGCGTCGATGAACGCGCTCGCTTTCGGCATGGTGGTGACGATCCCGGTCGTCGGCGTCGGTCTATACCTGACCGGCGGCTCGCTCAGCTACATCGAGCCGCTGCTGGTCTGCTCGCTGCTCTACGCCGCCTTCTTCTTCCCCGCCCGCTGGGCCTGGCCGCTCTCGATCGAGCTGATCGTCGTCGCCGGCACGCCGCTGCTCTACGACGGCAACGCGATCGAGAACGCCTACCTGCCGCGCTTCGTCGGCCTCGCCGCCGGCTATCTCGCCGCGACCTGGGTGATGGTCGGGCTGAAACGGCGCCTGGTCGGCGCCGAGGCGCGGCAGCGCAACTTCGCCAACCACGACCCGCTGACCGGCATCGGCAACCGCCGCGCCTTCGACGCGATCCTGCACCGCGAGCTCGAAGTGCGGACAAGGCCGCGGGGGCGCCGCGGCGCCGACGACAGCCCACTCGCCCTGCTGGTCCTCGACATCGACAACTTCAAGGGGATCAACGACGAGCACGGGCACCAGGTCGGCGACGTCGTCCTCTGCGAGGCGGCCGACCGGGCCCACGCGATCCTCCGCTCCACCGACACCCTGGCCCGCATCGGCGGCGACGAGTTCGCCGTGATCGCGCCCGGTGCCCACGGCGAGGGGGCGCAGCGGATGGCGGAAGCGATCCGCACCGCCGTCGGCCTGCCCGAATCCGACCGCCGGGGCCCGGTTCCCAGTGCCTCGGTGGGCTGGGCGGTCTTCCCCGACGACGGCACCGACTTCGCGACCCTGATGCGCGCCGCCGACGAGCGCATGCTGACGCTGAAGAGCAACGGCGGGTCGGCCGCGGCCTTACCCAGAAGTTGGTAATTCGTCCAACCCGGGTATCTGTCATCGGAGTTTGTAACTAGATTTATTGAGCATTTGCAGTTCCCAGGGACTGGCGGGGGCCAACCAACTGAAGGGAGAGATCGATGAATGCGTTGACCCTTACCCGCCCCCGGCGGCTATTGCGCGCGCTCACCCTCGCGATCGCAGTGCTCGCGGTCCTGTTCGTCGCCGCGACCGGGGCCCGAGCGGCGAACTACGTCTCGCTCGGCGACTCCTACACCGCCGGGCCGCTGATCCCCAACCCGGTGCTGCCGCTGGGCTGCCTCAAGTCGAGCAACAATTACCCGCGCCTGGCGGCGCCGAGCATCGGCCTGCCCCTGCGCGACCCGAGCTGCAGCGGCGCCAGGACCGACCACATGACGCAGCCGCAGAACGTCGACCCAGACGGGCCGAACCCGCCGCAGTTCAACTCGCTCGACACGGAAACGACCGTGGTCTCGATCACGATCGGCGGCAACGACATCGGCTTCTCCGACGTCGCCCAGGACTGCATCACGCTGAACCCGTTCAGCACGCCCTGCAAAGACAAATACGCCTCCGGCGGCAAAGACCAGCTGGCGGAACGGATCACCGCGACGGCGCCGAAAGTGGCGGCGGTGCTGCAGGGGATCCACACCCGCTCTCCGGCGGCGAAAATCTACGTCCTCAACTACCCGGCGATCTTCCCCGAGACCGGGTTCGGGTGCTGGCCGCAGATGCCGATCGGCTTCGGCGACGTGCCCTACCTGCGCTCGACCCAGCAGAAACTGAACGGCATGCTGGCGACGCAGGCGGCGGCCAACGGGGCGACGCTGGTCAACTGGTACGGCGCCAGCATCGGCCACGACGCCTGCAAGAGCAGCTCGACGCGGTGGGTCGAACCGCTGGTGCCGGGCGAACTGGCGGCGCCGATCCATCCCAACAAAGCGGGGATGGTCGGCGCGAAAAACGTCCTCGTGGCGGCGGTGAAATAGTCGTGTGATGCGCATCGCGAGCCTCGTCCCCTCCGCGACCGAGATGCTGTTCGCGCTCGGTCTCGGCGGGGACGTGGTCGCGGTCACGCACGAGTGCGACTTTCCGCCGGCGGCGCGGGAGCTGCCGCACCTGACGGCGACGGTCCTGCCAGAGGGGCTGGCGGCGGGGGAGATCGACGCCGCGGTGAAGTCGGTCGTCGGCGAAGGCCACACCCTCTACAGCCTCGACGAGGAGCGGCTGGCGGAGCTGGCGCCGGAGCTGATCGTCACCCAGGCGATCTGCGACGTCTGCGCCGTCTCCTACGAGGACGTGGTCGCCGTGGCGGCGCGCCTGCCCGGCCAGCCACGGGTGCTGCAGCAGGATCCGAGCAGCCTCGGTGAGGTGCTGGAGGACGTGACCCGGCTCGGCGCCGCGGTGGGGATCGAGGCGCGGGCGGCGGAGCTGCGGGGCGAGCTGGAGCGGCGGCTGGCCGCCGTCCGCGCGGCGGTCGCGGGGGCCGACGGCCGGGCTGGCGACGGGGGAAGGCCGCGGGTCGTGGCGCTCGAGTGGCTCGATCCGCCCTTCGTCGGCGGCCACTGGATCCCGGAGATGATCGAGATCGCCGGCGGCGAGGACGTCGCCGGCCCGGCGGGGGCGAAGTCGCCCGAGGTCGAGTGGGAGGCGCTGGCGGCGCTCGGGCCCGACGTCGTCGTGGTCATGCCCTGCGGCTGGTACCTCGAGGACTCGCGCGCCCAGGCGGAGGAGCACTGGGAGCGGATCGAGGCGCTCGGCGCCGATCGCGTCTTCGCCGTCGACGCCGCCTCCACCTACTCGCGCCCCGGTCCGCGCCTGGTCGACGGCACCGAGCTCCTCGCCCACCTCCTCCACCCCGACCGCGTCGACCCACCGAGCGGCATCGGCTTCGCCCAGCTTCGTTGAGGACTTGACCCACCCATGGTGGGGTCAAGTCCTCAACTTCGACCGGGGTCAGATCTCGCGCTCGTAGAAGAGCATCGAGGGGCCGTCGGGTGAGCCTTCGCGGTTGGTGAAGCCCGTGCTCTCGTACAGCGCCCGGGCCGCGGTGTCGGTCGCGCCGGTGTTGAGGTCGATCCCGGTCGCGGCGG
>DASTNW010000086.1:0-26191 GCA_035762685.1 Solirubrobacterales bacterium | reverse complement strand
GGGCTCTAGCCGTAATTCTTGAGCCTCCGGGGGAGGGGGCCTCTCGACCCGCCCACGGAACGCTTCGCTCGGGACGAAAGCTCACGAAGCTTTCAGCTCCACAAAAGAGCTCCACAAAAGCTTCTCCAGCATGGAAGCTCCTCCCGCACGGGAGCTTTCCAGCAAAGCTATGCCCGCTTTCTCGGCTGGGGAAGCTTTCGAGAATTGGGATCGCTTCGGGTTGAGGCAGCTTTTTCAAGAACGCCGGCCTGCTGCCGTATGAGAGCGCTAGCGGGGAGGACCGTGTGCCCCTGCCCGGGAGGCTCAAGAATTACGGCTTGAACCCTTACACCGGACCCAGCTGCGCAACGGCCTCCCGGGCAGGGGCACACGGTCCTCCCTCCCACCCCCTCTCTCATAAGTCAGACTCCCCGCCCGTGAACCTGATCGAGGACTTGCTGGAGTGCTCCCCCGCTTCGCGGTTAGGGATCGTGGCCGTGGACGCCGAGGCGAACCGGCGGGATTGGTACTTCGGGGAATTGATCGCTTGTTCGGCGGGGCTTTCGGGCGCCTTCGCGGCGCGCGGTGTCAAGCGAGGCGATGTGGTGATGACCCTCGTTGGCAACCGAATCGAGTGGGTGCTGAGCCTGCTTGCCTGCTGGCGGATGGGGGCGGTGGCGCTGCCCTGCAGCACGCAGTTGCGCCGGCACGATCTGGGGTTGCGGGTCGCTGCCGCCAATCCGGCGCTCTGCGTTGGCGAAGAGAAGCTGCTGGCGGAACTGCCGGATGGCGTTGCGACGATGACCTTGGCCGAGGTCGGCGATGTGCTCGACGAGGACCGGCCGCAGGAGACGCCAGCGACGGTCGAGGCGATGGGCCCGGAGGACCCGGCGCTGATCGTCTTCACCTCCGGAACCACCGGCGAGCCGCGCGGGGTCGTTCACGCCTACCGCTACCTGTTCGGCCAGATGGCCCAGGCCGAGCACTGGTTCGGCTCGCGCAAGGGCGAGCTCGCCTGGTGCACGACCGCCACCGGCTGGTCGAAGTCGGCCCGCAACGTCTTCCTCGCCCCCTGGCTGACCGGCGCCGCCGCGGTCATCCACGACGGCCGCTTCGACCCGGCCGAGCGGCTCGATTTCGCCGCCGCGCTCGGCGTCAACGTCCTCTGCCAAGCGCCGACCGAGTACCGGCTACTGGCCAAGCGCACCGCCCTGCGCCCGCTCCCGGCCCTGCGGCGGATGGTCTCCGCCGGCGAGCCGCTCGACCCGGAGACGATCGCCGCCTTCCACCAGGCGACCGGCCTGGAGCCGGCCGACGGCTATGGCCAGACCGAGACCGGGCACGTCAGCGGCAACCTCGCCGGCGAGGCGGTCCGCCAGGGCTCGATGGGGAAACCGCTGCCGGGGATCGAGACCCGCGTCGTCGAGGGGGAGCTCCAGCTCAAGACCTCCTCCTCCCCCACCTTCTTCTGCCGCTACCTCGACGGCGAGCGCTTCGAGGGCGAGTGGTGGGCGACCGGCGATCTGGTCCGCGAGGACGAGGACGGCTACCTCTTCTTCGAAGGCCGCGACGACGACATCATCCTCTCCTCCGGCTACCGGATCGGCCCCTTCGAGGTCGAGTCGGCCCTGCAGTCGCACCCCGCCGTCGCCGAGGCGGCGGCCGTCGCCGCCCCCGACCCCGAGCGCGGGTCCGTCGTCCGCGCCGTCGTCGTCCCCCGCGAGCGCGAGCCCAGCGAGGAGCTGGCCCGCGAGCTGCAGGAGCACTGCAAGCGGGAAACGGCCCCTTACAAGTTCCCCCGCATCGTCGAGTTCGCGGTCGAGCTGCCGAAGACGAGCAGCGGCAAGATCAAGCGAGCGCAGCTGCGCCAGGAGTAACCTGAGTCGGTGCCCACCAGCGAGGCAACCGAGACGGCGAGCGTCGCCCGCGCCTACTTCGAGGCGGTCGCCCGGCGCGACGTCGAGGCGATGGCGGCCTGCTGGGAACCCGGCACCCGCGACGTGATCCACGGCGTCGCCGACATGCGCGTGCCCGAGGATCTGCGCGCCTGGTTCGGCAACCTCTTCGCCTCCCTTCCCGATTTCAGCTTCGAGATCCTCGACGTGATCGCCGCCGGCGAGAAGGCGGCGGTGCACTGGCACGCCACCGGCACCTTCGACGGCACCGCCCGCTTCGAAGGGCTAGTTCCCAACGGCGCGCGGGTCGACGTCCAGGGTTGCGACGTGCTCACCGTTCGCGACGGCAAGATCGTCCACAACGACGCCTACATGAACGGCGCCGAGATGGCGCGCCAGCTCGGTGCTCTGCCGCCGCATGGGTCAGGGCCGGAAAAGGCGCTGACCGCCGCCCTCAACCTGAAGACGCGCCTGACGGCACGTATCCGCGAGCGCCGCGGCGACTGAGACCGAGCTCGGCTAAACGGTCTTGGCGAAGAGGCCGTCGGCGGCGTCGACCGGGCGGCCGAGGTGGAAGCCCTGGGCCATGTCGACGCCGTATTCGCGCAGCATCTGCGCCGTCTCGTCGTCCTGGACGAACTCGGCGATCGTCGTCTTGCCGAGGCCGCGGGCGATCTCGACGATCGCCTTCACGGTCAGCTGGTCGGCGTCGTTGCGCGGCATGTCGCGGACGAAGGCGCCGTCGATCTTGATCACGTCGAAGGGCAGCTGCTTGAGGTGGTGGAAGGGGCTGAGGCCGGCCCCGTAGTCGTCGATCGCGACCTCGCAGCCGAACTCGGTGAGGCGGTCGGCGAAGCCGATCGCCTTCTCGTAGTCGTCGACGCGGGCGCTCCTGGTGATCTCGAAGGTGCAGCGGCGGGGGTCGCCCTCGCCTTCGTCGAGGCGGCGCTCGATGAACTCCAGCACCGAGACGTCGGTCACCGAGGCCCCGGAGATGTTGACGTGGAGGGAGACCGGCTCGCCGGCGCGCTCGCGCTCGCCGAGCAGCTCCAGGGCCCGCGCCACGACCCAGCGATCGAGCTCTTGGACCATCCCCGAACGCTCCGCCACCTCGATGAACGAGGCCGCCGGCAACAGCTCGCCGTCGTCGCCGGTCATCCGCAGCAACAACTCGTAGCGCTCGATGCCCCCCGAGGCGAGGCTGCGAATCGGCTGGCTGGCGAGCCGCAGGCGGTCATGGGTGAGCGCGTCGCGGATCCTGGCGCTGGTCGTCTGCGCGCGCTGCGGCATCCGCTCGGGATCGTCGGTGCCGTGGAAGAGGGCGATGCGGTTGCGGCCTTCTTCCTTGGCCCGGTACATCGCCTGGTCGGCCGCGATCAGGACCGCTTCGCCACCGCCGTCGCGCTCGCCGCCGAACATCGTGATGCCGACGCTGATCGTCGACTCGCCCAGCTCCGGGGCGGAGGCGGACCCCTCGGCCACCGCCGCCCGCAGATCCTCGCCGAGCTGCAGGGCGCCGGCTGTGTCGCTCTGCGGCATCAGCACCGCGAACTCGTCGCCGGAGAGGCGGGCGACGATGTCGGTGGTGCGGACGCGCTCGCGCAGGGCTCCGGAGATGCGGCGAATGAGACCGTCGCCGACCTGGTGGCCGAGCTTGTCGTTGACGTCCTTGAGGCCGTCGATGTCGATGATCATCACCGCGCCCCGACCGCCGTAGCGAGCGCTGAAGGAGACGTACTGGTCCAGTTCGGCGCGGAAGCGGCGCCGGTTCAGCAAGCCCGTGAGTGAGTCGTGATCGGCGAGGTAGCGGAGCTCGGCCTCGGTCTTCTCGGCCTTCGCCAGCGCCCCCTCGACGACCTCACGGTCCTCCGGGGCCAGCTTCTCGAGCACCGCCGCCACCGCGGGATCGCACTTCTGGAGGGTGCTTTCGCTCGCCACTGATGAAAGGTATGGCCTGATTGCCGGATCGCAACGGTAAACCGTCACGTTTCCGCTAGTAGACTCGAATTTCGGTGATCTCGGGAACCGATTATTTGGCCTGCGGGGGCCCTGGGTAGTCTCAGGTCAATGCCCAACCGGCTCGCTCAGGAGACCAGTCCCTACCTGCTGCAGCACCGCGACAACCCAGTCGAGTGGTACCCCTGGGGCGCCGAGGCGCTGCAACGGGCTCGCGACGAGGACCGGCCCCTTCTGCTCTCGGTCGGGTACTCCGCCTGCCACTGGTGCCACGTGATGGAGCGCGAGTCCTTCGAGGATCCCGAGACCGCCGCCTACATGAACGAGCACTTCGTCAACGTCAAGGTCGACCGCGAGGAGCGCCCCGACGTCGACGCGATCTACATGGAGGCGGTGCAGGCGATCAGCGGCCAGGGCGGCTGGCCGATGACCGTCTTCCTCGACCCCGAGGGAGTGCCGTTCTACGGCGGCACCTACTTCCCGCCGGACGAAGGCCGCGGCATGCCGAGCTTCCGGATGGTGATGGAAGCGGTGGTCGACGCCTTCGAGCGCAAACGCGAGGAGATCCGCGAGCGGGCGGCGGGGACCGTGGCGCGACTGGGCGCGGTCGGGCTGGTCGAGCCGAGCCCCGAGCCGCTTGACGTCCGCCGGCTGGAGGAGGCGATGGAGCGGCTGCGAGCAGCCGCGGACATGGAGCGCGGCGGCTTCGGCGGCGCCCCCAAGTTCCCGCCTGCCTCGGCCCTGGAGCTGCTGCTGTCCCGCGGCGAGCGTGAGATCGCCGAGCGCACGCTCGACGCGATGCTGGCCGGCGGCATCTACGACCAGCTCGGCGGCGGCTTCGCCCGCTACTCGGTCGACGCCAGCTGGCTCGTCCCCCACTTCGAGAAGATGCTCTACGACAACGCCCTGCTGGCGCGGACCTACCTGCACGGCTGGCAGGCGCTCGGCCACGAGCGCTATCGCCGCGTCTGCGAGGAGACCCTGGACTGGATGCTGCGCGAGATGCGCGGCCCCGAGGGCGGCTTCTACTCCGCGCTCGACGCCGACTCCGAGGGCGAGGAGGGCCGCTTCTACGTCTGGACGCCGGCACAGGTCCGCGAGGTGCTGGGCGATGACGCCGAGGCCGTGATCGAGTTCTACGGCATCAGCGAGCGCGGCAACTTCGAGGGCGCGAACATCCTCCACCTCCCCGGCGGCCCGGGGCGGTTTTCCGTCCCATCGGGACGCAAAAGCGCCCCGGCGGGCCTCAAGGAGGCGCGACGCACCCTTTACGACGCCCGCGCCAAACGCGTCTGGCCCGGACTCGACGACAAGCGCCTCACCGCCTGGAACGCGCTGGCGATCGGCGCCTTGGCCGAGGCGGGCGCGGTGCTCGGCCGTGACGACTACCTCGACGCCGCCCGCGCCTGCGCCGAGTTCGTGCTCACCGAGCTCAGCGATGCGGACGGTCGCCTGCTGCGCACCTACAAGGACGGCGACGCCCGCTTCAACGCCTACCTCGAGGACCACGCGTTCCTGCTCGAGGCGCTGCTGGCCCTCTATGAAGCTAGCTTCGAACCGCGTTGGTTCGAACGCGCGCACTCGCTCGCCGACGAGATCGTCGCCCGCTTCGGCGACCCCGAGCGCGGCGGCTTCTTCTCCACCTCCAGCGACCACGAGGAGCTGATCGCCCGCCGCAAGGAGATCGGCGACCACCCCATTCCCTCCGGCAACAGCGCCGCGGCGATGGGAATGCTGCGGCTGGCGGCGCTGAGCGGCGAGCGCGAGTACGAGCGCCAAGCCGAGGGCGTCTTTGCCCTCTTCGCCAAAGCGGCGACCCAGCACCCCAAGTCCTTCGCCCACCTCCTCCGCGCCCTCGACTTCCACCTCTCCCCCGTCAGGGAGGTGGCGCTGGTCGGCGACGACCTCGGCGAGCTGGCGGCGACGGTGCGCTCCGCCTTCCGCCCGCGTCTCGTCCTCGCCGGCGGCCCGGAGGGCAGCGAGCAACCGCCACTGCTCCGCCAGCGGCCCCAGGTCGATGACCGCCCCACCGCCTACGTCTGCGAGGACTTCGCCTGTCAGGCGCCGGTAACCGCTCCGAAAGACCTGGCCGCTCTTCTCTGATATGGATTGCCGCTCGTGCGCGGCTCCCTCTTCACCTTCCCCGCCGGCCGCCGAGCCAAGTGGATCGTCTTCGCCGCCTGGTTCCTGGCGATCTTCATCGCCGTCGGCGCTGCCGAACTGCCGACCAAGTTCGAAGACGCCGAAAGCAACGAGGCGACCTCCTACCTGCCCGGCGACGCCGAGTCGACCAAGGCCCTCGACGCGACCGAGAAGCTCCAGAAGGGGGAAATCGCCCCTGCCGTAATCGTCTACCGCAACGAGGCGGGGCTGACCCCGGCCAACTTCAGGACGATCGAAGAAAACGTCGCCGGCATGACCGAGGAGGAGTTCGAAGGCGTCATCCCGGACGGGGCCACGGCGGCGGCGGGCGGCAAAGAGCCGGCTGCTGAGCGCCAGGGGGCGAGCCAGATCGACAAACTCGGCGTCAGCGAGCCCGGGTGCGGCACGCCGACCTCCACCATCCCTGGCCAGCCCGCCGACTACGCGCCGTTCGTCGGCCCGGTCTGCTCGCAGGACGGCAAGGCGGCGATCGTCACCGCCTACATCAACGCCGAAGGCGAGGGCGACCGGATCGTCGACCCGGTCAAGGCCTGGCGCGAGGTGATCGAAGACCCCGGCGGCGGGCTGGAGGTGAAGATCACCGGCGGCGCCGGCTTCTCCGCCGACGCAATCGAAGTCTTCGAAGGCATCAACGGGACGCTGCTCCTCGCCGCGGTCAGCCTCGTGGTCTTCCTGCTGATCGTGATCTACCGCTCGCCGATCTTCCTCTTCATCCCGCTGATCGCGGTCATCTTCGCCGAGCTGCTCTCGCGTTCGATCGGGTACGGGGTCTCGGAGCTGGGCGTGACCATCAACGGCCAGTCGAGCTCGATCATGTCGGTCCTGGTCCTCGGCGCTGGCACCGACTACGCCCTGCTCCTGGTCGCCCGCTACCGCGAGGAGCTGCACCACACCGCCGACAAGCACGAGGCGATGCGCACCGCGCTCGAATCGGCCGGGCCGGCGATCTTCGCCTCGGCGCTGACGGTCGTCGCCGCCCTGCTCTGCCTGGTGATCGCCAAGGTCAACGGCACCTCCGGGCTCGGCCCGATCGCCGCGATCGGCATCGCCTGCGCGGCGCTCTCGATGCTGACCCTGCTGCCGGCGCTGCTGACGATCTTCGGGAGGCGCGCCTTCTGGCCCTTCGTCCCGCACACGCCGGAGACGACTCCGAGCGGCGAGATCTCCGAGCGCGCGCGGCGATCGATCGTGGACGGCTCCGGTGCGGGGGCGCTCGGGCGTGTGGTCCTCGCGATCCTCGCAATCGTGGTCCCAATCGTCGTGCTCGTGGTCCTGCTCCCACCGCTCGGTCTGCTCGCGATCGCGCTGCTGGTGCTCAACTCTCTGCTGCACAAGCTCAGCCGGGGACGCATCCCATCGCTCGTGTTCGGCCGGCTCGACCGCGCCGTCTTCACCCCCTACGAGATACGCCGTCACCGCCTCGAGCACGCCGCCGACGCCACCCACGGGTTCTGGGCCCGAGTCGGCAACCGGGTCGCCCTCTCCCCCCGGCGCATCATGTTCGGCACGGTCGGCGTCCTCCTCGTCTTCTGCGCCGGCTTCGCCTTCTTCTCGACCGATCTGACCGCCGAAGACAGCTACCGGACCGAAGTCGAATCGGTCGAAGGCCAGTACCTGCTGGACGAAAGCTTCCCCTCGGGCAAGACCGCGCTGACCGACATCGTCGTCCCCGGCCCCGGGGAGGTCGGGGCCGTGAGGAGTGCGGTCGAAGGCGTCGACGGCGTCGAGGAAGTCACGGGCCCGGTCGCGAGCGGCCCGCCGGGAACGCTGGTCCAGGCGACGCTCGAACCCAACCCCTACTCGACCGAGGCCTTCGACCTGATCGAACCGGTCCGCGAAGCGGCCGACGAAGCCGCGCCCGGCACCCTGGTCGGCGGACCGAGCGCGGTCGAATTCGACGTTCGCGACGCCGCCGGCTGGGACTCGATCGTGATCCCGCCGTTGATCCTCGTAGTCGTCTTCCTGATCCTGATCGGCCTGCTGCGGGCGGTGACCGCGCCGCTGGTTCTGATCGGGACCGTGATCATCAGCTTCCTCGCCGCCCTCGGCGTCGGCTACTTCGTCTTCGACGTGATCTTCGGCTTCCCCGGCTCCGACCCCTCGCTGCCGCTCTTCGCCTTCGTCTTCCTCGTCGCGCTCGGCGTCGACTACAACATCTTCCTCGTCGCCCGCGCCCGCGAGGAAACGGAAAAGCACGGCTCCGAACAGGGGATGCTGCGAGCCCTGGCCGTTACCGGCGGCGTCATCACCAGCGCCGGGATCGTCCTCGCCGGCACCTTCTCCGTCCTCGCCGTCCTCCCTCTCACCTTCCTCACCGAGCTCGGCTTCGTCGTCGCCTTCGGCGTCCTCCTCGACACCTTCCTCGTCCGCAGCATCCTCGTGCCCTCGATCGCCCTCACCCTCGGCGACAAGTTCTGGTGGCCGTCGGAGCTCTCGCGTCCGGCCGAGCGGCCGCGTGGCGACTTGACCCGGTCATAGCCGGGCTAAATCGCCAAGCGCCTCAGATCGGGTGCTCACGCACCTCGTCGAGCACGACCCGGCCGCCCACCTCGGCGCGGCCATCGCTGAGCGGCCGGGCGTCGAGGAGCGAGCCGCGGCCTTGGTGGATGGTCAGCCGCCGGTTCAGCTCGGCGCAGAGTGAGATCGCCGCCGAGCCGGTCGCCTCGTCCTCTTCGATGCCCTCCATCACCGGGAAGCAGCGCGAGCGCACGACGCCGGCCGCCTCGTCCTCCCAAGCCCAGAAGTAGGCCATCTCCGCGTCAGGAGGCGGGCTCGGCAGGAGCTCGACGTCTTCCGGGAGGGGAAGCTGGATCAGCTCGAATGGTGGCGACCACTCGGCCGCGGCGGCGACGAAGGTCAACTCGCCCGCGCGCCGCACACCGACCTCACCCGCCTGTGGGCGCAGGACCGGCGCCGGATGCCCCTCCCGCTCCAGCAGCCAGGCCGTCCCCACCGCTGGGTGGCCGGCAAAGGGCAGCTCGCCCTCCGGGGCGAAGATCCGGCAGGCGCCGCTCTCGCGGTCCTCGACGAAGACGGTCTCGGAGTAGCCAAGCGCGACGGCGACGGCCTGCCGCCGCGCCTCCGGCACCTCGCTCCCGTCGAGGAAGACCCCGAGCGGGTTGCCCCACTCGTCCCGCTCGTCGCAGAAGATGCGGAGGACGTGCAGCGTCGCCATCGGTCCTCAGTCCTCAGAGGATCGGGAGGAAGTTCTCGATCTCGTAGGGAGTGACCTGGACCCGGTAGTCGTCCCATTCCTGTCGCTTGATCTCGACGAAGCGGCGGAAGGTGTGCTCGCCCAGGGTCCGCAGCACCAGCTCCGAGTCGGCGGCAACCTCGATCGCCTCGCCCAGGGTCGCCGGAAGCTGCTCGATCCCTTGCTGGGAGAGCTCCTCCTGCGAGAGGTGGTAGAGGTTCTGCTCCATCGGCTCCGGCAACTCGTAGCCCTTCTCGATCCCTTCCAGCCCCGCCTGCAGCATGCCGGCGAAACACAGGTAGGGGTTGCAGGAGGGGTCGGGGCAACGCAGCTCTGCCCGGGTCGCGCCCTCCTTGCCGGGGTGGTAGAGCGGCACCCGGATCAGGGCCGAGCGGTTGCGACGCGACCAGGCCAGGTAGACCGGCGCCTCGTAGCCCGGCCCCAGGCGCTTGTAGGAGTTGACCCACTGGGCGAAGAGCGGCGAGATCTCGCGCGCGTGCTTGAGCTGGCCGGCGATGAACGACTTCGCGGTCGCCGAGAGGTAGTAGGGGTCGTCGGCGTCGTAGAAGGCGTTCTTGCCGTCCTTTGCCAGCGACTGGTGGACGTGCATTCCCGAGCCGTTCTCGCCGAACAGCGGCTTTGGCATGAAGGTCGCGTGCCAGCCGTATTTCATCGCGTACTCCTTGACGACGATGCGGTAGGTCATGCAGTCGTCGGCCATCTCGAGCGCGTTCTTGTAGCGCATGTCGACCTCGTGTTGGGAGGGGCCGACCTCGTGGTGGGTGTACTCGACGTGGATGCCCATCTTCTCCAGCGCCAGGACCGTGTCGCGGCGCACGTCGGAACCGGCGTCGAGCGTCGTCAGATCGAAGTAGCCGCCCTCGTCGAGCACCTCCGGCACGCCGCCCTCGGGCTTGGCGGAGCGGAAGTAGAAGAACTCCAGCTCGGGGCCGATGTTGTAGGCGTCGAAGCCCATCTCCTCGGCCCGTTTCATCGCCCGCTGCAGGATCCAGCGCGGGTCGCCCTCGTAGGGGCCGCCGCCGGGGACGCGGACGTCGCAGAACATGCGGGCAACCGAGTTCTCGTTTTCCGGGCGCCAGGGAATCAGGGCGAAGGTCGAGGGGTCGGGCATGGCGATCATGTCCGACTCCTCGATCGGGTTGAAGCCGGTGATCGAGGAGCCGTCGAAGCCCATCCCCCCGTCGAAGGCGTCCTCGAGCTCGGCGGCGTTGATCGAGAAGCTCTTCAACTGGCCGAGCACGTCGGTGAACCAGAGGCGGACGAAGCGGACGTCGTTCTGCTTGACGATCTCGATGACGTCAGCGGCGCTACGGGGTTGCTCTGCCATTCCGGCCTCCTTGGCTTGTCCGCGAGAAGGGCGCAACGATAGGCGAATGAACCGAACAGGTGCAGAACGGCGTATACCGGGTAGAGAAACAGGATTCTCGACCGTTCCCCACGAGCTTGCGAGGAGACGCCGAATCAGCTATAACTTACTTCCCGTAAGTTATTGGCTCAAAGTAAAGTAAAGGCCACGTAAAGGCTCTGTAAAGCGAGATCGCCCCCCAGAGCAGAGACGAGATGCGACGTGACTGTAAAAACGGCAGTAAGCAGATTTCAGATACACGATGAGCTGACCGCTCCCGACGAGAGCGCGCCGCTGATCAAGAGCATCCAGGCCGCCGGTGGCGGCGCCGTGACCAAGTTCGTCGGCGTCCTCGCCGGCTCCCCCGCCGTGCTGCGTGCCTACACGCGGATGCGTTCGGAGCTACGCGGCGGCGTCCTGCCGCAGGCGACCCGTGAGCGGATCGCCCTGGCGGTCGCCGAGCACCGCGAGGACAACTACAGCATCGCCCAGCACGCGAAGTCGGCGCGGCGAGCGGGGCTCGGCCTCGACGAGGTCTCCCGCGCCCGCAGCTTCACCTCCGCCGACGAGAAGGAGGCGGCGCTGCTCGCCTACCTCAAAGAGGCCCTCGACGCCGACGGCCCTCCCCCGCTCCACCTGCACGAGGAGGCGCGGGAGATCGGCTGGACCGACGAGGAGCTGCTCGAGGCGGTCGGGCACCTGGCGCTGAACGAGTTCCAGAGCCTGATCGCGAGCGCGGCGGCACTCCCCAAGGACCAGGCGACGCCGCGGGTCCTCCCCTCGGTCGCCTAGGGCGACAGGGGGCCTAGCCCTCTACGAGGGTTGCCGTGTAGAGCAGCCGGGCCGTGGAGTATTTGCAGCCGAAGGTGGCCCGGGTGCTGACTTTTTCGAGGGGTTCGCCCTGGCGGATGTCGGTGGAGTTGGCGCAGGTGCCGGCTTCGCGGCTGGCGCGCCAGACGTTGTTGGCGGGGAGGTCCTGGGCGAAGGCGGGGGCCCAGGTGGGGACGGTGAGGGCGACGATGTCGTTCTTTTCGACCTGCAGCGACGAGCCGAATTTGACCGTCTGCCCGAGGTAGGGAGTCAGCACCTTGATCGAGCCCTGGCTGCGCAGGTTGTAGCGCGGCGGGTTGGTGCC
Organism: Solirubrobacterales bacterium; assembly: GCA_035762685.1. Lineage (GTDB taxonomy): Bacteria > Actinomycetota > Thermoleophilia > Solirubrobacterales > 70-9 > VAYN01. Next base: position 14,504 of record DASTNW010000086.1, on the reverse strand, counting down.
GGGGACGCGGCGCAGGATCGAGAGCCGGGCCTCCGGTGGCGTGCCGAAGAACCCGTTGAAGAAGGTGCGCTGCTTGTTGGTCGGCTGCGCCAGGGTCAGGGTCCAGGACTTGATCGTGCCGTCATGCGGGACCAGGAAGGGGGAGCGCGTCTGCCCGTTGCTGACCTGGAAGCCGGTGACGCTGCCGACCGCCTGGCACGGCAGCTCCGGGCAGGACGGGTCCGGGATCGTCGCGGTCTGGCCGAGAATCACGGTGGTGCTGGGAACCTTGGCGGCGCTGGTCCCGACGGCGAGGGCGCAGAGGGTCGCGAGAGAGCCCGCTGCCAGCGCCAGGACCGACCAGCGACTCCTCCGCGGTGCGGCCGCGGCGAATGCTCCGTGCGAAGACCTCGACATACCAATGCTCCTCTCGTGGAAAATGGCGCTGAGCAGGGCAGATTAGCCGCCCCGGCGGCTGCTGCGCAGGCGAACTCAGCGCCCGGCCGTGGGCCGAGCGTAGTCGACGGCGATCGCGTAGCGGACCATGCCGACGCCGTCGAACTCGAGGGCTTCGCTGGCGGCGGCGGTCAGGTCCCAGGCGCGGCCTTTGGCATAGGGGCCGCGGTCGATCACCTGGGTGATCAGCGCGTGGCCGCCGTAGACGAACTTGACCGCGGTGCCGCAGGGCAGGCTGCGGTGGGCGACACCGAGCGTGTTGGGGCGCAGGATCTGGCCGCAGGCGGTCTTGTTGCCCCAGAGCCCCGGGCCGTACCAGCTAGCACCGGCGCTGCGGAAGGGACTGAAGGCGAGGTCTTGACCGGCGGACGTGACACTGCCATGGGACATCGCCGCACCACCGGTGGCCGCCTGGACCGAGCCGGCCCCCCCTGCGAACGCAGCGAGGACGGCGAGCAGAGCGACGCAGGGGACGCGTCGCAGCGCGCGCCGATCGAGTCGGAGCGGACGTCGGGAATCGCTTTTCCGCGCAGGGCGGTTTCTGCTTGGCTGCATGTCTCTCTACGACGCTTGCGGGGTTAGCTGTCGGGCTCGCGCTGAAAGAGCTGCGCTACGCGGCTGATGCCGGCGATTCGCCCCAACTGATTGGGCCCCCCGCTCCCCGCGGTATGTAGGCGGAGATTCAGCGGAAGTTGGCGGCAGATTAGCAAAGGCTAAGACAGAAAATCGTGCAGAGATGGGAAAGGCCCCCGAATGGAGGCCTTTCCGTTAGCGGGCCTGTAAGCCGGATCCTGTCGTGAGCGGCCATCTATCTATGCGGCCTACCTGGACCTCGCCGAGCCGGGTCGACGGTCCTGCTTGGCCTTGCACCGGGCGGGGTTTGCCTGGCCGCCGCGTCACCGCGACGCCGGTGCGCTCTTACCGCACCATTTCACCTTTGCCTGTACGCGGCTCACGTGTGGCCGCGCCATCGGCTGTGTGTTTCTGTGGCACTTTCCCGCGGGTTTCCCCGGGTGGGCGTTACCCACCGCCCTGCCCTGTGGTGTCCGGACTTTCCTCGAGGGGTTTTCTCTCCCCCCGCGGTCCGCTCGGCCCGCTCATCGATGGTACGCCCCCAGCGTCGCTGGGCCAAGCGCGAGCGGGATATGGTGGCGACGATGCGGACCGCGGTCGTCACCGGAGCCGGAAGCGGGCTGGGGCGCGCAATCGCGGCCGAGCTCGCCGGCCGCGGCTACGCGGTCCATGCCACCGATGTCGACGCCGAGGCCGCCGCTCGCACCGCGGCGGAGATCGGCGGCAGCGCGACCTCTGCGCCGCTGGACGTTCGCGACGAGGGCGCCTGCCGTGCCGTCGCCGACTCGATCGCCGCGAGCGGCTCGCTCGACCTCTGGGTCAACAACGCCGGCGTCTTCTTCAGCGGCCCGCCCTGGGAACAGGGCTCGGAGCTGCGGCAACTGATGCTCGAAGTCAACGCGACCGGCCTGATGAACGGCACGATCGCCGCCCTGGCGCCGATGGTCGCCGCCGGCCGCGGGCACGTCGTCAACATCGTCTCGCTGGCCGGAATCGTCCCGGCGCCCGGCGAGGTCGCCTACTCGGCGAGCAAGCACGCCGCGATGGCGTTCACGCTCGGCACCTATTTCGACCTTCGCCGCAGCGGTCTACGCGGGATCGAGGTCTCCGCCGTCTGCCCGGACGGGATCTGGACCCCGATGCTCGAGGACAAGCTCGACGACCCCGATTCCGCCCCTTCGTTCTCCGGCCGACTGCTGACCGCGACCGAGGTGGCGCAGGAGGTCGGCAAGCTGACCGAGCGCCCGCGCCCGATCCTCATCGTCCCCCGCTGGCGCGGCCCGATGCTGCGACTGGTCGACCTCTTCCCCCGCCTGGCCGTCCGCCTGCTGCCGGCGCTGATGTGGGACGCGCGCCGCAAACAGCGACGCTACAAACGCCTCATCGAAGCCGGTCGCTGGCCCTGACGAGAGCCAGGGATCGCCTGACAGGGACGTCAGACCGCGCGGAAGACGCCTACGACGCGGCCTAGGACACGGGCGTCGGTGGTGAGGATCGGCTCCATCTCGTCGTTCTCGGGCTGCAGGCGAACGTGGTCCTTCTCGCGGTAGATCCGCTTCACCGTTGCCTCCTCGCCGATCAGGGCGACGACGATTTCGCCGTCGGTCGCGTCGTCGCTGGGCCTGACGACGACGTAGTCGCCCTCGAGGATGCCGGCGTTCTTCATGCTTTCGCCCCGGATCTGGAGGATGTAGTCGCCGTCCTCGCCACCGATCACATCGGGGATCTCGAGGTACTCCTCGATGTTCTCCTCGGCCAAGATCGGCTCGCCCGCGGCAACCTGGCCAACCAGTGGCAGGCCGCTACCGGGACGGATCGTCCGCTTCGCCTTGTCGAAGAGGAGCTCGATCGCCCGCGGCTTCGAGGGATCACGTCTGAGCAACCCGATCTTCTCCAGGTTGGAGAGGTGCGCATGCACGGTCGACGAGGAGTGCAGGCCCACCGCTTTGCCGATCTCCCGCACGGTCGGTGGGTACCCCGTCTTCGCCGCGTATTTGCGGATGAAGTCGAAGATCTCCTTCTGCCTTTTGGTCAGGTCAAGATCAACCATCGTTCCTATTCTCCCCAAATTGCCGGGTGCCAACGCGTTCGAACACCTGTTCGCAGGCTACCGCCCCCCGCGGATGCTTTCAACCCGCCGCCTCCCCCGACCCCCCTGAGCATCTAGAATCGACCGCCCTCGAGCGGCTGTGGCGGAACTGGTAGACGCGCCAGGTTGAGGGCCTTGTGGGTGGAAACACCCGTGATGGTTCGACTCCATTCAGCCGCATCGGAAACCCCCGGAATCCGGGGGTTTCCGCGTTCTTAGGTCGAGAGCGCAAAAGTCGAGGAGACGAGGCGCCAATCCAGGAGTAGATGGGCACCGCAAACGGCTAGCCTCACGGTCCGATGGCGATGGAAAAGGGAACGGAGCGCGCGTCGACGACGGCCCTCGCCGTGCTCTCTGCCGTGGCGGCGGCAGGGAGCGAGCGAGATCCCGAGGTTCGCATCGCCGATCCGATCGCGCCGCGGCTCCTCCGCTGGAGTGATGGCAAATACACGGCCGGGAGACTTCCGCTCCTGCACCCACTGATGCGCCGGGCCATGGAGCGTCAGACCCCCGGCGGCTACGGGTACACGATCGCCCGCATGCACCACATGGACTCGATCCTGCGGGCGGAGGTCGAGGCCGGACTAGACCGGGTGGTGATCCTCGGCGCTGGTTACGACACCCGAGCCCACCGGCTCCGCGACAGCCTCACCGGGGTAGCGGTGTTCGAGGTCGACCATCCTGCGACGCTGCGCGACAAGCGCGAGCGTCTCGGCCGGCTGCCGGAGAGCGCTCTCGGCGAGGTGACCTACGTCGAGGTCGACTTCACCCACCAGAACCTGCTCGAGCGGCTCGCCTCTCACGGTCATGCGACCAGCGACCGGACGCTCTTCCTCCTTTCGGGCGTGGCGATGTTCCTGCCCGAGCCGGCGGTTCTAGAGCTGTTCGATCAGATTGCCGAGCACACCTCTTCTCGCACCTCGCTGCTGTTCGATTACGCCTACGCCGACGTTCTCCAGCACCCCGACCGCTACTACGGAGGGGCAAAGTGGGTTCCGTTCGCGACCGACGCCAGCGAGGAGCCGCGCAGCGGCTTCCCGCCGGAGCGGCTCGGCACGGTGCTCGCCGAGCATGGCCTGCGCCTCGACTCCGACATCGGTCCCGACCAGCTCACCGAGCGCTACCTGCATCGCTCCGACGGCTCCCTGGTCGCGCCAACGTTCGGGTTCACCGCGATCGCCCACGCATTCGCCTCTGCCCAGGCGAGCTCTGATTCCGCTCTACGATCGCCCTCCCGCTGAGAGCCAGCGCGCTACCGTGGGTCGATGGCGTCTTCTGACCTGTGGCCGCCGGTTGCCTACCAGGACTGGAGTGAGACCTGCGACACGCTTCATGGCCATACGCAGGTGCTGGGGAAGCTCGCCGCAGTGCTGGCACCGCCCGAGCCGCAGCTCCAGCATGCGGCGCTGCGCCTCACCGCGCGGGGCTGGGAGACGAGCCCGCTGCCGGCGCCCGACGGCTCGGGCGCGTTCGTCGTCGCGCTGGACCTGCACACGCACGAGGCGGTGGTCGATCACAGCGACGGCCGTGCGGCAAGAGTTCCGCTGACCCCGAACCGCTCGGTGGGAGCCGTGACCCGCGAGCTGCTGGACGCGGTGGCAGACCTGGTCGGCGCCGTCGAGATCGATCCGACGCCGCAGGAGGTGTCATGGAGCGTGCCGCTCGACGAGGACGACGAGCATGCGAGCTATGACCCCGACCGGGTGGCCTCCTATTTCGTCGCCGCGACCCGGGCCGCGCTTGTCCTGGCCGCCTTCAGGGCGCCATTCCGCGGCCGCTCTTCGCCGGTCAACGCCTGGTGGGGGTCTTTCGACCTGGCCGTGAGCCTCTACTCCGGGCTCCCAGCCGACCCTCCCTCGGGTGACTTCATCATGCGCAACTCGATGGACTCCCAGGAGGTGGCGGTCGGATGGTGGCCCGGAGACCCGAAGCTGGGCAAGGCGGCGTTCTACGCCTACGCCCACCCAGCGCCCGCCAGCTTCGCGGACGGTTCCCTCTCGACGGCAGCGGCGCGCTGGAACGGTGAGCTCGGCCTGTACGTCCTCGACTGGGACGACGTGCGCGCAAGCGATGATCCACATGCGTTCGCGCTCGAGTTCGCCCGCTCTGCGTTCCAACACGCCTGTCTCGTCTGCGGCTGGGACGAGAAGCTCGCGAAAAGCGCCGCGGGAGCACCGCCACCAATCGCCTAGGCACTCCACCTATAGTTGTTCACTACTCAAACTTCGTAGTGACGAGAGGACGGACGGATGCCGGTCGAGAACTATGGTGTGTTCACCGGTACGGTGACGAAGGAACAGCGCGAGATCGGGACCGGGAGAGTCCACTTCCAGTTCAAGTTGGTGGCGGGGGACGATGTGGTGCGGGTACCGGTCAACGTCCTCTCGGACTCCCAGGGCGCGCTGGAGTCACGGCTGCTCAAGTACATCATCGTCAACGACTTTCGCCACCCGGCCACCGAAGCGATCGAGGCGCTGGGCGACGGCTGGCATCCGCTCAAACACGAACCGAGCGGCGCAGCGCTCGACTACCGGCGCGGCAACCTCTTCAAAGAGGCTGACATGCAAATCCTGCCGCCCGATGTCGCAGGGCCCGACAACGACCTGCAGGACCTCATCCAGCACTACGTCGAGCGCGCCCTCAACGACCCCAGAATCAAGGTCTCGGCGATCGGCGGACGCTGGCACGACAGCAAAGCCGACCACATCTTCCCGGAGATCTCGCCCAGCACCGGCGTGCACGAGATCCACATGAACCAGGGCAACGCGGCCGGCCACACGGATGAAGACGGGGTGTGGAACGACGGCGGCCTGCTGGTCCACCTGCCCGAGCCCGAAGACCGCTGGGTCGCGTTCTTCTTCGCCTTCCAGAACCAGACGTTCAACACCGACGACGTCCATGGCCACGCTCTGATCGACCAGCCGCTGCCGGAGACGGCGTCCGTGCGCATCGTCGCGGCGCTGGTCAACCCGGCCGGCGCCGGAGACGAGGGCGAAAGCGTCCTGCTGCTGAACGCGTCGCCCGACCCGGTCGACCTGACCGGCTGGCAGATCGCCGACAAGGCCAAGGAGAAGTGCGCCGTCCCCGGCGGGCTACTCGCCGCGGGCAAGACGCTGGAGGTGCCGGTCGTCAAGCCCTGCGCGTTGAGCAACAACGGCGGGACCATCACGCTCCTGGACGCGACCGGCACGAAGGTCTCGGGCGTCTCCTACATCAAGGAGCAGGCGCAGAACCAGGGCTGGACGGTCACGTTCTAAAGCCCGGCCGCGGCCAACACCCAGGACATATGCTGCCGCCTTGACAGCCGGGGACACCAACGTGCGCCGCTGCGAGCGGGGCGATGCGCCAGCAGTACTGACGCTTTGGGAGCAGGCGCGGAGCGGGCACGCGAGCACCCCGGACCGCATCGAGGACGTCGAGGGCCTGCTCGAGGACTCTCCAGCTGCCCTCTTGGTGGCCGAGCGGGATGGAGAGATCGTCGGGGCCCTGGTCGCTGCGTGGGACGGGTGGCGCGGGAACATGTACCGGCTCGCAGTAAGAGACGGCTACCGCCGCGAGGGGATCGGGATTGCCCTGACCCGCGCCGGCGAGGACTACCTGCGCCACTGTGGGGCCCGTCGAGTGACCGCCCTGGTTGCCTTCGAGGACGAGGTGGCGGCAGGGTTTTGGGACTCCGCCGGCTACCCCCAGGACGAAGAGATCGGCCGGCGCGTTCGCAACTTGTAGGTTCGAACCGCCTACGGCGCCAGCAGCGTCAGCTTCCAGCCGTCGCCGTCGCGCTCGAACAGGCGGCGCTCGTGCAGCCGGTCGGAGGCTTCGCTCCAGAGCTCGATCGTCTTCGGCCGCACGCGCAGGGCGCCCCAGTCCTCGGGGCAGGTCGGGGGCGTCTCCTGGACCTGCGCGAGGTGCGCCAGGCGGTCGCGCAGGTGGTCGAGGTCGTCGATCGGCTCGCCCTGGCGGGAGACGACGGTCTGCAGCCGGTGCAGCGGGTCGCGCTCGTCGAAGAGCTCCTCGGCGAGGGCGCGCTCCGCGAAGGCCGCCTCACCGGTGACGTGCACCTGACGTCCCAGCGCTGGCCAGTGGAAGAGCAGGGCGACCCGCGGGTTGGACTCGACCTCGCTCGCCTTGCGCGTCCACAGCGCCGAGGTGAAGAGAAGCGCGTCGTCCTCGAGCCGCTTCAGCGTCACCGTCCGCGCCGAGGGCTGCCCGCCCGCGCCGACGGTGACGAAGGCAACCGACGCCGGCTGCGGAATCCCGTCCGCGCGCGCCTCCTCGATCCAGCGGCCGAGCTCGCCGATCGGGTCGTCTGCAGGCATGGAGGCGAGAATAGTTCGGCACGGCGCCAGATGCGGGGTACGCTCTGGCGGAGCGAGCCGAGTGGGGTCGGCTCCAACCGAGGAGGAGGTCCGATGTACGACTACGTGATCGTCGGGGCGGGATCGGCCGGATGCGTGCTGGCCGCGCGCCTCTCCGAGGACCCGGACGTCAGCGTGCTGCTGCTCGAGGCCGGGCCGCCGGACACGAACGAGAACCTCCACGTCCCGCTCGGCTACCTGAAGCTGGCCCGAACCGAGGTCGACTGGGACTACGCGACGGCGCCGGAGCCCAACTGCAACGACCGCCGCATCTCCCTGCCCCGCGGCAAGGTGCTGGGCGGCTCCTCCTCGATCAACGCGATGATCTACATCCGCGGCAACCGTGCCGACTACGACGGCTGGGGCGTACCGGGGTGGACCTGGGACGACCTCTTCCCGTACTTCCTCAAGGCCGAGGACAACGAGCGCGGCGCCTCGGCGTGGCACGCGACCGGCGGGCCGCTGCCGGTCTCCGACCAGCGCTCCGGCAACGTCATCACGCCCGCCTTCGTCGAGGCCGGCGCCGAAGCCGGGCTGGCCCGCAACGAGGACTTCAACGGCGCCGAGCAGGACGGGGTCGGCATGTACCAGGTGACGCAGCGGGGCGGGATGCGCGCCAGCGCCGCCGTCGCCTACCTGCACCCGGCGATCGAGCGGCCGAACCTGACCGTGATGCCCCACATGCACGTGAACCGGGTGCTGTTCGAGGGCAACCGCGCGACCGGGGTCGAGGCGACCCAGCTCGGCCAGGCGCAGGAGCTGCGGGCCGAGCGCGAGGTGCTGCTCTGCGGCGGCACCTTCAACTCACCGCAGTTGCTGATGCTGTCCGGGGTCGGCCCGGCCGAACACCTGGCCCTGCGCGAGGTCGAGGTGCTGCTCGACCAGCCGGCGGTGGGCGAGAACCTCAGCGACCACGCTGCCGCCTACAACGTCTGGACCACGCCGGAGCCGGAGAGCCTGCTGCTGGCGCTGGAGCCGGCCGCCCTCGAAGAGTTCACCGCCTCCCAGACCGGCCCCTTCGCCTCCAACCTGGCCGAGTCGGGCGGCTTCGCCCGGGTCGAGCCCGGCGCGACGGCGCCGGACGTGCAGGTCCACGTGGCGCCGGTGCAGATCGTCGACGAGGGAATGGGCGACCCGACGGCGCACGGCGTCTGGGTCTCCCCCTGCCTGCTGACCCCGGGCAGCCGCGGCAGCGTCCGCCTCGCCTCCAACGACCCGACCGCGAAGCCGATCGTCCGCAACGACTTCTACAGCGCCGAGGAGGACATGCCGCGGATGCTGGCGGCGCTGCGGCTGGTGGAGGAGATCTGCGCCCAGCCGGCGATGCGGCCCTACTGCGCCGAGCCCTTCACCGGCCCGGCCGGGGAGTCCGACGACGACCTCCGCGCCCACGTCGCCCGCACCACCTTCCCGATCTACCACCCGGTCGGCACCTGCGCGATCGGCTCCGTCGTCGACCCCGAGCTGCGGGTCGAGGGCCTGGACGGCATCCGCGTGATCGACGCTTCGGTGATGCCGACGGTCCCCCGCGGCAACACCAACGCCCCCGTGATCGCCCTCGCCGAGCGCGCCGCCGACCTGGTCAAGGGCGCGACGCCGCTGCGAGCTGCTGCGGCGGAGGCGGTCTAGGCGACGGTCAGCATTCTCGCCTCGACGCCGCAGGCGGCGTAGGTCCGCTCGGCGCGGCGGTCGAGGCTGACCAGAGTGACTCCGGCGTCGCGGGCAGCGAGCGCGATCAGGGCGTCGTAGATCGCGCCGCCGGCTCGGTGCCGTCCGTCGAGCAGGCCGAGCGCCTCGCGATAGGAACGAGGGCGGGGCTGGATCGGCTCGCCGCGCTCGAGAAACTGATCCAGGTAGGCGACGACCGCACCGGGTTCGACCCGGAAGGGACCGCTGGGCGAACTCAGCACCGCGTAGGTCTCGGCCATCGTGTGCGCCATCAGGCGTCCGTTCGCCTTGATGTCGACGAGGGCCGAGACGGCCTCGGGATGGAAGCTATGGCGCGGGTCGAAGCCGGCAACCAGGACCGAGGAGTCCGGCGCGATCACGGCCGGGTTCGCTCCAGCTCTTCGCGAACCTCGTCCGGCCCGACGGAGACGTCGAGATCGGAAACGAGCAGACCGCCGCGAGCCTCGTGGAGGCTGACCCTGCGGGCGGCGGGGACGAGCTCGATCCGCTCCCCCTCGAGGGTGATCTCGATCTCGTCGCCCCCCTTGAGCCCGAGCGCCGCCCGCAGACTCTTCGGGACGACGACTCTCCCGGCTCGATCAATGGTGGTTTTCATGCCATTGAATATACCAGGATGGGTGGTCGGCAGAGCTAGGGTGGGCATGACTCCCTAAGGAGCCGGGCCGGTAGGACTCTCCCCCCTCGGCGTTGCGAAAGCGTCAGACAACCGAGCCGAGGGCGCGGTCGATGAAGGGGCCGAGCAGGTCGGCGACGGCGACGGCGGTCGTCTCGGGGGCCTCGCTCGGGGCGGTGATGTAGCTGATCGCGAGGCGGACCAAGGACTCGGAGAGCAGCAGGACGTCGGCTTTCGGCGCTTGAGGCCAGCCCTCTTCGATCGTCGCCGCGAGGCGGGCGGTCGCCCACTGCACGACCGGCATGCCCTGGGTGGTGACGAAGGGCAGCATGCCACCGGTGCCGTCGTCGCTGAGCAGGATGCGGATCAGCGGGTCCTCGCCGGCGGTGCGCAGGAACAGCTCGAGGGCGGCGCCGACGGCGGCGCGGGGGTCGTCGCGGTGCTGCAGGACAGCGGCGTCGACGTCGTCGAGGAAGCGCTCGCCCTCGTGGATGACGAAAGCGAGCCCGAACTCGTTGCGGTTGCCGAACTCCTTGTAGAGGGTCTGGCGGCTGACACCGGCGGCGGCGGCGATGTCGGACATCGTGATCTGCGACCAGGCGCGGCGCTCGAGCTCGTCGCGGGCGGCGCCGAAGAGGGTCTCGCGCAGCAGCTCCCGGGCCGCCTGCGGGTAGGGGGTGCGCGAACCGGCTGCCATGCCCCCCATCGTCGCAGTGGATGCGGTCACGGGGCCTCGTCGTCGGGCTCGAAGTCGACCTTGTCGCGGACCCCGCAGTCGGGGCAGGCCCACTCATCGGGAACCTCGCTCCAGGGCGTTCCCGGCGGGAAGCCCTCGCGCGGGTGCCCCGCCTCCTCGTCGTAGACGTAGCCGCAGGAGGGGCAGCGCCAGCGGCTCACGAGGCGCTCCCCAGCGGCGCCTGGCCGTAGCGGGCGAGGACCTTCTCGCGCTTGCCGGGCTGGATGTTGGCCCGGCTCACGTCACCGTCGAAGTGCTCGAGCAGCCGCGGGTCCATCACCCGCCGCCACAGCGGCGGGAACCAGGCCAGCACGATCATCCCGGCGTACCCGGTCGGCAGCTGCGGCGCCTCGTCGACGTGGCGCAGCGCCTGGTAGCGGCGGGTCGGGTTGGCGTGGTGGTCGCTGTGGCGCTGCAGGTGGTAGAGCAGGACGTTGGAGGCGACGTTGTTGCTGTTCCAGCTGTGCTCCGGCAGGCAGCGCTGGTAACGACCGTCCTCGCGCTTCTGCCGCAGCAGGCCGTAGTGCTCGAGGTAGTTGACGACCTCCAGCAGCGAGAAGCCGAGCACCGCCTGGACCAGCAGGTAGGGCAGGACGACGGGACCGAAGGCGACCGTCAGCACGGCGAAGAGGCCGACGGTCATCGCCCAGGCGCTGAGGACGTCGTTGTGCAGGCTCCAGTGCGGCTTGCCGAGGCGATCGAGGCGGGCCGCCTCGATCCCCCAGGCGGAGACGAGGCTGCCCTTGACGGTGCGCGGCAGGAAGGCCCAGAAACTCTCGCCCAAGCGCGAGCTGGCCGGGTCCTCGGGGGTGGCCACGCGGACGTGGTGGCCGCGGTTGTGCTCGATGAAGAAGTGGCCGTAGCCGGTCTGCGCCAGCGCGACGCGGCTGAGCCAGCGCTCCGAGTTAGCGCGCTTGTGGCCGAGCTCGTGGGCGGTGTTGATCGCGATCCCGCCGACGACGCCCATCGTCAGCGCCAGGCCGAGGCATTCGATGACCGCGAGGTCGCCGCTCGACCACAGGTAGCAGGCAAGGAGAAGGCCGGCGTACTGGATCGGGATGAAGACGTAGGTGCACCAGCGGTAGTAGCGGTCCTGCTCGAGGTACTTGAGGACGCTGTCGGGCGGGTTGCTCGGGTCGAGGCCGATCGCGATGTCGAGCAGCGGGAAGGCGACGAAGACGAGCAGCGGCCCGAAGAAGTAGAAGCCGCCCCAGCCGGTCAGCGCGACCGAGCCCCAGGCGATGAACGGCGCCAGCGGCACCACGATCCCCAGCAGCCAGGCATAGCGCTTGCCGTCACTCCAACTCGCCGGGTTGACCTCGACATCGTCGTGGTGGTGATGGTGATGCGCGTGCTCGGCGTGAGCCTCCATCCTGCTCCTCCTTGTCAAATCTGCGGGCGAAGTACGTCAGATTGACAGAAATGCACAATTTGTCAACTACAATTACAGAGCATGCAGAACTGTCCTGCGCAATGCAGGCAGCGCTTCCACCCCGAGCAGCGCTCAGATCTTCAGCAGGATGAAGGTATTCAGGGCCCAGGCCACGGCGATGACGACCGTGGCGCGGGTGAGGTTGCGCTCGACCATCGAGCCGCCGCCGAGCGAGCTGCCGCCGCCACCGACGCCGAAGGCCCCGGAGAGGCCCGCGTCTTTCCCCGAGTGCAGCAGGATGAGGAAGATCAGGAGGACGGACATGATGACCTGGAGCAGGCCGAGCAGCGTGTACATGGCTGGAAAGTCTAGCCCTGCCCGACCTTCGGGGGCGTCTTCCCCGCGCCGTTGCCGTTCGCGGCCCCCTTCGCCGCCCCGCCGTTCTCGACTCGGTCGAGCACCTCGACCGCTTCCCGGCGCAGCTCGGCGTCGAGCAGGGCGAAGTCCTCGTCGGAGAGCTTGCCGGCTGCGTGGTCGAGCTCGGCGTCGCTGATCTCGCGGTACTTGGCTTCCTTCAGCGCCTCCAGCTCACCGTCCCCGCTCGGCATTCGGCGGGCGCGGCGCGCCGGCCAGATCGCGATCAGGGCGCCGGCCAGCGCGATCAGCCCGCCGATCCAGACCCAGGCAACGAGCGGATCGACGATCACCCGGAAGGTGGCCGCGTCGCGATCGGCGAGGTAGCTGCGCGCCAGGCGCTCGGCGATCGCCGCCTGCAGGGCCTCGATCTGGGCCAGGGCAACTGGACGCAGGCGCGGCTGGGCGGCGGCCGCCCGCATCAGCCGCGAGAGGCTGCGGCACTGCGGCGGCGCCCCCGGGCCGCCACGGACGCAGGCGCGGAAGCCGCGGTCCGAGGCGGCGGCGCGCTGCCGTAGGGCGGAGACGTCTGGTTGGACGGCGCTCCACAGGTCGTGGGCGAAGCCCGCCTTCAGCCCGACCTCGCTGGTCGCCTCGCCGTCGAAGTAGCTGCCGATCGTCCCCCCCTCGCTGCCGCTGGGGCGGAAGTAGCGGCGGCTCGGGCGCAGCGTCGCCACCAGCTCGTCGTCCTGCTGCACCGTCAACACGGCGCCAAAAGTGAGCGCCTCCGGTTCGGTGCGGACCGTCGGCCGCTCGTAGGTGAAGGTGCGATCGCCGACCACCGCGCTCTCCCCCGGGCGCAGGGTGAGGTCGCGGTTGGTCTGGAAGCTCGAGGAGGCGGCGATCCCGATCAGCAGCACGGCGACGCCGACGTGGACCAGGTAGCCGCCGTAGCGGCGCCGGTTGCGCGAGGTGACCGCCAGCAGCGCCGCCGGCAGCGAGCCGCCGGCGAGCGAGCGCCGCGCCGCGGCGCCGCGCCAGAACTCCTGCGCGAGGCCGGTCAGGGCGAAGGCGGCGAAGACGAACAGGGCCAGTGCCCAGAGGCTCTCGGCAGCGTCGGTGAAGAGCACCAGGACGACGCCGGTCGCCAGCGCCACCGCGGCCGGCGCCAGGAAGACGCGCTTCGCCGAGGCCCAGGTGATCCGGCGCCAGGCCAGCAGCGGGCCGATCCCGGTGAAGAGGACGAGCAGGATCGCCAGCGGCGTCGTGTAGCGATCGAACCAGGGCGCCGCCAGCGAGGCCTTCTCGCCGGTGAAGAGCTCAGCGATCAGGGGGAAGAAGGTGCCCCAGAAGATCGTCGCCGTCAGCGCCACCAGGAGCAGGTTGTTGACGAGGAAGACCGACTCTCGCGAGGCGAGCGAGTCGATCCGCTTCGGCGTCCGCAGGTCGTCGAGGCGGGAGACGATCAGCGCCGTCGAGCCGATCAGGACGACCGCGATCAGCCCAAGCACGTAGGGCCCGACGGTGCTGTCGCCGAAGGCGTGGATCGACTGCAGGACGCCGGAGCGGACGAGGAAGGTGCCGAGCAGCGCCAGCGAGAAGGTGGCGACGATCAGCGCCGCGTTCCAGACCTTCAGCATGCCGCGCTTCTCCTGCACCATGATCGAGTGCAGGAAGGCGGTGCCGGTCAGCCACGGCATCAGCGCCGCGTTCTCGACCGGGTCCCAGGCCCAGTAGCCGCCCCAGCCGAGCGTCTCGTAGGCCCACTTGGCGCCGAGCAGGATGCCGATGCCGAGGAACAGCCAGCTGAAGATGGTCCAGCGGCGGATGCTGCCGATCCAGCCGGTGTCGAGCTTGCGCGTCACCAGCGCCGCGATCGCGAACGCGAACGGCACCGACAGCCCGACGTAGCCCAGGTAGAGCATGGGCGGGTGGATCTGCATGTAGAAGTTCTGGAGCAGCGGGTTGAGCCCGCGGCCCTCGGCCGGCGCCTGGGCGAGCGTCTCGAACGGGCTCGTCACGAACGACAGCAGCGCCAGGAAGAAGATCCCGATGCCCATCATCACGGCCATCACGATGGGCATGAGCTCGCGGTTGCGGTGGCGGTTCACCCACACCACCAGCGAGGCGAAGCCGCTCAGGATCCAGGCCCACAGCAGCAGTGACCCGGCCTGGCTGCCCCAGAGGGCGGTGAGCTTGTAGCCCGGCTGCAGGGTCGTCGAGCTGTACTCGGCGACGTTGCGCAGCTCGAAGCTGTCGGTGAGCAGCGCCGCCCACATCGTGACGAT
>DASTNW010000085.1:0-4958 GCA_035762685.1 Solirubrobacterales bacterium | reverse complement strand
GATGGGCCGATAAGTCGACCCAGAGTCGACTTATCGGCCCATCGACCCTAGTTTCGGGGGTCGTCGAGGAGGAGCTCGACGTTGCGGTCTTTGGGCAGGCCTTCGCCGAGCGGGGCGCCGGACTGGAGGTCGTTGAAGGACATCGTCCGCGCCGCCGAGGCGAGGTCGTTGAAGTCCATCGACGAGGCCGGCGTCCCGGGCGGCGGGGCGGCGACCTGGCCGACGTGGTCGAGCACGGTGCCGAAGATCGAGAGGGTGCCGTCGTGGTTGTCGAAGACCTCGAGCAGGCGGCTCTGCTGCGGCCAGTCGGCCTCGGCGGCGACGCGGATGCTCCAGAAACCGCCGGGCCCGCTCGGATCCGGGAACGGGTTGACGAGGTTGTCGTGCGAGTGCCCAGCCACCCAGGCGATCGCGTTGGGGAATTCGTGCAGGAGGGCAACGGCGTCGGCCTCGAGGTGGATCGGCTGTGAGTTGCGCGGGTCGAGGTCGCAGCCGGGATTGAGGTCGTGCCCGTGGGAGTCGGCGAGCAGGCAGAGCGGCGCCAGCTCGTCAGGGGCGTCGGCGACGAGGCTCTCGGGCGCGTGGTGGCTGAAGATGACCACCAGCTGGTCGGCCGCGGTGGCCGCTTCGAGCTGGGCCCGCAGCCATTTGAACTGGGGGTCGTCGATGTTGCCGTCGGACGTCGATTTGCCCGTCGGGGTGACGATCGTGCCGGCCTCGGCGACGGTGTCGAGGGCGATGAAGCGCATCCCCGGAGCTGGGCTCCAAGAGTAGTAGCCGGCAGCGCCTTTCGACGCGGTCTCCTGGGCGGCGTCGACGAAGTCGAAGCCATGGCCATCGGCCTGCGAGCCGGCCTTGAAGATGTCCTTGTACTGCTTCTTGGAGACGAACTGCCGTTTCGGGTCGCCCGGGACGACGGCAGTGTTCTGCGGGCTGGTCAGGAACGAGGACAGCAGGGCGGCCGGGTTGAGCAGGGAGGAGAGCAGCCCCGCCGCGTTTTCCGGGTTCGGGACCGGCCCGATCGGCTTCAGGCAGCCGGTGGCGACCAGCTCGAAGGCGGCGTTGGCCGCGGCGTTGCCCTGGACCAGCGCGTCGTGGTTGCCAAACGCTACATAGGAGGGAACGTCGAGCCCATCCGCGTCGAAGGCCTGCTGGGCGCGGTCCATCAGGCCGGGGTATTTGGGCCAGGCGGCGTGTGGGCCGGCCGGCTGATCGGGGTCGTAGAACTCGGGGAAGGGGCCCTCGATGTAATCGTCGTAGTCCTGTACCCCGGTGTAGCGGGCGGCCTCGGCGGCGCCGGGGACGAAGAGGTTCGGGCAAAGCGGGTGCGAGTAGGTCGCCTTGTTGACCCCGCTGTTCGGGTTCAGCGCGCCGCCCTCCAGCAGCGTCCGCACCCAGAGGGTCTCGTTCAGCTGCTGGCTGTCGGCGGAGTCGCCGGTGTCGATCGTGAAGTCCATGGCGCTGTGGGCGCCGCTACCGTCGGCAACCGGACTGGCAGCCGTGAACTGGTTGACCTGGCGAATCATCGCCTCGTCCACCTGCGGCTCCAGCGCCTCCCAGGGGCGCCAAGCGGCGCCGAACGGGAGGTTCAAAGGAGTCGAGAGCGGATCGATCACCTCGACCCGGGCCGGCGACTCCTCGTCGGCGAGCTGGAAGTCGGAGAGCTGCCCGAAGTAGACGAGCGAGGTGCGATCCGCGGCGCGGGTCGGCCCGGCGGTACCGAGATCCTGGCGCACGGTGTAGGGCTCACCGGCGCCGAGTTGGAGGAAGCGGAAGGCGCCGGGCGCGGCGGGAACGACCCGTTGTTCGAGCGTCGTCTTGCCTTCCGTGTCGGAGACAGCGGCGACGGCCGCAGTCGCGCTCAGCGCGATCGCCACCAGGGCCGCGATCACGACACCGAACCGGACAACCGCTCCCCGTCGCCTCATCTCCCACCTCTGCTCGAAGGTTCTGTAGTGCTTAATGCACTTTCCAACCCTACCTAATTTTAGGTGAGAAAGATTTTGCGCTTAGCCCTGCAAGGTGACGAAGCGCTCCTCGGTCAGCTCCTGAACGGCGTAGGCGGGGCCCTCGCGGGTGTTGCCGGAGTCCTTGACGCCGCCGTAGGGCTGCTGGTCGGCGCGGAAGGTCGGGACCTCGTTGATCAGGACGCCGCCGAACTCGAGGGTGCGGGCGGCCTCGAGGCCGCGGCCGATGTCGCGGCTGAAGACGCCAGCCTGGAGGCCGAACTTGGAGTCGTTGGCGAGTTCGAGCGCCTGACCGAACTCGGAGTAGGTGTCGATCGTCGCCACCGGGCCGAAGATCTCCTCGCACCAGACCTTGGCCTCCTTGGGCGGCGAGGAGAGCAGGGTCGGAGCGAGGCAACGGCCCTCGTCGACCAGCTCGCCGCCGGTCAGGAGCTCGGCGCCGGCGGCGACCGCCTCGTCGACCCACTGCTTGACGCGGTCGCGGCCGCCGGGGGTGATCAGCGGGCCGACGTCCGTGTCGGGATCGAGCGGGTCTCCGACGGTCAGCTTCCCCACCTTGGCGAGAAGGCGCTCGGTGAAGGCGTCGGCAATGTCCTCCTGGACGAGGACGCGCTGGATCGAGATGCAGCTCTGGCCCGCGTGCGAGAAGGCGTGGATCTGCGCTTTGTCGGCCGCCGTCTCCCAGTCGCCGTCGGAGTGGACGATCAGCGGCGCGTTCGAGCCCAGCTCGAGGTTGACCTTCTTGTGGGGGACGCGGCTGCGGATGTCCCAGCCGACCCCGGCTGAGCCGGTGAAGGTGATCGCCCGGGTCAGCTCGTGCTCGACGATCGCGTTGCCGACCTTCGACCCCGGGCCGGGGATGACGCTGAGCCAGCCCTCGGGCAGGCCCGCCTCCTCCAGGACCGCCGCCAGCTTCAGGGCCGAGATCGGGGTCTGGCCGGCGGGCTTGAGGACGATCGCGTTGCCGGCGGCGATCGCCGGCCCGAGCTTGTGCGCGACCAGGTTGAGCGGGAAGTTGAAGGGGCTGATCGCGCCGACGACCCCGTAGGGGACGCGCAGCATCACGCCGAGCTTGCCCGCGCCCGCCGGCGAGGCCTCCATCGGCACCGTGCCCCCGGTCAGCTTGCGCGCCTCGACCGCGGAGAAGGTGAGGGTGTCGACGCAGCGCTGCGCCTCGACCGTGGCCGTCTTCAGCGGCTTGCCGGCCTCGGCCGCGATCGTCAGCGCCAGCTCCTCGGTCCGCTCGCCGACCAGGCGCGCGGCGCGATCGAGGACCGCGGCCCGCTCGTGCTGGGGAAAGTCGGCGGACTCGAAGGCCTCGTGGGCGGCGGCCACCGCGCGCTCGACCAGGGCCTCGTCGCCCTGGGCCACGCGGCCGACGACGCTGCCGTCGTAGGGGCTCTCGACCTCGCTCCACTCGCCCGTCTCGATCCACTCGCCAGCGGCGAGCAGCTCGTGGTCGACTGCCTTGACCGTCTGCGTAGCCATTCCGACCTCCTCCGTCGCTTCAGGCCAGCGTAGCGCTCGGCTTTCGCCGGGATAGGGGGCGAATCGGGCGCGCCTCGCACCTTGGGTAGTGATGACCTGGCCACCCAAGATCGGAGAGCCGCTGCCGCGAGCAGCAGAGGTTATCGGCGTGCGGGAGAAGCTGATCGGCTATTCGCTGAACCTGGCCCATGACGAAGGTGGGCCGAAGGCGCAAGGCTTCGCACGCATCCTTGGGATCAAGATCGCGGATATCGCCCTGGGAGCTCGCGAACGCCGAGACCGCGCCTCGGCTGATAACCGCCTATCTCAGGCCTTAACCTGGAGGAACGATGGCAACCGTTAGGCACGCAATAGGGGAAATCGATGTCGTTGAGCTACGCGAGGCGGTCGGCAGGTGGCCCGCTGGCACCACCGGCACGGTCGTCAGCGACCACGGCGATGTGAAGCTGATCGAGATATCCGAAAACACTCCCCCAGGCCAGATGCTGGACCTGATCTCGGTGGCCGAAGCCCGGCTGAAGCTGGTCACCAAGTACAGCGTCTAACAGACGGCCAGGCCGTGCCTGCCCGGTGGCAGCCCGCCCCCGGCGGGGCGGCTCTCCGTCGGGATCACGGGGGACCGAGGACGACCTCCTCCGTCGCTTCAGGCCAGCGTAGCGCCGGGCCGCCCTCGGCTAGGCGCTCGTATCGGCGAACGCCTCAAGGGGCATGCGGACGGCTCATCAGCAGGAATTCGAGCAGGAGCTCGTGCGACTCGACCAGGCCACCGGCTTCGCCGGCGAGCACCCGCCCGGAGAGGTGGGAGAGGACACCGGCGGCCAGCAGCTCCGCCATGCCGGCGGCGAGCGGCGGCGAGTCATCCGGTCCCGCCAGGGCCGCACCCAGCACCTGCGCGAGACGCTCCTGCTGGTGCTCATACTCGAGCCGCGCCGGAGGAGCGGCGAGGAACGGTGCGACCAGCAGGCGGTGCGCGAGCTCCGGATCGGCAGCGAGGCACTCAAGTCCGCCATGCAGACCGGCGGAAAGGCGAGAGGCCGTGTCACTGCACCCCGCAATCGCCCCTTCGATCACCGTGGCAAGACGCTCGACCCCATCTTCGAAGTCCTGCGGTGTCGAAATCAACTCGGCTTCTCAGCAGCTATTTCGGCTTACGCCTGAAAAGCGGGCGAGCCGCAGCACCTCGCGGCCCACCCTGCTTCTCTGTTGGCCCGCAAATGTGCCTCTACAACCGCCCCTCCGCCAGCGCCCTCCTGCTGGAGAGGAGTTCGAGCCCCCGGTAGCCGACCGTGGTGCAGGCGCTGGCCGAGGTGCAGGAGACGCCGCTGAGGCGCCCGTAGTTCGAGCCGCCGTAGACGGCGACGGTGTCGGTCGCTTCCTGAGTGGACCAGGACGACCCGTTCCACGATTCGACGAGGGGGACGATGTGGCCGTCTCCGGGGGCGGCGGTGGTCCCGACCGCGATGCAGGCGCTGGCGGAGGGGCAGGAGACGCCGCGCAGGGCCC
>DASTNW010000084.1:0-5763 GCA_035762685.1 Solirubrobacterales bacterium | reverse complement strand
GCCTGAGCCCCCGAACCGGATCAGCTGCGCAACGGCCTCCGGGGAAGGGGCACTCCGCCCCTCTCCCCCTAGAGCAAGTCTTCCAGCGCCTCGTCCAACTCCGGGTACTTGAACTCGTACCCCAGCTCCAGCGCCCGCTTCGGCACCACCCGCTGCCCGCCCCGCAACACCGCTCCGAACTCGCGGCCGAATTTGAGGTCGAGGACGAAGCCGGGGACGGGCATCACCGCCGGCCGCCCCAGCGCCCGGCCCAGCGCCTTCGAGAAGTCGTGGTTGGTGGCGGGGTTGGGCGCGGTCGCGTTGAGGGCGCCGGCGACCTCCTCGTTGTCGAGCGCCCAGAGCAAGAGCCCGACCGCGTCCTCGGTGTGGATCCAGGAGACGTACTGGCCGCCGCCCGCCAACGGTCCGCCGACGCCGAGCTTGAACGGCGTCAGCAGTTCGCCGAGCATGCCGCCACTCGGGTCGAGGACCTGGCCGCTGCGGAGGACTACCAGCCGCGCCCCGGTTCGCTCGATCTCGCGCGCGGCCTTCTCCCACTCCTGGACGACCTCGGAGTCGAAGCTCGATCCGGGGCCGGCCGACTCGTCGAGGACCGCCCCGCCGCGGTCGCCGTAGTAACCGACCGCGGACTGGCTGACCAGCACCCGCGGCCGTTGCTCGAGGCCGGCGATCGCTCCGACCAGGTTGTGGGTGGCGGCGCGGCGGCTCTCCATGATCTTCCGCTTTGCCTCCTCGGTCCAGCGCTGGTTGATCTTCTCGCCGACCAGGTTGACCACCCCGTCGACCCCGTCGAAGGCCTGCGCCGGCGGGCGTTCCAGCGTCGGCTCCCACGCATGCCACTCGGCCCCGGGCCTGGTGCGCCGAGCTTTGGCCGGGTCGCGGGTGAGGCCGACGACCTCGTCGCCGCGGGCCAGCAGGGAGTCACACAGCGCCGAGCCGATCAGGCCGGTGGCTCCGGTGACGAGGGCCCTCACGGGTTTGGCGCCCGACCTCTCACTGGTCGCCATCCACCGTGGCGAAGGTGCCGGTCTCCTCGTTGAGGCGGGCGATGCCGTCGCGCCGCGCCTCCTCGACCACAGCTTCGGCGACTTTCGGCGCCACTTCGCGGTTGAAGACGCTGGGGATGATGTAGTCCTCGGCGAGGTCCGCCTCGGACACCGCGACGGCAATTCCCTTGGCTGCCGCCAGCTTCATCTCCTCGGTGATGGTGGGCGCGCCGGCGTCGAGGGCGCCGCGGAAGATGCCGGGGAAGGCAAGGACGTTGTTGATCTGATTCGGGTAGTCGGAGCGGCCCGTGGCCATGATCCGCACGTAGGGGGCGGCGTCCTCGGGCATCACCTCGGGGGTCGGGTTGGCCATCGCGAAGACGATCGCGTCGTCGTTCATCTTGCTCAGCGACTCCGCCTCGATGATCCCCGGGCCCGAGAGGCCGACGAAGATGTCCATGCCCTCGATCGCGTCGTCGGGCTGGCCGCCGACCTTGCCGGGATTGGTGTGCTCGGCGTACCAGCGCTTGGCCTCGTTCATCTCGCCGCCCTGGTAGTCCTCGCGCTCAGTCGAGAGCGCGCCCTTGCGGTCGCATCCGACGATTTCTGTCACCCCTGAGGCGAGCATCATCTTGGTCACCGCTACCCCGGCGGCGCCGAGGCCAACCACCAGCACCCGCAGCTGCTCGATCGGCTTGCCGACGATCTTCAGCGCGTTGAACAGCGCCGCCATCGTCACCACCGCGGTGCCGTGCTGGTCGTCGTGGAAGACGGGGATGTCGAGCGACTCCTTCAGCCGGTCCTCGATCTCGAAGCAGCGCGGGGCGGAGATGTCCTCGAGGTTGATGCCGCCGAAGGTCGGCGCCATCAGCTCCACCGCCTTGACGATCTCGTCGGCGTCCTGGGTGTCGAGGCAGATCGGGAAGGCGTCGACGCCGGCGAACTCTTTGAACAGCATGCACTTGCCCTCCATCACCGGCATCGCCGCCTCGGGGCCGATGTTGCCGAGCCCGAGCACGGCGCTGCCGTCGGAGACGACGGCGACCGTGTTCTTCTTGATCGTGTACTCGAAGGCCTTGGCGCGGTCGTCGTGGATGTCCATGCAGACGCGGGCGACCCCGGGCGTGTAGGCCATCGAGAGGTCGTCGCGCGTTTTCACCGGGTACTTGTTGTGCATGTCGATCTTGCCGCCGCGGTGCATCTGCATCGTGCGGTCCACGTAGTCGAGCACGCGGGCGCCACGGGTCGACCCGATCGCCCGCAGGATCCGCTCCCAGTGCTCGCGGTCCTGAGCGTCGATCGTGAACTCCCTCACCCGCTTCCCCTCGGGACCGGCACCTGGCACCAGGTCGACCCCCTGCAGCTGCCCACCCGCCTCGGCGATCGCCGCGGTCAGTTTGCCCAGCGGCTCCTGCCGCGCATCGAGCTCGACCCGGATCGTGACGCTGTACTGGGCGCTGACAGCCATGGTCGGCTATCGAATCAGATTCGCTGTCTCGGCTCGTGCGTCGGGTACCGCGTGGTGACGGTCGAGCAAATCAGTCCGTGGGGGAGAACTCAGACGCGGGGCGACTTAGTCGCTCTATGAGCGACTTTCGCGCCCCGACCGACCAGGCGATTGCGGACATCGCGATTGGGCAGCATGGCGTCGTCTCCACCGCGCAACTGCGGCTGCTGGGTATCGATAAGCACGCAATCCACAAGCGTGTGCAGGCCGGTCGCCTCCATCGATTGCACCATGGGGTCTACGCGGTTGGCCACCGGGCCCCCTCGCGCGAGAGGGAGTGGATGGCGGCTGTCCTCGCTTGCGGCAAGGGCGCGGCTATCAGCCATGGCAGTGCGGCTGCGCTCTGGGGTCTTCTGCGGCCGATTGGGGGGCCGATCGACGTTTCGATCCCCACGCATACCGGCCGCGGTAGGCGCCGCGGCATTCGCCTGCATCGGTGCACGTCGCTACGGGCCGGTCAGGTCACCGAGCATCGTGGCATCCCGGCCACCACGCCGGCGCGGACGATCGCCGATATCGACGGCGTGCTCCCGCCGTACCTCGTCCGCCGGGCGACCCGGCAGGCAGAGATCTTCCGATTCCAATTGGACGTCGAGACCGATCGAACCCGCAGCGACCTGGAGAGGGACTTCCTGCAGCTCTGCCGCCGCCACGGCGTCCCCCCGCCGGAGGTCAACGTGAAGATCGGTCCCTGGACCGTCGACTTCCTCTGGCGAGGGGAGCGGCTCGCGGTCGAGGCCGATTTCTACGACTACCACCGCGGCCGCGTCGCCTTCCAAGACGACCGCGCCCGCGAGCTCGACCTGCGGCGGCGCGGCTTCGACGTTCGTCGCTTCAGCGAACTCCAGGTCAACGAACAGCCCGCGGAGATTGCGGCTGACCTGCGGGACGCGCTCGGCCTCGCCTCATAGAGTGGGCGCCGTGAGCGCCGATGCGCCAGAGCTCTTCCTGATCGACGGCAACTCGCTCGCCTACCGGGCCTTCTTCGCGCTGCCGGAGTCGATCGGGACCAGCGACGGGCGGCCGACCAACGCGATCTACGGGCTCGCCTCGATGCTGGTGAAAGTCATCGACGAGCACCACCCGGCCGGGGTCATCGTCGCCTGGGACGCGGGGATGTCGGGGCGCGAGGTCACCTACGACCTCTACAAGGCCCAGCGCAAACCGCGGCCGGACCTGCTGCGCGAGCAGTGGCCGCACCTGATGCCGCTGGTCGAGGCCTTCGGCTACACCAACGTCAAGGTCGAGGGCTACGAGGCCGACGACGTGATCGCCTCGCTGGTCCGGCGGGCCCGCGAAGAGGAGATCGAGGTGATGGTCGTGACCGGCGACCGCGACGCCTACCAGTTGGTCGGCGAGGGGGTGCGGGTGATGAGCACCTCACGCGGGATCACCGAGACGAAGATCTACGACGCCGCCGCCGTCGAGGAGCGCTACGGCGTCCCGCCTGAGCTGATCACCGACATGATGGGCCTGCGCGGCGACACCTCCGACAACATCCCGGGAGTCCCGGGGGTCGGCGAGAAAACGGCGACCCAACTGCTGCAGCAGTTCGGTTCGCTGGAGGGCGTCCTCTCCAGCGTCGAGGAGATCTCCGGCGCCAAACGCAAGCAGAACCTGGTCGAGCACGCCGACGACGCCCGCATGTCGAAGCAACTGGCGACGCTGCAGTACGAGATCGAGACCGGGGTCGACCTGCAGGAGGCGATGTCGAGCGAGCCCGACCGCGGCGCCCTGCGCGACTTCATGCGCGAGTTCGAGCTGCGGGCGGTGATGGAGCGGCTCGAAGAAGCGCTGCCGGAGGGGCAGGCCGTTCCCGGCCGCAGCGTCGAGCGCGAGCTCGAGGTCGAGGTGGAGGAGGGGACGGCTGCCGACCTCGGCGCGGGGCCGGTTGCGCTGGCGATCTCCGGCGAGCGCTGGGCCGCGGCCGAAGGCGAGCGGACTCTCGCCGGCGACGCGAGCCAGGACGAGCTGGCGGTGGCGCTGGCCGGCCGCCCCCTTCTCGCCCACGACGCCAAGTCGCTCGGCGGCGGTCGTCACGGGCTGCTCGCCGCCGCCGCCCGCGAGGGGATCGAGCTGACGCTCGAGCACGACACGATGATCGCCGCCTACCTGCTGGAGCCGCAGCGCCGCACCTACGAGCTGACCGAGCTGGCGGCCGACGCTGGAATCGGGCTCGCCGAGGGCGCCGCCGCGGCGGCGGACGAGGACGACGGCCAGATGGCGCTGGGCGAAGAGGTCGAGGCCGGGCTCGACCCGCCGCAGGAAGCGCGCCTGGTTGCCGCCCTGGCCGGCGTGCAGCTCCCGCGCATCGAAGAGCTGGGCCTGGAACGGCTGCTGCACGAGGTCGAGCTGCCGCTGGTCCACGTGCTGGCGGCGATGGAGCGCGAGGGCCTCAAGCTAGACGCCGAGCGACTGGCCGAGGTCGGGGCCGGTTTCGGTGAGCGCATCGCCACCCTCGAGAAGGAGATCTTCGAGCTGGCCGGCGAGGAGTTCACGATCGGCTCACCGCAGCAGGTCGGCCGCGTCCTCTTCGAGAAACTCGAGCTGACCCGCAAGCGCCGCGGCAAGACCGGCTTCTCGACCGACGCCCGCGTCCTCGCCCAGATCCGCGACGAGCACCCGATCGTGGAGAAGATCGAGTCCTGGCGCGAGCTGACCAAGC
Source organism: Solirubrobacterales bacterium (assembly GCA_035762685.1). GTDB lineage: Bacteria > Actinomycetota > Thermoleophilia > Solirubrobacterales > 70-9 > VAYN01. The sequence continues at coordinate 605 of DASTNW010000084.1, read as the reverse complement.
TCAAGAACACCTACCTCGACTCGTTGCCGGACCTGATCGACCCCGGGACCGGCCGCGTCCACACGACCTTCAACCAGGCCGCGACCACCACCGGCCGCCTCTCCAGCACCAACCCCAACCTGCAGAACATCCCGATCCGGACCGAGATCGGCCGCCCTGTCCGCGCCTGCTTCGTCGCCGAGGAGGGAGCGCGGCTGCTCTCCGCCGACTACAGCCAGGTCGAGCTCCGCGTCCTCGCCCACGTCGCTGACGAGGGGGTGCTGAAAGAGGTCTTCCGCGAGGGCGAAGACGTCCACGCCGCGACCGCCGCCGAGGTCTTCGAGATCGAGCGCGACGAAGTCGACGTCGGCCAGCGCTCGAAGGCGAAGATGGTCAACTTCGGGATCGTCTACGGCCTCACCGGGTTCGGCCTCGCCGACCGGCTCAACATCCCGCGCAAGGAGGGCGAGGAATTCGTCTCCCGCTACCTCGAACGCTTCCCCGCGGTGCGCGCCTTCCGCGAGCAGGTGATCGAGCGCGCCCAGGAGGAGGGCTTCGACACCACCCTGATGGGCCGCCGCCGACCGAGCCCCGAGCTGCGCTCCGGCAACCCCAACACCCGCCGC
>DASTNW010000083.1:0-54282 GCA_035762685.1 Solirubrobacterales bacterium | reverse complement strand
AGGGGTGACTTTTCGGCCCATCGGCGGGCTTTGCCGGTGGGGTGGGGGCTCGCGGCGGCTGGGCTCGCGGTGGGGTTGGCGGTGGGGACGAAGGTGACGGTGCTGGCGCTGGCGGCCGGATTGAGCGTTGCCGTTCTTCTGTTGGCGCCGATGGGGAGGAGATGGGCGGCGGCGGGGTGGTGGTTCGTGCCGGCGCTGCTCGGTGGGGGGTACTGGTACCTGCGCAACCTGGTCGTCGCCGGCAACCCGCTGCCGGAGGTCGGGCGGTTGGGGCCGATCGAGTTGCCGCATCCGGAGCGGCTCCAGGTCGGGCGGCCCGACTTCAGCATCGCCCACTACGCGACCGACACCGGCGTCTGGCGCGAGTACTTCGCGCCGGGGCTGCACGATGCCTTCGGCGCCCTCTGGCCATTGGTCGTCGGCGCCGCGATCGCCGCGGCGCTGTGGGCACTGCTGAGGGGGCGGGACCGCGTCGTCCGCGCGGTTGGCGCCGTCGTCCTCTTCGGCTTCCTCGCCTACGTCTTCACGCCGCTCAGCGCCGCCGGGGCCGAGGGGGCGCCGGAGGCGTTCGGGATCAACGTCCGCTACGTCTACGGCGCCTTGCTCGCCGGCCTGGCGCTGCTGCCGCTGCCGCGTTTCTTCGACCGCGAGCGGCGACAGTGGTGGTTGCTGGGGACGCTGCTGGCGGTCCTGCTGCTCAGCGACCGCGCCGACGCCGTCGTCAGGGACCCGCGCCGTCCCTTCGCCCTGCTGGTCGTCGTGCTGGCGGTGCTCGTTCCCGCCGCTCTGCTATTTGCCCGCGGCCGCGGGGCCAGCCGCGGAGTCCTCATCGGCGGCTTCGCTGCCCTCGGGCTCGCGGTCGTCGCGGTTGGTTACCCGGTCCAGCGCCACTACCTCGACGAGCGCTTCCGCAACGAGGTGGCCGACGAGAGCATCCCGGGGATGCACCTCGACTCGGCCTACCGCTGGGCCCGTGGCATCGAGGACAGCCGCATCGGCCTCGCCGGCACCAGCGCCGGCTTCGCCCAGTACGGCTTCTACGGCCCCGACCTCTCCAACCGCGTCGTCTACCTCGGCGCCAGGGGCCCGCACGGTGCCTTCAACGCGATCCCCACCTGCAGCGCCTTCCGCGTCGCCGTCAACGCCGCCGAGCTCGACTACCTGGTCACCGCCCCCCTGCTCAACTTCATCCACCCCGGCGACCCGATCTCCTCACCCGAGGCCCGCTGGCTCCGCGGCGACCCCGCCGTCACCCCATTGCAGCGCAGCGGCCCCGTCACCGTCTGGCGAGTCCACGGCGAGCTCAACCCGTCCACCTGCGCCCCCGCCAACGCCCCCCTCCGCGAAATCCCCGACAGCTGACGGCCGATGGGCCGATAAGTCACGTCATGGGAGACTTTTAGGCCCATCGGCGGGCTGGGTAGTCTCGTGGGATGGGGTATCCGCTTGAGAACGCGCTGTTCCAGTGGGAGGAGGGATGGCGAGCGCTGCAGGCCGTGACCGATCTGCGCGCGCGCCGGCTCGCCGACCGGGTGGTCGAGTCGGTGCGGGAGGAGCTGCGGCGGCGAATCGGGCCGACCTTCACGGCGGCGGAACTGGCCGAGCTCTACGGGCGTGGCACCGACTGGTGCCTGCAGGTGGCGATCGACGTGGGGCCCGCGGCGGAGGGCGATGCGCAGTCGCTGGCCGATGCCGCTTTCTGGCTGTACCTGCGTGGAGCCACCGACTTCGCCGGCGGCAGGCAACTGCCCGTCTAGTCGTCGGAGTCGGACTCGGGGTCCGAATCGCCGCCCTGTTCGGGGGCGGGGGAGCCGGGGCGGCGGATGATGATCTGGTCGGCCTCGATCCTGACCGTGACCTCGCGCTTGCCGGCCCAGTGCTCGGCGTAGACCGGGTTGTCCTTGACCGAGGCGTCGAGCCAGAGCCCGTAGCCCTCGTCTTCGCCGTGGTCGAAGGTCGCCTCCAGCTCTTTGCGACGGCCCCGTCCTCCGCGGCGGCCGCGGCGGCGCCGGCGTTTGGGGCGCCCGGACCCACCGGCGCCACCCTCTGAAGTCTCATCGGCGTCGTCGCCGTCCTCGCCCTCTTCCGCTTCGCCCTCGTCCGTCTCGGGCTCCTCCTCGGCCGCCGCCTCGATCTCGGCTTCGATCTCGTCGCGGAGGTCGATTTCGCTGGAGCCGGCGTTCTCGTCGTCGGGCGAGAGGTCGTACTGCTTGCGGAACTCGCGCAACTCGGTGGCGCTGATTTCCAGCTGGTGGGCGATCCAGGCGTCGGTGCGCCCCTGGTGCACCCAGGCGCGGATCTGGTTCAGCTGTGGCTTCAGTGAGCGTCGGGCCATCGGCGCGCGAGTCTATTCAACGGAGAGGTTCGTTCGCGGAGCGCTAAGTCGACCTAAGCCATCAGGAATGCCAGCGCCTCGAACATCGCGACGACCACGACGATAACGGTGAGCGTGAGGCAGACCGCGAGGACGCTGAAGCGGACCTTGCTGTGCTGCTCGGTGCGGTTGATTTTCCGCGCCCGGGAACGATTGGCCGCGCGTCTGCGCAGCTGCTCGCGCCGGCGGCGCTCCAGTGAAGTCTCCTGCTCGAAGGCGGTCTCGAACTGGGAGATGCTCTGTCGCATTCTCATAGAGGAATGGCCCCAGGGGCCGCCGGGCACCGTAGCAAAGGCGCAGGGACGGTTCAGGGCGGGCAGGCGCTCCAGAGGCCGCGGCCAGCTCGCGCCGCGGCCAGCTCGAGGTGCTCGAAGAGGGCTCTGTGGCGGGTGTTTGGCGGGATCGAGAGCGTCCGTGCCAAGCCGCGACGGACCAGGGCGGCGTTGACGAACCTGCGATCGACGTATGCGTAGGCGAGCAGGCGGCCGTAGGCGTCGCGGCGCTCGACGCCGAAGACCAGCCGGACGCGCCGTCCCTCCACCGCCCTGTGGGTGAAGCGGGACGCGCGCGGGCCGAAGCACTGCACCGGCTCCTCCGGGTCGACCGTCTCCGGCGTGTCGACGCCGATCAGCCGCACGTCCTCGATCTTGCCCTCGATCCGTGCTTCGAACGTGTCGCCGTCGACGACGCGGGCCACCCGGGCGAAGGCTGCGCGCGGCCCCGTCTCGGCGGCGTCGAGCCCCTCCCATGGGCGCAGGACGACCGAGGCGGCGGCGATCAACAGCACCGCGCTGCCGAAACCTCGAAACCGACCTGCCCGGGAACTCACCCCGACCCAAGGCCAGAGCGCCCCGGATCCTCCCCCCGGTACTTCGTTGAGGACTTGACCCACCTATAAGGGGGTCAAGTCCTCGAGGTCGTCGCTAGGGAGTCCGCCGCACGTTGGCGAGCAGGGTCTCCTTGATCTGCTCGATGATCGCCAGCGCTTCGCTCCACTCGCGCTGCCAGACGTTGCGGCCGAAGATGACGCCGGAGCCGCCCCCCTCCATCACCTCGCGGGTGTGGCTCAGCACCGTCTCGTCGTCGGTCTTGGAGCCGCCGGAGAGGACGACAAGGGCGCGCCCGGCCGACTCGACGCACTGGCGGATCGCCTCGGCCTGGTCGATTTCCATCTCGTTATACGGGGCCTGGGCGTCCTTGTCCTTGCTCGAGTCGATCTTCGGCATGTTGAGCTTGACGACGTCGGCGCCCATCTCCATCGCCAGCCGCGCCGCGTAGTCGATCGCGTAGAACGAGTTGGGCCCGCCCTTGGCTTCGACCGCTTCGCCGCGCGGGTAGGACCAGACCACCAGCGGCATCCCGAAGCGGTCGCAGTCCTGGCGCACCTGGCGCAGCTGGGCGAGGTCCTCGTCCTGGCGCGGGGAGCCGACGTAGAGGGTGTAGCCGATCGCGTCGGCACCGAGCCGGACCGCGTCCTCGACGCTGGCGTTGCAGCTGGAGAAGGCCTTGGCCGAGGAGGGGATGTCGGTCTTGCCGTTGACCTTGAGGATCAGCGGCACCCGGCCGGCGTAGTCGGGGTAGTACTTCTCCGCCATGCCGATCTGGCAGGCGAGGGCCGAGTACCCGGCCTCGGCGGCGAGCCGGAACTGGTAGTCGGGGTCCTTGGAGGCGGGGTTGGGGAAGAAGTCGCGGGGGCCGTGCTCGATTCCCTGGTCGATCGGCAGCAGCATCAGCGTGCCGTTCCCGGGACCGAACTCGAACAGCAGCCGGTGCAGGCGGGCACGTTTGCCCGGTGGCAGGGTCGCGAGCAGCGATTTCTGCTCGGTCAGACTCTTCAGCTCCACGTAATTTCCTCCTCGAAGACGGGTGTACCCGCAGTATGCCACCGGCAAGGGCCGCGACGCCCCGCACGAGGGGGCTATTCTCGGTGGACCATGAGCGAGACTGAGCTCAGCGTCATCTGCAAGAACTGCGGCTCCGAGGTCAGTCCTTATGTCACCGAGTGCCCGTACTGCGGCACCCGCCTGCGCAAGCGGGCGCCGAAGCTGGAGCGCCGGGGAGACGCCCTCGAGCCGCAGCACCCGCGCCGCCGCCGGCCGCGCCTGCGCCGCCGTCCCAGGACGGGAGGTGCACGCCCCTTTCGCCCTTACGTGACGCTCGCCGTCATCCTCGGCTCCGCCCTGTTGCTGCTGGTCTACGAGGCCAGCGGCGACGCCCTCGTCAGCTTCGGCGGGCTGGTGGTGCCGCTCGAGGACGACTGGTGGCGCTACCTGACCGCTCCCTTTGCCTACGGGGACGTCGGCTACCTGTTCGTCGTCGCGCTTGGCCTGGCGATCTTCGCGACCGGGATCGAGCGGCGGCTCGGCAGTGTCCCGACCGCGGTGCTGCTGCTCGCCTGCGGGTCGCTGGGGATGCTCGCCGCGGCGGCCGTGGCCGATGCCCGCGGCGACCTCGCGGTAATTGCCGGCGGCAACGGGATGGCGCTGGGCGCGGTCGCCGCCTGGTTCACGCTGCGCCGGGCCGAAGCGCGGGGGGCGATCGACGAGGAGTACGACGTCGTCGGCGTCGCCGTCGCGGCGGCGGTCCTGCTGGCGCTGCCACTGTTCGTGCCCAGCGCCGATTTCTTCGGCGGCCTCGTCGGCGGCGCGGTCGGCGCCCTCGCCGGCCTGGCGGCCTCGGCCCTGCGCCCCGCCGACTGACCGTTTGCCTTTTGTCGCCCACAGGGCGACAAAAGGCATAGGGCTAAGCTGCCCCGGTGCCAGACGAGAGCGAGTTCGAGGCGGCGATCGAGCGGCTGCTCGACCCGGAGCGGTTTGCCGAGGCCGAGCGCGTCGTCGCCCGCGCTGCGCCGCAGCTGCAAAAGGTGCTGGTAGGCGCCATGGCCGAGGGCGGCTGGTTCGGCGAGCCGCACGAGGCGGAGGCGCTGAAGGCGGCTACCGTCCCCGACCCGGACGAGCGGATCGCCGCCGTCCGCGCCCTGCTCGCCGAGGAGGCGCGGATGGGGATGATGGTTGGCGTCGCCGTCGGCTGGGCACTGCAGGAAGAGATGAACGGCCCCGGCGAGCGGGGCGACGACCCGAAGGGAGAGCGCTGAGATGGAGATCAAGTTCCACGGCCAGTCGTGCTTCGAGCTGAGCGAGGGCGGGACGACCCTGCTGATCGACCCGTTCCTGAAGCCGAACAACCCGGCGGCGGTCCACACCGCCGACGAAGTCGAGCCGACCCATGTCGCGATCACCCACGGCCACGCCGACCACATCGCCGACGCGGTCGGCGTCGCCAAGCGCACCGGCGCCCACTGCGTCGCGATCGTCGAGCTGGCGGAATGGCTCAAGGGCCAGGGGGTGGAGGCGGTCAGCGACCCCAACCTCGGCGGCACGGTCGAGTTCGATTGGGGCTGGATCAAGCTGGTCCCGGCCTGGCACACGAGCACGATCCCGGGCTCCGAAGAGGCCCCCTTCAGCGCCGAGCACGGGATCGCGATCGGGACCGCGACCGGCATGCTGATCGACATCGGCGGCAAGACCGTCTACCACGCCGGCGACACCTGCCTGTTCGGTGACATGAAGCTGATCGCCGAGCGCAACCCGATTGACATCGCCCTGCTGCCGATCGGCGGCCACTACACGATGGACCGCCACGACGCGGTCGTCGCGGCCGAGTTCGTCGGCGCCGGGACCGTCGTGCCGATGCACTACGACACCTTTCCCCCGATCGAGACCGACGCGGAGGCGTTCAAGGCCGACGTCGAGGCCCAGACCTCGTCGCAGGTCGTGGTGCTGAGGCCGGGCGAGACGCACAGCGCCTAAAAGAACTGGCTGGCTGGCCAGGTCGCTGCTAACCTCGCCCGGACCGCTGCAGCCGACCGGAGGAGAGCTGAGATGGAGGCCAAAGAGGCGACCGGGACCCAGTCCAGGACCGAGCGAGCCGACTACCAGGAGACCGCCGACCCGGCCCTGATGGAGGCGGCCGACCGCACCGCCGACGTCAAGCTGCTGACCTACGAGGAGCTGTACCTGCTCTGGGAGCGCCAGCAGTGGCAGACGCAGGAGCTCGACTTCAGCCGCGACCGCGAAGACTGGCATGAGCGGATCAGTCCCGAGGAGCGCTTCCAGCGCATGTACGGGCTCTCCTCCTTCTTCATCGGCGAGCAGAAAGTCGCCGAGGAGCTGGGGCCGATCATGCGCGCGGCGTCGACCGAGGACCAGAAAATCTTCCTCTGCACGCAGATCGCCGACGAGGCCCGCCACGTGCGCTTCTTCGAGCGCTTCTACCGCGAGGTCGGGGTGCTCGAGTCCGACGGGCTGAGCGAGATGCTCGAGGAGACCTCGGCCCACCTCAACGACAAGTTCGGCGTCCTCTTCGACCAGATGCTGAAGAAGAGGACCGACCGGCTCTCGGCCGAGCCGGAGGACGGCGAGGCCTTGGTCGAGGCGGTGACGCTCTACCACATGGTGATCGAGGGGATGCTGGCCCTGACCGGGCAGCACTTCATCATGGACTTCAACGAACGCGAAGGGACGTTGCCGACCTTCGTCGAGGGCTTCGGCAACGTCGCTCGCGACGAGCACCGTCACGTCGCCTTCGGCTCGGTCTTCCTGCGTGAGAAGGCGCGCGAGGACGATCGCTACAAGCAGGCGATCCAGCGCACCCTGGAGGAGGCGCTGCCGGTTGCCGACGGCGTGCTCTCACCGCCCTGGGCGGAAGAGGAGGACTTCGAGCTGTTCGGGTACTCGCTCGAGGAGACGCGGCAGTTCGCCGGCACCTGCTTGATGCGGCGGCTCAAAGTCATCGGCCTCGGGTAGCAACGCCCCGGGGCGCGGCCGCTGCTTAAGGAGCGGCGGGTTCGGAGGAGGGGGGAGGCACTTCGCTCCCGCCCGGGTCGGCGCTTTCCGGCGGCGGCGTTTCCGCGGGGGGCGGGGCGGGGGCAGGCGCCGGTTCGCTCGGCGGCGAGGCGGAGGGCGGCGGCGAGACGGGCGGAGCGCTGCTCGTGGGCGAGCCGCCGACGGTGACGACGACGGTGCCGCCGCCGCTGTGGGCGCCGGCCGTGCCGCCGGTCTGGGGAGTCGCACCGGTCACGGCTTCGACCGCAGGATCGCCGGTGCTGATGGTCTCTTCGCCGGTCGTCGACTGGCCGGTCGCTTCCTCGACGCTGGGGGTGGGAGCGGCCTTCTCGGTCTCGCTCGCGGCCGGGAGCGGCTCGACCGCGGGCGGGTCGGCCGGCACGGTGGACTCGGGCTGGTGGAAGACGACCTTCGGCTCGCTCACCTGTGCCGGGGCGAGCGCGGGCCCGGTGGGGGCCTGGGCGGAGATCTTCGCCGAGGAGTCGACCGGGGTGCCGGCCTCCTGCTCGACCTTGACCGCGCCGGCGGTCAGCACCGCCGCGGTGACGACGCCGGCGACCGCCTTGGTGCCGATCGCGCCGCCGATCGCGCCGAGGCCACCGGCGGCACCGCCACCGGTGATCGCTGCGCCAACACCGCCAACCGCACCGGCCGCACCGGCGCCAGCGCCAGCCGCGCCAGCGCCCGCGGCGCCGGCGCCAGCGGTCCCGGCGCTGCCGCCGCCGAGCCCGAGCTTGGAGACGATGAAGCCCTTGAGCGCGACCAGCGCCCCGGCGGGGGCGAGCGCGGCGAGGACCTTCTCGTTGGAGCGGACCTGGGAGCGGAAGTCGGCGCACTCGTCGCACTCGCGTACGTGGCGGCGAACCGGGCCGGAGACCTTGCGCAGGCCCTCGGCGGCTTCGGAGAGCTCGATGCGGACCTCGCCGCAGGTCAGCAGCCGGGCCTGGCTGGCCTCGGCCAAGGAGATCCGCGCCCGCACCAGCAGCGACTTGACCGACGGCACCGTGGTGTCCATCGCCGCCGCGATCTCCTCGTAGGAGAGGGCGTCCATCTCGCGCAGCAGCAGCGCGGAGCGCTGCGTCTCCGGAAGCTTCTTGACGTCGCTGAGGAGCTGGCGGAACTCCTCGCGGTTATGGACCTTCTCGGCGGTGGAGGCGGCGTCGACCTCGGGGACCATGTCCATCGATTCCTGGGCGTCGGCGGTCGGCTTGCGCAGGTGGTTGAGGCAGCGGTTGCGGGCGATCCGGTAGAGCCACGGCCGCAGGTTGATCTCGCGCTCGTCGGCGAGCATCGCCTTGTAGGCGTTGACGAAGACCTCCTGCAGGACGTCCTCGGCGTCCTCGGTGGAGCCGAGCATCTGGCGGCAGAAGCCGAGCAGGCGACCCTGGTAGCGGTCGACGATCGCCTCGAAGGCGCCGGGGTTGCCGCTGCGCGCCATCGCGATCAGCTTCGCGTCCCCCTGCAGCTTCAGCAGGGGCGAGCGGCGGGCGAGGAGTCCGCGGCGACTGGCGTGCGATAGGGCTGATGCCTCCAAGCTTTCCTCCAGGGAAGGCGCGTTTCTAAAGCTAAGGACACCGTAACAGCGGCGGAGTTGCGCAACGCGAACATTTATTGCGGCTTTAGCCCCGCGTACAAGGGGGATACCATCGCTTGGCCCGGGTGGCGAAACTGGCAAAAGCGGCGCCCTTAAAAGGCGCTGCCCCGTATGGGGCTTGCGGGTTCGAGTCCCGCCCCGGGCACTTGTCGCCGCTGGTGGGTCGCCTCCTTATAAGGTCAGGTCATGGCTGAGCACGGGGGGCGGATTGTTGCGGAGGTCTTGAAGTCGCGGGGAGTCGAGCACCTCTTCACGCTGTCGGGAGGGCATCTGTTCTCCATATACGACGGGTGCAAGGAGGAGGGGATCGGGCTCGTCGACGTGCGGCACGAGCAGACGGCCGCTTTTGCCGCCGAGGGGATCGCGAAGGCGACGCGGGGGCTGGGGGTGGCGGCGCTCACGGCCGGGCCGGGAGTGACCAACGGGCTCAGCGCGATCGCCGGGGCGCAGGCGAACAACTCGCCGATCTGCGTGCTGGGCGGGCGGGCGCCGGAGCTGCGCTGGGGGTCGGGCTCGCTGCAGGAGATCGACCACCTTCCGTTCGTCTCGCCGCTGGTCAAGTCGGCGGAGACGGTGAAGGAGCCGGGCCGGATCGCGGCGAGGACCGCGGCGGCGCTGGACCTCGCGCTGGAGGCGCCGAGCGGACCGACCTTCGTCGACTACCCACTGGACGTCGTCTTCACCGAGGCCGAGGTGGACTTCCCCGCCCGGCCGCAGGCGCCGGCGCCCGAGCCCGCCGCGGGCGTAGAGGAGGCGGCGAAGTTGCTGGCGGCGGCGGAGCGGCCGGCGATCATGGCCGGGACCGGGCTCTACTGGGGGCATGGCGAGGGGGAGCTGCGGGCGCTGGCGGAGGCGCTCGGCATCCCGACCTTCCTCAACGGCCTCGGCCGTGGTTGCTTGCCCGCCGATCACGAGCTCGCCTTCAGCCGCGCTCGCGGCACGGCGCTGAAGGGGGCGGACGTGGCCCTGGTGGTCGGCGTGCCGATGGACTTCCGGCTCGGGTTCGGCGGCAGCTTCGGCGAGGAGACGAAGATCGTGCGGCTCGACGTCGCGGCCAACATGCTGACCGCGAACCGCGCTCCGGAGGTCGACCTGGTCGGCGACGTGCGGGCCAGCCTGGCGGCGCTTCGCGAGAGCGCCGGGGGTGGCGAGCCGCGCAGCGGGCGCTGGCTGGAGGAGCTGCGCGCGGTCGAGGCCGAGAAGCGGGCGGCGGAGCGGGAGGAGCTGGACGACCCCCGCGCGCCCCTGCACCCGGTCCGCGTCTACCGCGAGCTTGGGGAGGTGCTCGACCGCGATGCGATCGTCGTCGGCGACGGCGGCGACTTCGTCTCCTACGCCGGCCGCTTCATCGACACCTACGAGCCCGGCTGCTGGATGGACCCGGGGCCGTTCGGTTGTCTCGGCGCCGGGCCCGGCCAGGCGATCGGCGCCAAGGTGGCTCATCCGGAGCGGCAGGTCTGCCTCTTGCTCGGCGACGGGGCCTTCGGCTTCGCCGGGATGGAGTTCGACACGATGGCGCGTCACGGCCTCGGCGTGGTCGGGGTGATGGGCAACAACGGGATCTGGGCGCTGGAGCACCACCCGATGAAATTCCTCTACGGCTACTCCGTTGCCGCCGAGCTACAGCCGGAGACCCGCTACGACCAGCTGGTCGAATCGCTGGGGTGCGACGGGGTGCTGGTGCGCGATCCGGCTGAGTTGAGACCGGCCCTGGAGCGGGCCTTCGAGTCGGGCCGGCCGACCCTCGTCAACGTGCTCACCGATCCCGAGGTCGCTTACCCGCGCAAATCGAATCTGGCTTAGCAAGCGGCTTCTGGCCGGCTAGCCAAACAGTACAAAGTGACCTGGCTGTTCGAGGGCGGGCCCAAACGAGAATCGGCCGCCATCTCTGGCGGCCGATTCAAGGTGGTCCCTCAGGACGGGCAGGGGTACGTCTTCAGGGACCGCGTGTATTCGATGGGCTCAGACGGCGGGAGGCGCCATGATGCGGCAATCGCCTAAGCCCTGTATCCGGGCCGAAGCTGCGAACGATCCACAACTTTCCCGGTGAGCCGATTATGTGGGCGACTATCCGCTGCGTCTAGTCGGCGCCAATCTCACTACTAATAATCGGGTAGTTAGAACCTACCAAGTTCTTGGGGTTCGGCGCCAGGCCTTACCCAACCGTCCTGCTGCTCGGTACTCGCCTGTACACCGGGTACCGCGAAGTCCTTCGAGGATATTCAGGCGTCAGGCGCGGCTGGAGGCGGCGATGGCGGTGCCGTAGAGGATGTCGTGCTCAGACACCTCGATCCGCTCGAGGCCGAAGGCCCGCATCACCTCGACCAGGATGACGACCCCTGCGACGATCGTCGGGGCCCGGTCGGGGTGCATGCCGGGGATCTCGACCCGCTGGGCCAGCGAGGCCGAGGCGAGCCGCGAGAGCATCCGCTGGATCGCCGGCAGCGAGAGGACGTGGCCGTGGACACGGGCCGGGTCGTAAGGCTCGAGCTCCATCTCGATCGCGGCCAGCGAGGTGGGGGTGCCGGCGACGGCGATCCCGGCCGTCGCCTCGGTCGCGTCGCCGACTGCCGCCTCGATCAGGCCGCGCACGTCGGCAGCGAGGGATTCCAGCTCGACGGCGGTGGGGGGGTCGGAGGCGATATGGCGCTCGGTGTGGCGAACGACGCCGGCCTGCAGCGAGGTGTGGAAGGAGATCTCGGCGCCGCTGCCGACGATCAGCTCGGTCGAACCGCCGCCGATATCGATCACCAGCGTCGGCTCGGTTGGCGGACGCTCGGAGGTCGCGCCCAGATAGGTGAGTCGCGCCTCCTCCTCGCCGTCGAGGACACGCGCCGAGAGCGCGAACCGCTCGCGCAGCTCGGCGACGAAGGCGCTTCCGTTCTCGGCATCGCGGACAGCGCTGGTCGCGATCGCCTCGACCAGGTCGGCCTCCAGCCCACGGAAGGTCGTGACGTACCCGGCGATCGCCTGGCAGGCGTCCTCGACCGCCTCGGCCGAGAGCCGGCCGGAGAGGTCGACCCCCCGCCCGAGCCTGGTCACGGTGCTGCGCCGCTCGACCGGCGACACCTTCCCCCCGGCGACGTCCGCAACCAGCAGCCGCGCCGAGTTGGTCCCGACATCGATCACCGCGACCCTGTTTGACCCCTCCGCCATTGCGGCCGGCACTCTAGAGCGCCAGAAGCCGGGAAGTCCCTTGCGCAAAACCCCCACCCCCTGCACCCCAGCCACCCACCATTGCTACGATCACCAGACCGCCGCGGGGTGGAGCAGCCAGGTAGCTCGTCGGGCTCATAACCCGAAGGTCGCGGGTTCGAATCCCGCCCCCGCTATAGGACGAAAGCCCCGCATTTGCGGGGCTTCGTCGTTTGGGCCGCAGACAAAAGGGCTCAATAATGGCCTCTGGGGCCACCTCTGGGGCAACATGAGGTTCAGGTACGCAGATAGAATTGCGCTGATCAGGGGTCGGATACCGGTGGATCGGCCCAACTCAGACTCATGGTTGACCCAAATCTCACGCCCGAGCAGCGGTCGCGGGTTCTCATCGACAGGTTGCTTAGCGAAGCGGGGTGGGTCGTTCAGAACCGGGATGAGGTCAATCTCGCGGCGGGGCGGGGCATTGCAGTGCGCGAGTTCCGAACTGCGACGGGACCGGTTGACTACCTCCTCTACGGGGACCGGAAAGTCTTGGGCACGCTCGAGGCCAAGCGAGACGGCACGCCCCTTCTGGGCGTGGAGTCGCAGTCTGACCGATACGCCGACGGCTTCGCTTCGGCCGCTAGGCAGAAAGGCCTGCCTTTCTGGCGACTGCCGCTTCCCTTCCACTACATGAGCACCGGCAAAGAGACGTACTTCGCCAACCGGTTGGATCCCGGCTACGCTCCGCGCGAGGTCTTCGCCTTTCACAAGCCGGAGACCCTGATCGATATGGCGAAATCGGGTGCGAGCCTCCGTCGGAGGTTGCGAGCCATGCCCGCTTTGAACCCCGAAGGCCTATGGGCAAATCAGGTCGAGGCCATCGAGAACCTCGAGGGGTCGTTCGGCCGCAACCGATTGCGAACGTTGGTGCCCCAGACCATGGGAGCGGGAAAGACCACCATCAGCCGAGCCGAGGCTTATCGCCTTCTCCGCTACGGCGGCGCGGACCGCATCCTTTTCATGGTCGACCGGATCAACCTCGGCGAACAGGCGCTAAGGGAGTTCCGCAACTACCAGACTCCGGACGACGGGCGCAAGCTCGGCGAGCTCTACAACGTCCAATTGCTGCGCTCAAACCACATCGATCCCGCGGCCAATGTGGTCATTACGACGATCCAGCGACTTTACTCGATGCTCTGCGGCGAGGCGAAGTTGGATCCTGACCTGGAGGCCGAGTCGACCTTTGAGGTTGCCGCGACGGTGGATGATTCGGAGCGACTCCCAGTCAGCTATCAGCCGAAGCTGCCGATCGAGACCTTCGACTTCGTCTTCGCCGACGAGTGTCATCGCTCTATTTATGGGCGATGGGGGCAGGTGCTCGACTATTTCGATGCCTTTCTCGTCGGTCTCACCGCGACCCCCTCCAAGTTCACCTATGGCTATTTCCAGGGGAACGTTGCCGCCCCCTATACCCATGAGCAGTCCGTAATAGACGGCGTCAACGTCGACTACACCGTCTACCGGATCGAGACCGAGATTTCCCGCGGTGGCTCGACCGTCGAGAAAGGGGAGTGGGTGCGCGTCCGGGATCGGTTGACGCGCGACCAGGCATACCAGGAACTCGAAGACGAGCTGACCTACGATGCCTCGAAGCTAGACCGCGCCGTTGTCGCTGAAGATCAGATTCGGACGGTCGTCCGGACTTTCCGTGACCGGGTCTGTACCGAGATCTTCCCCGGGCGCAAGGAGATCCCAAAGACGGTCGTCTTTTGCAAGCACGACAGCCACGCCGAGGACGTGCTGCGAATCATCCGAGAGGAGTTCGGCCGGGGCTCCGACTTTGCGCGGAAGATCACCTACAAGACGGAGGGACCGAGCCAGCAGCACATCCAGGATTTCCGCACCGATCCAAAGTTCCGGATTGCCGTTTCCGTCGACCAGATTTCGACCGGTACCGACATCAAGCCGATCGAGTGCCTGCTCGTCCTCCGCATGGTCAAAAGCCGGGCGCTCTGGGAGCAGATGAAGGGCCGTGGTGTACGGCGGATCGAGCCCAACGAGTTCTGGGCCGTGACCCCGGGGGCGCGCGAGGAAGGGGCTGTCAAGGACCATTTCGTGATCGTCGATTGCGTCGGCCTCACCGACGAGGATCGGGCTTGGGCCGAGACCAAGCCACTCGATAAGAAGCCGACCGTTCCGCTCAAAGCCCTGCTCCAGGACATTGGCCAAGGAATTGCGACGGACGAGCTGCTCACGACGGTTGCGGCGAGGTTGGCGCGGCTTCGAGACAAGCTGACTCCCGAGGAGGAGCAAGAGGTGGCTGAGGTCGCAGCCATTGGCCTTCGAGAGATTGCCCAACGGCTGATTGAAGCGGCTGACCAAGACCAGGCCGACGAACAGCAGGCCGCGGCGAAGCAACGGCTCGTCGAGCAGGCGGTGGAGCCCCTACTTGACAACCAGGTTCGCGAGAAGATCCTCAGCCTTCAGTCCCAAGCAGCTCAGGTCATCGATATCGCCAGCCAGGACGAGTTGCTTGCCTCCGGTTTCGCTGACGCCGGAGCGGCCGAGGCGCTGGTTCAAGCGTTCGAGGATTGGATCAAGGACCATCACGACGAATACGTGGCTCTCCGCGCCTACTTCGAGCAGCCGGTTAAGCGACGCCCGTCTCTCGACGACATCAAAGCTTTGGCCCACGCGATCGAGGGGCCACCATTGAATTTGAGGCGCCAGCGCCTGTGGGAGGCATACAAGAAGGTCGCCGGCGGCCGCGTCCGGGGCGATGGTGGCAGGACCCTCGCCGACATCGTCTCCCTCGTGCGCTTCGCCGTCCACGAGGACGACGAGCTGATCCCATACGCTGACTTGGTGAAGCTCCGTTTCGATGTCTGGCTGGCCGAGCAGCAGGGCGGCGGTCGAGAATTCAGTCCCGAGCAACTCGGCTGGCTGATGATGGTCCGCGATCACATCGCCCAATCATTGACGATCGAGCCGGAAGACTTTGACTACGAGCCGTTCGCTCAGCAGGGAGGACTCCTTGGGGCGGGTCGATCTTTTGGTCGGAACCTCCACTCAGTGTTAGATGAACTCAATTCACGGCTGCCGGCGTGACCGCGAGCGGCAATTCGGCAGATAGGTCCGCGGACTGGACGCAGGAGCCGCTTCGAGACTTGGGCACCTGGGTGGGTGGAGGAACCCCTTCCAAGCGAAACCCGGACTATTGGAACGAAGGAACAGTTCCTTGGGTGTCTCCGAAGGACATAAAGGAGCATGTCTTAACGAGAACCGAGGACAAAATAACTGAGGCCGCCATCCAAGGAAGTGCCGCCAGGAAATTCGAAGCGAACAGCATCGCAATCGTTGTCAGGTCCGGAATTCTCGAGCACAGTCTTCCAATTGCGCTGGTCCCTTTTTCGGCTGCCGCAAATCAGGACATGCGTGTACTAACGCCTCGACCAGGCCTAAACCCTCGCTGGCTCCTCTACGCTCTACGCGGCCACGCCGATCAGATTCGACGCACGTGTAGTAAGCAGGGGACCACGGTGGCAAGTATCGAGGTTCCGCGAATGATGGACTACCGCATCGCTGTGCCTCCGGTCGGTCAGCAAGACGCGGTTGCCGAATGGGCGGAAGAGAGCCTGGGCGAAGTCAGCGCCGGATTGGAGGCGCTGCGGTCGGCTCAGAGCCGTGGCGAGCAGTTGAGTAAGGCGATTTTGCTGAGGACCGCTTTCGGCGGACCGTTTCGTGGGGAGTTTGGCCGTACTCGCGAGAATAGTGTCACTTCAGAGACTGCAGGGGACCGTCGCGAGTGATTGGGCTGGGCGGCGATTCAAGTCGGCTAGTCGACAAGCTGTGGAGCTTCTGCAACCTCCTCAGGGACGACGGACTCTCGTACGGGGACTATGTGGAGCAGCTGACGTTTTTGCTGTTCCTCAAGATGGCCCACGAGCGGACTCAGCCGCCGTTCAATCAGCCGCCGCGAATTCCCGCGGGTTACGACTGGCCCTCCCTGCTGGAGAAGGATGGCCCCGAGCTGGAGGCCCATTACATGTTCCTGCTGAGTTCGCTTGGAAGCGAGTCAGGCACCTTGGGACTGATCTTTCGGAAGGCTCAGAATCGGATTCAGGATCCCGCCAAGCTTCGCCGCTTGATCGTCGACCTGATCGAGCCTGAGCAATGGACCGGCATCGATGCTGACGTGAAGGGCGATGCTTACGAGGGTCTCTTGGAGAAGAACGCAGCGGACACCAAGTCCGGGGCGGGCCAGTACTTCACGCCGCGACCCCTGATCAGGGCGATGGTGGATGTCATGAGGCCTCGTCCGGGGCAGGCTATTGCGGACCCTTGTTGCGGGACGGGCGGATTTCTTCTCGCCGCCCACGACTACATCGCCGCCAACCACGATCTCGACCGTGATGAGAAGAAGTTCCTCCGCGACGAAGCGCTGTCGGGCACGGAGATCGTCGACAACACTGCCCGTCTGTGCGCCATGAACCTCTTCCTCCACAACATCGGATCCACGGACCCAGAGGCAGATCCGCCCGTCCATGTTCAGGATGCGTTGATCGAAGAGCCGAAGGCAAAGGTGGACCTTGTCTTGACGAACCCCCCGTTCGGCCGCAAGTCATCGGTGACGATGGTTGCTGAGGACGGGAAGACCCAGAAGGCCGACATTCAGATTCAGCGCCAAGACTTCTGGGCAACCACTTCGAACAAGCAGCTCAACTTCATCCAGCACATCAGATCGATGCTGAAGATCGGGGGCGAGGCCGCCGTCGTCGTCCCGGACAACGTGCTGTTCGAGGGCGGGGCGGGCGAGAAGATTCGCCGTCGGCTTTTTGAGGAGTGCGACGTCCACACGATGCTGCGTCTCCCAACCGGGATCTTCTATGCCCAGGGTGTCAAGGCGAACGTGCTCTTCTTCGAGCGCAAAGCTGCGTCGTCGGGCCCTGCGACGACGGAGACCTGGGTCTACGACTTCAGGACGAACATGCACTTCACCTTGAAGACCAAGACCCTCAAGCGCTCGGAGCTCGATGACTTCGTCGCTGCCTACGAGGCAGGTGCTCGGGACGCGCGACGGGACACCGAGAGGTTCAAACGCTGGACCTACGCGGAGCTGGCAAACCGGCCGGGTTTCAACCTCGACGTTTGGGCTGGGGTCAAGGATGAGTCACTCGAAGACGCCGCCGACCTCCCCTCGCCAGAGGTCATTGCCGAAGAGATCGTCGAGAACCTGACGGCCGCACTGGAGCAGTTCGAAGCCGTTGCCGCGGATTTAAGGGGGGAGGGAGCTGACGCCGAGGATCTCCTTCCCGATTCCGGCGATCGGATCTAGGCTGCAAGGGGGAGAGAGTCCTGTCTGCCGGGACTTGGGTGGAGGTGGAGTCCAGGGAGCGGCAGGGAGGCGATGAGCTAGCGCAGGCGTTCGTAGAAGAGCTCCTGCACACCGCGTTCTCCCTCGGCGGGGCCTATGTATCGTTGCTTGAGGGCCTGCCGAGGGATGCATTCCCCGGAGAGGATGCCGCGGCAGTGCTGATCGAGATGTTCGCGGACAGCTGTCGTCCATCCGTGCAGGCGGTCGATGAGGAGGAATGTCGGGTCGCGATGAGGTTGATCGCAGCGGTCAGGGACCGCGTGCTGGAGGATCTGCGCGTTTCGGCTCAGCTGGCGGCGCGAGAAGGCTAAGTCGATCCGCTCATGCAATGGGCCTGGAGGACATAGGCGGCCCCTGGGGTTTCGGCCCTCGGTGGCTAGCCAGAGACAGGCGCAGAAACGGCGGATGCGGAGGCTACGATCCCTAGGACCGCCTGGTCTCGCTGCCTTCTGGAGCGGCCCTGCCGGGGCCCGATACCGCCGCCTGTCGCTCATTACTATCGGTCTGTGAGCGGCCAGAGAGTGCCCGGTGGGGTGGTCCATGAATTGCCCCGGGATTTGCGTCAGGCGCTGATCGCCAGTGCGACGGCACTCGATGCCTGGAAGGACATCACGCCTCTGGCCCGCAACGAGTTCATCTGCTGGGTCGAGGATGCCAAGCAGCAGGCCACTCGGGAGCGCCGTATCCGCCGTACCCAGGAGGAGCTGGAGGAAGGCCAACGCCGCCCCTGTTGCTGGCCGGGGTGCAAGCACCGCGACCGCACCGGTAAGTAGGTCGAGCAGGCCCGCACATAGCCCTGCTATGCATAGCAATCTTGCTATGGCAAAGCGTGGACTCAAGCCTTCTCGCCGACTGGGTGGCCGCCTCGCATCTCTTCACGAGGCCGCGGGCGGTTCGCCGGACGCCGACGATCGAGAGCTGTTCAGCCTGATCGCGGAGCGGGTCGTGGAGAGACGGAAGGCCTGGGGCGTCTCTCAGCGTGAGCTGGCTGAGCTCTATGGGACGACGCAGTCTGCGATCGCTCGGTTGGAGCGGGGCGCGCGGCCACCTCGGATCGACACCCTGGCGCGCATTGCGGCGGCCCTCGACTGCGAGTTGGTAATCGAGCTTCGCCCCAGAACGAAACCCGTCCGATGGCGACAAAGGAGAGACAGGATGAGCGAGAGACGCAGCCGATTCCCGGCCGGCGGGTAGCCGCAGCGATGGGGAGATCGAGACCAGCACCGCCGAGAAGGTGCTTGTCGTCGTCCTCGCGGTCTTCATCGCGATCGGCGCCGTTTGGAGGCTACGTCAAGCTCGACGAGGTTGCCAAGGGTGACTCGACCTCCTACGTGCCGGACCGGCGGCTCATCGGCCCCGCCGACTTCTCGGCGATTCAGAAAGCACGGCAGGCAATTAGTTCGGTCGAAAGGGCTCGGCGAGAGCCGCGCGTGGCCACTCGCCGGTTGGAGCTTCGCCGCGAGGCCTACCGAACCGCGTTGGACGCCGGGGAACCGCCGGCCGAGCTGCGTGGAGAGTACGAATCCTCTCGAGCAAAGCTCGCGTTGGCATCGAAGGAGCTGGGGGCTGCCGTTACGGTCCAGGTGAGGACTCGTTCGAGCGCGGTGGAGGCACAGGAACACCTGAGTGAGCTGCGAGAGCGCGCTGTCGAAGATGAAGACGAGGACCAGGCCCCATCACGACCGGGTCGTCTTCCTCCTGCGCCTGGCCTTGCTGGTCCTGATGCTCGCGGCGGCCTACCGGCTGCTCATCCGCCTTCGGTCTCGAAACCCCCGCTATCTCCCTGCGGCGCTCGCCTTGATCGGGGCCACCGCGGTCCTCGCCATCGCCATGGCCACGGACTACATCGAGTTCGCCGAGGTCGGGCCTCTGGCGATCTCGATCGTGGGAATAGCGCTGACGTTGGTTGCCTTCGTCACCCTGCAACGTTTTCTCGCGAAACGTGGCCAGGCGGGTCCGGCGCGGGGAGTGTCCCTTTTGCGGGTTCCCGCTTCGCGACAAGCCCCACTGCGAGGGGTGCGGGCGAGCCGTGGATCGCCAGCTGCTTGAGCTGCCACGAGGACCGGCGGGTCGGCACGCCCCGGTGTGGTTATTGCGGCAACTCGTAACTGCTGCGGAAACGGCTGGTCACGACGCCGGGAGGTAGGTGAGGAGGACCACTCCGGAGTCGAACCGTTTCACGTCGTCGAGTTCCATCCGCACGGTCCCCCTGTCGCCGAGCACGTGGACGTTTCCCCCGCCCCAGATGATCGGGTTCAGGTAGACCTCGTACTCGTCGATCAGGCCCCTCTCGGCGAGGGCGTACGCGAACTCGCCGCTCCCGTGCATGAACAGGTCGCCGTCGACCTCGTCCTTCAGCTTCGGGACCGAGTCCTCGAGGCCACCCTCGAGCAGGGTCGCGTTCCACTCGAGGTCGCCGGACAGGGTGTTGGACCCGACGTACTTCGGCATCGAGTTGACCATGTCCGCCCACTTGCCCGACTGGCTCGGCCAGTATCCCGCCAGCCCCTCATAGGTCTTGCGGCCCAGCACCAGCCCGCTGGACCTCGCCTGGCGTTCGAACGAGTAGTCACCGTGGTCTCCGTCCGCCTGCACCCACTCGCCGACCGGGTCGATGACACCGTCGACGGTGGCCTGCGTGGTCGCGATCAGCTTTCCCATCTCGATTCTCCTTCGGTCACGAAAGCTCTTTCTGGCTCCTCTATACCCGACCTCTAGGCAGTTCTACGCGAGCGCAGCAGCGCTGCGCCGCCGGCCAGCAGGCCAAGCGCACCGAGGACCAGCGCGGCGATCCCCAGGCCCATGGTGGCGCCGTCGGAGTCGTCACCCAATTCCTCGCCGGAATCGGCGGCCGTGCCGTGGTGCCCATCGCTGCCTGCGGTGACAGCGACCTGCGGCGCCGGCTCTTTGGACTCAGGAGCGCCGATCCAGCGCACCACTTCCCCGTTGTCATAGGTCTGTATGGCCTTGAAGGTCAGGGTGTCGCCGGCCTTGCCGGGGACCTGCACCGAGATCGGGAAGTCCTGGAACTGACCCGGCTGGATGCCGGCCTTGTCGCTGGTGGCGGTCCAGGTCATCCCGCGGACCTCGCTGGCGATCGGCCCGTCGTCGGTCTGCACCGGCTTCGCGAGCTTCCGCATCTTCACCTCCACCGACCAGCCCGGGACGGCCTGGTGGGAGGCGAAGGCGAAGCCCGTTGGGAGCTGCACGTCTACCTTGGTCGTGGCCGCGTCGTCGCGCTCGTTGGGGACACGCACATCGAGGACGGTGAAGTCCCCGGCCGTTGCTTCCTCGGGCTGGAGGGTGACGTGGGCGCTGGCGCCGGCGGGCACCGCAAGGACCAGTACGGCGGCCAGGGCGAGAGTGATCTTGAGTTTCATTGCTTCCTTTCGTTGATGTTGTTTGCGGCTCATCGGATCGGTACCTCGACCTCGGCGGTGTACTCGTCGAAGGCGGAGATGCGCACGGTCACTTCGAGCTGCCAGTCCCCGGCGACGCCCAGCAGCGCTCCCTGAACCGTGTAGTGGTCGGGGCCGGAGCGCCGTGGTTCGAGCGTCAGCGGCCCGATTGACTTCTCCGGCAGCGTCGCCCTCGCGTCCAGCTCCTTGATCGGGGAGAACTGGGCGCCGCTGGTGGCGTCGAACAGGTAGAGGTGGACCTGGTTGGAGCCGACCCGTGCCGGGTCGACGGTGATCTCCAGCTCGGCCGGGCCGAGCGCGATGTGGCTTGAGAACGGCCCCGACTGCACCGCCGTCGCGGGCGCATAGCCGGCCAGCGCGGCGGTGACGCCGAGGACGACGACGATCAGCGCCACCTCACCGCGAAGGGCGCGGCGCAGGAGCAGCCCGGCGCGCCCCGGCGCCTCTCCGCCCGCAGCGATCCGCTCGAGGCGAGGGACCGAGCGGTACCGGTTGTAGGCGCCGAGGGGAATCAGCGCCCCGACCAGGAGGACGAACTTGACGAGGACCGCTCGGCCATAGGCGGTGTCGAGCAGGTCGTCGAGGTGACGGACATAGGCGTATGCCTGACCGACGCCACTCAGCAGGACCACCGCCACGCAGACCAGCGCGACCGGCGAGAAGCGAGCCAGGGTCGCGGCGATCAGGCGGCTGCGATCGGCCGTCTCCAGCTCCCGGGTCGCCGCCGGGAGGACCAGGACGAGCGAGGCGAGCCCGCCAACCCAGACCGCCATCGCCGTCACGTGCAGGACGTTGGCCGGGAAAAGCACCGCCACCGGCGACTGCGTAGAGGGGTGCCCGGAAAGCGCTGGCTCCAAGGCGATGAAGGCGAGCGGGACGAAGAGCGGGGCGAGGCGCCAGGGCGTGGGCCGGCGCAGCGCCGGCACGACTCCCAGCCCGAGCAGTGCCCAGGCCAGGGCGGCGGCTGCCCAGACCGTGCCGAAGCGGGTGCCGAGCTCCTCGCGCAAGATCGTGGAGTCGAGCGCTGAGCCGGCCGAGGTCCCCGCCGCCTGCGCGGCCTCGAAGACGACGGCAGCGGCGGCGCTGATCGCGCCCGCGAGGGCCGCGGCAAGCAAGACGGTGCGAAGCCGGTGCCCGAAGGCGAAGTCGGCGCGCTGCCAGCGCTCGCCTCCGTCGCCGACCAGGCGACGGGCGGGCCACCAGGCGAGCAGGAGGAAGGCAAGCGCGCCGAACGCGACCGCCAGGGCCGCGTACTGGACGCCGCGAGCAATCCCCATGCCGATCTCGGCGCCGGTGCCCGAGCTGCTTCCCGCGACCAGCTCGGCAACCGTCTCCTTCGGCGCCTGCCCCGCCCTGCCGATCGAGAAGACGAAGCCGCTGGAGACGATGTGCCCGTCGGCGGAGACAACGCGGTAGCTCGCGGTGTAGCTGCCGTCGGCTAGGCCGGGCTTCAGGTGAACGCCGAGCTTCGGGCCGTCCCCGCCGGGGTGGAAGGCGTCGCCCTCGTCCACTCGCTCTCCGTTTGCGCCGTAGACGCGCACCGCGCCGAAGTTGCCCTCGACCGGCTCGCTGAACCGGAAGACGACCGCGCTCGGCTGCTGCTTCACCGTCGCCCCGCGTGGCGGCGAGGTGCCCTCCAGGGTCGCGTGGCCGAGGGCCGCGCTCGGCGCCAAGAGCGTCACCGCCGCTACTAGGGCGGCGACTGCCAGTGCTGGCCTCTGGAGGCGGTTCGCCACTACCAGGCTTCCTTGGTCGGACGGTCCTCGTCGCGATCCTGGCTGCCCCGACGTCGCCGCGCGATCAGCGCCGCCGCGCCGGCGAGCACGACGATCGCCACGCCCGCGACCAGGAAAGGCGTCTTGGAGGTGTCGGTGGGGCCGACCCAAAAGAGGGTGCCGTCGATCGCGCCCTTTTCACCGTCGATCCGCAGCGGGACTTCGTAGTCGAAGACCTTGGTCCGCTTGCCCTCCTCTTTCACCTGCGGCGGGGTGCCGGTGGCCATGTAGTGCATCCGGTAGTCGTGCCAGCGCAGGGTGCCCGAGCTATCGACCGTCTTCCAAAGGGGCGGCGCCTTCGCGTCGGCGTTCTTTGGCACCGGCGCCTCGGCGTAGCGGTCCACGTTGAGGTAGGTCGCCGGCGAGCGCTGGTTCTTCTGCACGGTGCCGTCGCGCAGGATTCGCGCGAATGGCTCGCCTTCGTAGCCGTAGATCGTCACCTCGTGGTCCCCGCGGACGACCAGCTCCATGTCGGCGTCGTAGTTGAGGACTTCGAAGCTGACGCCGGGCACGCTCGGCCTTACCGAGTCGATTTCAGAGCGGAAGTCGGGATTGCCTTCGTGCCCCTGGGCCGGGGCGGTGATGAGCAGGCAGAGCAACGTCGTCGTGGCGGCAAGCGCCGGCCAGTGCTTTCGCACAGGTTCCTTTCGGTCGCGCGCGCGGCGGCCGAAGCTCGATCTCCGTCGCCAGGCGCTAGTTCTGAGCGAGCAGATGCCCTGGCGGCGGGCGCTTCGCCAGCGCGAAGGCGATCAGGCCGGTGCCGCGCGGGCGCCAGCTCGCGGGTGCAGGTGGGAGCGGCGAGGCGAGCGAGGTCGTGGCCGGTCGCGCCGGGCGGGCTTGCCTCGCCGCGAGCTCAACGATCAGCTCCTCGCCGACGTAGTGGCCGCCGAGAAGCGGGATCGCGATCAGCAACGCGGGCGCCATGAAAAGCAAGGCGTCGGTCGAGCCGGTGATGGCAAGGGCGGCGACCCAGCAGAGGGTGATCGCCAATGCCCATTTGTCCGTGTAGCGCCTCGCGAGCCGCACGGGCGCAGGGTATAAGGAGGGGAAAAGATTCGCTCGAAGAAAGCGGAGAGATGAAGAGGAAGAGCGGTTCGGAGGAGGGAAAAGGAGATGCGTCTCCCTCTCAGCTCATAGACGCGAGGATCGCGGAGCTGGGCGATTGGCGAGGCGAGACGCTCGCCCGGGTCCGAAGTCTCGTCAAACAGGCCGATCCCGAGGTGGTCGAGGAATGGAAGTGGAGAGGGGTTCCGGTGTGGTCGCATGCCGGGATCATCTGCACCGGCGAGACGTACAAGAGTGTCGTGAAGATGACCTTCGCCAAGGGCGCCTCGTTGGAGGATCCTTCGGGCCTCTTCAACGCCAGCCTCGAGGGCAACACCCGGCGTGCCATCGATCTCCACGAGGGCGACGGGATCGACGAAAAGGCGCTGCAGGCGCTCATTCGCGCAGCGGTCGCGCTGAACACGTCCTCAGCCCCTGGCCGCCGGCGTTCCGGCTGACGGCACGGATCGACCCGTGCACCGCGTCGTCGACGCGATGAACGTGATCGGTTCCCGCCCCGACGGGTGGTGGCGGGACCGCGCCGGTGCGATCGAGCGCCTCGTCGTGCGACTCGACGGGTGGGCAATCGACACCGGGGAGCGGGTCACCGTCGTCCTCGAGCAGCCGCCGAGACGGGCGCTCAAGGCCGAGCGGGTCGAGCTCGCCTGGGCCCCGCGGCCGGAGCGCGACGCGGCCGATCGGGAGATCGTCCGCCGTCTCGACGGGTGGCTCGGCGAAGACGAGGTGGTCGTCGTCACCTCCGATCGCGATCTTGCCGAACGTGTCCGCAGCCGCGGCGCCACGGTCGAGTCGGCGGCGGCCTTTCGGGCGCGCCTGGACTACTGAAAGTGAACCGTGACGTTTGTCGCGGCTCGATGTCTGTCACATAGATTGGGCGCACCAGGGGCCAATTCCGGAACGTGAGGAGGCGCGACATGGACGCCGAGGTGGTGGGGCGGTGGAACGAGTTTCACAGTGCGGTGCGGGAGGTCTACGACCGAACCGATCTCGGGCTCGAGTACCGGGGGCATGGGGTCGAGGAGTCTGGACTCGAGATGCTCGCCGAGTTGTCGGGTCGCCTGACCGATGCGTTCCGCGAGCGGCTTGGGCCGGACGGCGGCGATCTCGAAGACGCTGAGGCCGAGGAGCTGGAAACGGCGGCCTTGGCCGCCGCGGCGATCGACTTCGCCGTCGCGGGAGACGTCACCGACGCGCTGCGGCAGGAGGCCGAAGGGGGAGAGGCGCAGGTCTACCTGTCCGTACCGGCGGCGGTCGAGGCGGCGGCTCCTTCGAGACGGGAACTGGACCCGATCAGCGAGCTCCTGGCGCAGGCCAACGACACCTTCCCGGAAGGGGAGGGCGTGAGGGTGATCGAAGGCGCGGCCCCGGGCTCGCTCGTAGCTCAGCGTCGAGCGCAGGACGCGATCGACGAGATGATCGGGTGCGCCGCTCCTGTGGCAACGAAGTTCGGCACCGGTCTGCTGACGGTCGGGGCGTCGCAGTTGCTGGTCGCCCTTGGCGTCGTCGAGGGAATCCACGGCATGATCGAGGAGCTTGGGGGGCGGGTGAAGTACGGGTTCAAGCTGATCGACAGCGGCGCTGGCAAGCTCGCCGCTCTCGTCGGCGTCGAGCCGCTGATCGACGCGACCAACCACCTCCTCTTGGACCAGGTCGACGAGTCGCTGGACCTTCGCACCGCGCCGATCGGCGAGCGGATCGTGCGCCGGGCGGTGCGAGAACCTGGTCCGCGAGGACCTCGACGACAGGCAACCGAACACCAAGTGGCTCGACGCCGAGCTGACCAGGCTCTGTCACCGCTACGACAAGAACATGCGCTGGGGGCGCGTTCTCTCCAAAGGACTGCGGTGGTGCGCCCCTGCCACCATCGCCCTCAGCGGCGGGGTGGGTATTCCGTTGATCGCGGCTGCGAACGGGCTCGGGCTCACCGCCGTCCTCTTCACTCTCGCCGATCGCCTCGACACCCTTCCCATCCTGGGTAAGGTGGACGGTGTGCCGACGATCGTTTCCGCTGCTTGAGGTGCGCTCCTGTCTTGAAAACGTAAGGGCGCTGGGACTTTGTCTCGCCCTTTTCCTGGTTCTGGCGCTCCTGCCCGGCAGCGCAGCGGCGGAGCCGCTTTGGAGCAGCGTGCCGAGCCCCTTCCCCTGCACCGGCCCCGGTGGCACGATCGTCCGCGACAACTCCTGCCTCCAGCAGACCGGCTTCGATCCGGCCGCCAGCAGCACCTGGGGCCAGTACAGGAACCCGAAGGGAAACTGCACCAACTACGTGGCCTACCGCCTGGACAGGAACGGGGCCGCGAACTTCCTCAAGCCTGGCGAAGGCAACGCCATCCACTGGAAGAAGCACGCCGAAGCCGCCGGCAAGACCGTCAACGGGACGCCCGCGGTGGGCTCGGTCGCCTGGTGGGACGGGAGCGGCACCAACGCGAAGAGCAGGTTCGGCCACGTCGCCTACGTGGAGAAGGTCGAGGGCAGCGGCGCCAACCTGACCGTGTACCTGAGCGAGTCGCACTGGGACGGCGACGGGATCCGTGGCGGCAGCCGCCGCCTGGTCGTGAAGACGGGTGACGCCAAGAGCTGGCCTGACGCTTTCCTCCACATCAAGGACCAGCCGGCCAATCCCTTAAGCCAGTACATAGGCCAGATCGTCCAGTGGAGTGGGGACAAGAAGGCACAGAAGACCGCCTGGCTGGTCGGCCCCGACCTGCGCCGGCGCTGGATCCCGGACATCGCGACCTACAACTGCCTGAAGGCGCGGGGCGCGCCGGGGCCGACGAAGCTGCCCGCGTCCATCCTCGACAAGCTGAAGGACCTGACCGGGGTGCGCGCCACCTGCACGCCTCCGCCGCCGCCCGCGGCTGTCCTGCCTCCGCCGCCGGAACCGACGCCGACGCCGGTCCCACCTCCGCCTGACCCGAAGTCGACGCCGCCACCTCCACCGCCGCGCACCGTCAGCCTCGCGAAGGGCGCCTCCGCCCAGGGCCAGTCGGGGTGCGTCTCTTCCTACTGCCGTTTCCTCACGGTCAGCTTCAAGAACTTCTCCAGCGGCACGCACACCATCGTCTGCCGGGCGAGCGGGGGCTACGAGGGCGGCTTCTACACCTACCAGCGATCGGGCTCCTCCGGCACGACCTCCTACTGTTACTACGGGTTCCCCGGGCGGACCGTCTGGGTGACTGTCGACGGCGTCAGTTCGAACCGCATCACCTGGTAGCCCGGTAGGAGGACGGGCCCGGTCGGCCCGTCTACAGCCAGCCGGAGCGCTTGAAGCGTCGGTAGAGCAGGGCGCAGGCGACGGCGATCACGAGCAGCACCAGCGGATAGCTGAAGCGCCACTCCAGCTCCGGCATGTGCTCGAAGTTCATGCCGTAGATGCCGGCGATCATCGTCGGCACCGCCAGGATCGCCACCCAGGCGGAGATCTTGCGCATGTCTTCGTTCTGGCGCACCGAGACCTGGGTCAGGTTGGCCTGCAGCGCGTTGCCGAGCAGCTCGCGGAAGCCGGCGATCCGCGCCCCGGCCCGCCGCAGGTGGTCGTGGACGTCGCGGTAGTACTCCTGCAGCCCCTCCGGGACGACCTCGAAGTGGCCGCGGGCGATCTCGTCGACCGAGCCCATCAGCGGCGCCACCGCCGCCTGGAAGTCGAGCACCTCGCGCTCGAGCTTGTAGATGCGCTCGGCCGGGTTGCCGCGGTCCTCGGAGAAGACCTGGCGCTCGACCTCCTGGACGTCGACCTCGATCCCTTCGGCCGCCACCTCGTAGCCGTCGACGACGTGGTCGAGGATCGCGTAGAGGACCATGCCGGGACCGTGCTGGAGGAGATCGGGGCGGCGCTCGATCCTCCCCCGGACGGCGCTCAGCTCGCCCTCGCCGTGGCGAACGGTGACGACGAAGGCGGGGTTGACGAAGATCAGCAGCTCGCCGATCTCGATCACCTCCTCCGGGTCGACGTAGTGAGCGGTTTTGACGACGACGAGCAGGGTGTCGCCGTAGACCTCGACCTTGGGCCGCTGGTGGGCCTTGACCGCGTCCTCGACCGCCAGCTCGTGCAGGTCGAACTCGCGGGCGATCGTCTCGAACTCCTCGGCCGAGGGCTCGACGACGCCGAGCCAGACGAAGGCGCCCTCCTCGCGCGCGGCGCTGCCGGCGCGCTCGAGGGGCAGGTCTCCGTCGCGGCGGTGGCCACGCTGGTAGACGGAGCAGTTGGCGATCACGCGGGAAGTATCGCCTCAAACGCCGCCTGGGCCGGGCGCGGACACTCGCGCCCCACTAACCTCGGTGCGGATGTCCCGCCTCAAGTTCGAGATCTCGATCTCGGTCGACGGCTACGTCGCCGGGCCGAACCAGAGCGAGGAGCACCCGCTGGGCGAAGGCGGGGAGGACCTGCACGAGTGGGTGGTCAAGCTCCGGGCCTGGCGCGAGTCGCACGGCCGCGAGGGCGGCGAGGTCAACGCCAGCAGCGAACTCGTCGAAGAAGCGATGGAGGGCATCGGCGCCGTTCTGATGGGGCGCAACATGTTCGGCGGTGGACCGGGGCCGTGGGGCGAGGAGCCGTGGAACGGCTGGTGGGGTGACGACCCGCCCTTCCACGTGCCGGTCTTCGTCCTCACCCACCACCAGCGCGAGCCGCTCGCGATGGAGGGCGGCACGACCTTCCACTTCGTCACCGACGGCATCGAGTCGGCCCTGGCGCAGGCGCGCGAGGCGGCGGGGGGGCGGGACGTCAAGCTCAGCGGCGGTGCCAGCGTCGCCCAGCAGTATCTGGCGGCGGGGCTGGTCGACGAGATGCAGCTCAACGTCGCCCCGATCCTGCTCGGCGGCGGTGAGCGCCTCTTCGAGGACGTCGGCGCCGACCTCGACCTCGAGCAGGAGCGCGTTGTCCACACCCCCGAAGTGACCCACATCAGGTACCGCGTCTCCGGCTAATGCTCGAGCAGGGCGGCGACGGCTTGGGCGAGGCGCTGGCCGCTGTCGGTCAGCGTGTACTCGGTGTGGGGGGGACGGCCGGGGACGAGCCGCCGCTCGACGATCCCCGCCGCCTCGAGCTGCTCCAGCCGCTCTGAGAGCGTCGTCGGCGAGACGCCGGGCAGCGACTGGCGGAACTCGTTGAAGCGGGCGGCGCCGCTGGAACAGGCGTAGATCGTCGCCATCGTCCAGCGGCGCTCGAGCAGCCCGGCGGCCGCCCGCAGCTCGCTCGGGACCGGCGTGCAGCTACGACATCGCGGCGACATCGGCGCCCTTCTCGGCCGGCTCCAAGGCCCGCTCGATGACCTCCTCGATGCTCATCACCGGGTGGAAGGACATCGCTTGCGCCACCTCGTCCGGGACCTCGGCAAGGTCGCCGCGATTGCGCTCGGGCAGGACCACCTCGGTCAGCCCCGCGGCGTGGGCGGCCAGCACCTTCTGCTTGAGGCCGCCGATCGGCAGCACCCGGCCCTGCAGCGTCACCTCGCCGGTCATCCCGACGGTGTGCTTGACCGGGCGCCCGGTGAGCAGCGAGACCAGCGCCGTGGTCATCGCCGTGCCGGCGCTGGGGCCGTCCTTGGGGATCGCCCCGGCCGGGACGTGGAGGTGGAACTCGCGGTCGAAGCGGGCCGGGTCGACGCCCAACTGCTGCGCGTGCGAGCGCACGTAGGAGAGGGCGATCCGCGCCGACTCCTTCATCACATCGCCGAGCTGGCCGGTCAGGACCAGGCCCTTGTCGCCCTCCATCGCCGTCGCCTCGACGAAGAGGACGTCGCCGCCGGCACCGGTCACGGCCAGCCCGGTGGCGACGCCGGGGATCGCCGTGCGCTCGACCGACTCCTGGAAGAAGCGCTGGCGGCCGAGCGAGTCGTGGACCGCGTCGGCGTCGAGCACGATCGGCCGCTCCGCCTCGCCGGAAGCGATCCGGGTCGCCGCCCCGCGCAGCAGCTTGCCGAGCTCGCGCTCGAGCTGGCGCACGCCGGCCTCGCGGGTGTACTCGGTCACGACCGTCCGCAGGGTCGCCTCGTCCAGCTCGACCTCCTCCGGCTCCAGCCCGTTGCGGGCGAGCTGCCGTGGCAGCAGATAGCCGCGGGCGATCGCCAGCTTCTCGGTGGTCGTGTAGCCGTCGAAGGCGATGATCTCCATGCGGTCGAGCAGCGGGCCGGGGACCGTGTCGGTGAGGTTGGCGGTGGCGAGGAAGACGACCTCGGAGAGGTCGACCTCGACGTCGAGGTAGTGGTCTCGGAAGGTGTTGTTCTGGGCCGGGTCGAGCACCTCCAGCAGCGCCGCCGAGGGGTCGCCGCGCCAGTCGGCGCCGACCTTGTCGACCTCGTCGAGCAGGACCACCGGGTTCATCGTCCCGGCGTCGCGCAGGGCGCGCACGATCCGGCCCGGCATCGAGCCGATGTAGGTGCGGCGGTGGCCGCGAACCTCGGCCTCGTCGTGGACGCCGCCGAGGCTGATGCGGACGAACTCGCGGCCGAGGGCGCGGGCAACCGACTCGCCGATCGAGGTCTTGCCGGTCCCGGGCGGCCCGACCAGGGTCAGGATCGCGCCGTTGGCGCGGCTGTCCTCCTCCGCCTTGCCGCGCTCCTCGCGCAGCTTGCG
The DNA here is from genome assembly GCA_035762685.1 of Solirubrobacterales bacterium. GTDB lineage: Bacteria > Actinomycetota > Thermoleophilia > Solirubrobacterales > 70-9 > VAYN01. Next base: position 24,126 of record DASTNW010000083.1, on the reverse strand, counting down.
GACGGCGATGAACTCGGTGATCCGGCGCTTCACGTCCTCGAGGCCTGCGTGGTCGGCGTCGAGCACCTCGCGGGTGTGGACGGGGTCGAGCCGCTCCTCGGAGCGCTTGGCCCACGGGACCGCGATCAGCCAGTCGAGGTAGGAGCGGATCATCGAGGACTCGGGCGACTGCTCGCCCTGGCGCTCGAGCCGGCGCAGCTCCTTCTCGGCCTGCTCGGCAACCGCCTCCGGCATCCCGGCCTCGGCGATCTTGCGCTCGTACTCCCCGATCAGGTCGCCCTCGTCCTCGCCCAGCTCCTTGCGGATCGACTCCATCTGTTTGCGCAGGAAGTACTCGCGCTGCTGCTGCTGGGCGCCCGACTCGACGTCGTCGCGGATCTTGCTGCGCACCTGCAGCTCCGCCAGCCGCTCGCGCTGCAGCTCGACCGCGACCCGCAGGCGCTCGGTGACGTCGAGGACGTCGAGCAGGCGCAGCTTCTGCTCGGCGCTGAATTCGGGGCTGAGCCCGGCGGTGTCGGCCAGCGCGCCCGGCTCCTCGACCGAGCGCAGGAAGGCCGAGATGCGGCCGTCGTCGCCGCGCAACTCGAGGATCTCCTCGACCACGGCGCGATATTCGCGTGCCAGCTCCCGCGTCTGCTCGTCGTCGGGGTGGCCGTCGTGGAACTCCTGCACGTCGATGCGCAGCGAGTCGCCGTCCTCGCCGGCGACGGCGACGCCGGCCAGCCCCCGGTGCAGGCCGAGCACGGTCGCCACCGGGGCGCCGCGGCGCGAGTGGCCGCGCTCGACCACCTCGGCGACGACGCCGACGCGGGCGAACTCGCCGTCGCTGCGCGGCAGCAGGAAGACGCGCTCCTCCTCGCCGACGTCGATCGGCAGGGTGGCGGTGACGGTGGGGAAGACGATCGCATCGTCGAGGGGAATCAGGAGATAGGCCATCTCTAAGTCCACTTTCTGTAGTTAGTCTTCAAACAGGATAGCGCGTGCGGTCCGCCTCCTTTCGGGCGCGTTCCAGGCGGGCGCGCAGAGATCACGTCATGCTTCTGCCGCGTGGAGGCAGCGAGAGGCAGCGGCGACGGGACCGGCCGCGGAGACCTGAGGTTCCAGAGGGAGCTCTGCGGGGCGCTCGCCGCGGTCTGCGGCGCCGCGGTCGCCTTCTGCGTCTCGCTGCACGCCCCCGCCTGGGTCTCGATCGTCATCGCCGGCCTCGCGGTCGTCTTCCTCGGGGCGATCCCGTTGCTGCTCGTCGCCGAACGGGGTGTCCACGGGCGCTGGATCGCGCTGGCGGCGCTGGGCACGGCCGGCGTGGCCGGCCTGATCGCCGGTGGGGTGTTCGCCGCGCAGGGCGAGCGCGGCGAGCTTTCGCCGCGCTACGCGAAGGGCCTCAGCCGGGCGCTCCGCGATCTCAGCCAGACGCAGCAGGCCGTCCTCGCCGGCGGACTCGCCGGGACTCGCACCGAGCAGGCGAAGCAGGTAAGTGAGCTGGCCGCGGCCTTCACCCTCGCCGCCGCGAGGGTGGGCGATCTCTCCACCGGTCCCGCAGGCGCCTCGTCGAACCGAAGCATCGCCGCCGCCATGGAAGCGGTGGCGCGGGCCTACGAAAAGCTCCGCGCCGCGACGCTCGACCCCGATGGCAGCCAGGAGAGGCTGGACGCCCGGCTGGCCGACGTCCGTGCGGCGATGGCCCATCTGCGTGAGGTCGAACGCGGGCTCGCGGCCAAGGGATACGCCCTCGGTCGCGGTGAGCGCGCGAGTGAATGAAAAACAAACAGTCGCGCTTAAGCGCACAGTTAAAATGGCTGTGAATGGGCATTGGTAGGGGTATCGGTGCAAGCTTCGTCGTTGCGCTCACGGTGGCTCTCACCGGCGCTCCGGCGAGTTGGGCCGCGCCTCTAAACGACAACTTCAGCGACCGGCTCGTACTGCAGCTTGGGAGCGCGGACACGCGCAGCGACAGCGGCGCCGGGATCGAGCCGGGGGAGAAGCTGACCCCAAACGACTCCGAAGGCCTCGGCTGCGGCAAAAACGGCGAAGTGGGCGAGGACGGGATCCAGATGAACGCGACCATGTGGTGGTCGTTCACGGGCAACGGCGGCCCGGTCACCGTTTCCTCGCTCGGGTCGAACTTCGACACCGTCCTCGCCGTTTACAAAGCCGACGGCAAAGCGGTGATCGCCTGCAACGACGACATCCAGCCCCGTGACCCCTCGCGGGAAAACCTCGCCCCGCGGCTGGCCTCGGAGGTCTTGATCGATACCGTCGCCGGCCAGACCTACACGGTCCAGGTGGGTGCCTGCACGCCGCCGGAGGCGTGTGGCAAAACGCTTACCGGCAACGTGACGCTGCGCGTCTCCGGGACTCCGGCGAACGACGATCGGGCGAGCGCGAAACAGATAACCGCGGGGGCGCCCGTGGTCTCGACCAACACCGGCGCGACGGTCGAGCCGGGGGAGGCCACCGCCTGCGGGCTCAGCCCCTACGACAAGACGGTGTGGTTCCGCTACACGGTGCCGGCCGTCGGCACCGCGGCCTTCTCGGCGGCCGGCTTCGACACCGTGATCGCCCTCTACCGGGGGGACTCGAGCGTGCCGCTCGACTGCAATGACGACGCGGTCGCCGGCCAGACCGGCGCCTCGCGGCTGCCGACGAGCCAGCCGGTGGGGACTCCGATAGAGGTGACGCCGGGCGACTACCTGCTCCAGGTGGGGGGCTACTACGACCCGGGCTTCTCGACGATCGCCGCCCGCAACGGCCCGCTCGAAGTCCAGGTCGAGTTCGACGAAGACACGGACCTCGACAACGACGGCGTCGACCGCGACCGTGACTGCAACGACACCAACGCCAACGTCCACCCCGGCCTCCCGGAGGGCCCGAACAACGACGTCGACGAGAACTGCGACGGGATCAAGGCCTTCGACCGCGACGGCGACGGCTTCTTCGCCCCGCCGGTCGGCGAGGACTGCAACGACGCCAGCGCGATGGTCCGCCCCTTCCTGCCCGAGATCCCCGGCAACCGGATCGACGAGAACTGCGATCTCCTCGTGGCGCCGCCGGAAGCGCTGAGGGCGAGCGTCGACATGGTCTCGGTCAGGCTTCCCGGCGGCTCCCACTCGCTGGTCAAGACGCTGTTCGTCCGCGACGTGGTCAAGCGGTCGCACATCAGGGTCCGCTGCCTTGGCGAGTGCTCGGTCCCGATGCCGAGCCTGGGCGTCAAACGCAACTCCCGCAAACTGGTCCTGGCGAGGGACTTCCGCGTCCGGGCGGGCTCCAAGATCGACGTGCGCGTCACCAAGCCGAGCTTCATCGGCCGTGGGATGACCTTCACGATCCTGCCGGACCGGCGGCGCACGGAGCGCGAATACTGTCTCGATCTGAGGGGGAACCCGAGGGAGTGCCCGTGAAGCTGATCGTCCTGGCCGGCTGCCTCCTCGCTTTCGCCGGCTGCTTCCTGGTGGGAAGGGCGATCTGGGGTGGTGAGGAGCACCCGTCCCGCATCCGGGTCACCGGGTTGGCCCGGGAGCCGATTCCCGCGATGAGCTTCCACCCACCGCGGTCCCCCGACGCCTCGGAGCAGCCGGTGGAGACGGAAGGGCCTGAAACCCAGGAACTACCGCCCGAACCGGCGCCGGTGATCGAAGGCCCGGATGAAGGCGGGGGGCAGGGTGGCGCCGGCGGGGGAGGCGGCGGTGGCGGTGGCAAGGGCGGCGGCCCCGTGATCGAAGAATAAGACGGCCGCCTCAGCGCAGGAGAACCGTGTTCAGAGGGAGAATGGAAGGCGCATGAGAAAGCCACCTGGTGACGCCGACCCAGCCATGCTCTACGGCAACCGCTTCCTGACCGAGGACGCGCCCGCCAGCGATTTCCCCGCGAGCGGGATGCCGGCGCTCGACGCGATGCGGCTGGTCGACGAGGAACTGGCGGTGGAGGGTGACCCGCAGCGCAACCTGGCGACCTTCGTCACCACCTGGATGGAGCCGGAGGCGCAGCGGATCATCGCCGAGAACCTGTACCGCAACTTCATCGACCACGCCGAGTACCCGATCTCGGCCGAGATCGAGCAGCGCTGCATCCGCATGCTGGCCGACCTCTACAACGCCCCCGGCGAGACCACCGGCGCCCGCACCCAGGGCTCCTCGGAGGCGATCATGCTCGGTGCCCTCTCGCTGAAGTGGAAGTGGAAAGAGCGCCGCGAAGCCGCCTCGCAGCCGGTCGATAAGCCGAACCTCGTCTTCGGCGGCGACGTGCACGTGGTCTGGGAAAAGTTCTGCCGCTACTTCGACGTCGAGCCGCGGATCGTGCCGCTGCAGGAGGGCAAGTACACGATCGGGCCCGAGGACGTGGAGCCGTTGATCGACGAGAACACGATCGGCGTCGCCGCCGTGCTCGGCACCACCTTCACCGGCCACGCCGACGACATCCCCGGCATCAACGAGCTCCTGCTCCGGCTCAAGAGCGAGCGCGAACTCGACGTGCCGCTGCACGTCGACGCGGCCAGCGGCGGCTTCGTCTGGCCCTTCCTCTACCCCGACTCGAAGTGGGACTTCCGGCTCGAGCAGGTGCGCTCGATCAACGTCTCCGGGCACAAGTTCGGCCTCGTCTACCCGGGCGTCGGCTGGCTCGTCTTCCGCGAGGAGTCCGACCTGGCCGAGGACCTCGTCTTCTACGAGAACTACCTGGGCAAGACCGACGCCACCTTCACCCTCAACTTCTCGACCGGGGCCTCGATGGTCCTCGCCCAGTACTACAACTTCGTCCGGCTCGGCCGCGAGGGCTACACGTACATCATCGAGGCGATGGAGAAGAACGCCCGCGCCCTCGCCGACCGGCTCGAGGCCTGCGGCGACTTCGAGCTGATCGGGGCCGAGGAGGAGCAGCTACCGCTGGTCGCTTTCCGCCTGGTGGCCGGGAAGAACTACGACGAGTTCGACCTCTCCTGGCAGCTCTCGGCCGAGCGCGGCTGGATGCTGCCCGCCTACACGCTGCCGCCCAAGGCCGAAAACGAGAAGGTCTTGCGGGCGCTGGTCAAGGAGACGCTCAGCCGCGAGCAGGTGGACCGGCTCGCCGACGACATCGAACAGGCCTGTTCGACCCTGGAGAAAAAGGGCGGCGCCCACCCCGCGGAGCGCAAGCAGGTCAAGACCGGCACGGGGTACTGAGCCGGGTCAGGCGCGGTCGCCGCTTCGCGACGGCCACCAGGTGCGCTCGCCGAGTCGGTAGGCGATCGCCGGGACCAGCAGGGCGCGGACGACGAAGGTGTCGAGGAGGACGCCGATCGCCACCGTGGCGCCGATCTGGACCAGCTCTTCCAGCGGCAGCAGGAGCAGGGTGGCGAAGGTGCCGGCGAGCACCAGGCCGGCGCCGGTGACCACCCCACCGGTGCCGACGAGCGCGGCCAGGACGCCCTCGCGGGTGCCGCGAACGGCCGCCTCCTCGCGCGCCCGCGTCATCAGGAAGATGTTGTAGTCGACCCCCAGGGCAACCAGGAAGAGGAAGGCGAGCAGGACCAGGTTGAAGGCCATCCCTTCGGCGCCGAGCAGCTCGGTGAAGCCGAAGGTGACGAGGCCGAGCGTCGCCGCGAAGGAGGCAACCACGGTGACGATCAGGAAGAGCGGCGCGACCAGGGCGCGGAGGACGGCGGTGAGGATGAGGCCGACCACGAGCAGGACGAGGGGCACGATCAGCTTCGTGTCGCGCGCGTTGGTCTGCTCGATGTCGAAGTTCTCGGCCGGGACGCCGCCGAGCAGGCCGGCGGGGTCGACCTGGTGCAGGCGTTCGCGGATGCCGTCCACGGTCGTCGCCGCTGCGCCCGAGTAGGGGTCGGCATCGAGGACGAGCACCACGACCCCGCGGTCGGCGCCGCCGACGGCGGGAACCGGCGCGGCCAGTTCAACCGCCGGCAGCCGTTCCATCGCCTGCGTCACCGCGGCCACCCGGTCGTCCGCGACCACCGCGGTCAGCGGCGAGCCGAGCCCGGCCGGAAAGTGGGCTTCGAGCGCTTCGGTGCCGCGGCTGGAATCGGTCGGCTTCGTCTCGCCCTGGCCGAACCCGATCGTCTCGTGGGCGGTGAGGTTGCCGAGCGCGAGCACGGCGAGCAGGGCGAAGATGGCGAGGACGAGCGGCCGGGAGCGCCGGCGCACCAGCTCCGCGACCCGAGTCCAGACGGTCCCTTGCGCCTTGTTCCCGGTATCCGGGAACAAGGCGCGACGCGACCGCCCCGGTCGCCAGAAGGCGCGCTCCCCGAGCAGCGAGAGCAGCGCCGGCAGCAGGGTGAAGGCGGCGGCGAGCATCGTGGCGATCCCGATTGCCAGGACCGGGCCGAGCCAGTGGGTCGACTGCAGTTCGGCAACCAGCAGCACCAGCATCGCCGCGATCACGGTCCCCGCCGAGGCGGCGAGCGCCGGCCCGCTCTCGCGCAGCGCCTCCGGCAGGGCGGCGGCCGGTGGCGAGCTCCGTTCGAGCTCCTCGCGGTAGCGGTGCACCAGCAGCAGCGAGTAGTCGGTGCCGGCGCCGAAGATCAGGACCAGCAGCAGCAGCGTTCCCTCGGTGTTGACGACGATCCAGCCCGCCTCGATCAGCAGGTAGGAGATGCCGGCGGCAACCAGGTAGGCGGCGCCGACCGCGACCAGCGGCAGCAGCGCCAGGAGGGGCGCGCGGTAGACGAGCAGCAACAGCAGCAGGACCAGGCCGAGAGTGGCGACGAGCAGGGTATGGCCGGCCTCGTCGGCGACCTGCTCGAGGTCGGCGGCGATCCCGCCGGGCCCGGTGACGTAAGCGGCCAGGCCGGGCCGGCGGTGATTGGCGAGGTAGGTCCGGATTCGTTCGACGCCCGCGAGGACCGCGCCGCGGTCGGCGGCGTCGATCGCCAGCACGACCAGCGCCGCTTCGCCGTCGCGCGAGATCGGCCCGACCCCGTGGGCGATCTCCGCCACGTCTCCGAGCGGCCGGCGGGCGCCGGCGGAGAAGGGGGCGACGATCGGCGTCACCCCGGTCAGCCGCAGCCTTTCCAGGCCGGTGCCGATGCGGCCGATCGCGTCGAGGTCGGCTTCGGTCAGCCCGCCCCTGCGCACGAAGACGAGCTCGACGGGCACGTCTTCGCCGCCGCCGTAGCTGCGCTGGAGCGCATCGACGGCGCGGGTGGATTCCGCCTTGGTCGGTAGGAAGCTGCTCTCGCCGGCGGCGGTGACGTCGCCGAGCTGGCCGCGGGCGAAAAAGCCGGCGAGCCCGATCAGTGCCCAGACCGCGACCGTCGCCACGCGCCCGCGCGGCCCCGTGACCGCACCGGCCAGCCGCTCGATCAAGGTTGGCTTGGTTCGGCGGCGGGCACGGGCGCAAGCCTAGCCGGGGATGATTCGGATTCGTGGGGGTGGGTAGCGTGACGTGCATGAGACCAAAGGCCCTGCTCGTATCCGCCCTGCTCGTTTTTGCCGTCGCGTTCGCGCTTTCGGCCTGCGGCGGCGACGACAACTCGACCGAGTCCACCGCCACCGAGACGACCACCGAGACCACCGAATCGGGCGGCGGGGCCGAATCGGGCGGCAGCACTCCCGCCCCCAGCGGCGAGGCCGCCCGCGCCGAAAAAGTGAAAATCGTCGAATTCACCTACCAGCCGGACCCGGTCACGGTCCAGGTCGGCGGCAAGGTGATCTGGCAGAACGAGGACGCCGCTCCGCACACGGCCACGGCCGACGACGGCAGCTTCGACACCGGCACGATCGAGCAGGGCAAGCTCGAGTCCGAGACCTTCAAGGAAGCGGGCAGCTTCCCGTACTTCTGCGAGATCCACCCCGACATGCGCGGCACCGTCGAAGTCGTCGAAAAGTAGTGGCGGCTCGCCGGGCCTGACGCCAGGCTCTATGTTGCGCCGGTGAGGGACGAAGACGGGCGCGACGACCTGGCTGAGTTGCTGGCGCGACGGGCGCTGACCGAGGACGCGGCCCGCGCCGAGGCGGTCGCGCGGCGCCACTCGGCCGGCGGCCGGACCGCGCGCGAGAACATCGCCGACCTGGTCGACCCCGGCTCCTTCGTCGAGTACGGCCGCTACGCGGTCGCCGCCCAGCGTGGGCGCCGTGAGGTCCAAGACCTGATCGAGCGCACCCCGGCCGACGGGTTGCTCGCCGGCACGGCGCGGATCAACGGCGACCTCTTCGGCGAGGAAGCGGCCTGCGCCGTGCTCTCCTACGACTACACGGTCCTGGCCGGGACGCAGGGGGCGCTCGGCCACCGCAAGAAGGACCGCCTCTTCGAGCTGATCGAGCGGATGCGTCTGCCGACGGTCTTCTACGCCGAGGGAGGCGGCGGCCGCCCCGGCGACACCGACTACCCCGTCGTCTCGGCGCTCGAGACCCGGGCCTTCGCGCTCTGGGCCAGGCTCTCCGGCCTGGTGCCGCGGATCGCCGTCGTCGCCGGGCGCTGCTTTGCCGGCAACGCGGTGATCGCCGGCTGCTCGGACCTGATCGTCGCCACCGAGAACGTCTCGCTGGGGATGGGTGGGCCGGCGATGATCGAGGGCGGCGGGCTGGGCAGGGTCGAGCCGGACGCGATCGGGCCGATCGCGATGCAGGCGGGGAACGGCGTCGTCGACTTCGTCGCCGCCGACGAGGCCGAGGCGACCGCCGCGACCAGGCGCCTGCTCGCCTACTTCCAGGGGACGACGCCGCCCGGCCCCGAACCCGACCAGGCGCGCCTGCGCGAGGCGATTCCGGAGCGGGCGCGGCGCGCCTACGACCCCCGGCCGATCGTCGAGACCCTCGCCGACGAGGGCTCGGCCACCTTCCTGTGCGAGCGCTTCGCGCCGGAGATGGTGACGGGACTGGCGCGGATCGAAGGCCGGCCGCTGGGCTTCATCGCCAACGACAGCCGCCACGTCGCCGGCGCGATCACCAGCGACGCCTCCAAGAAGGCCGCGCGGCTGCTGCAGCTCTGCGACTCCTTCGGCCTGCCGGTCCTCTCGCTGGTCGACACGCCGGGGTTCATGGTCGGGCCGGAGGCGGAGGCGACCGGGCTGGTGCGCCACGCATCGCGGCTGCTGGTTGCCGGGGCGTCGCTGCGGGTGCCGCTCGTCGCCGTGGTCCTGCGCCGCGGCTACGGCCTCGGCGCTCAGGCGATGACCGGCGGCAGCCTGCACGAGCCGCTGCTGACCGTGGCCTGGCCCGGCGCCCACCTCGGCCCGATGGGCCTCGAGGGAGCGGTGCGGCTGGCGCTGCGCAAGGAGCTGGAGGCGATCGCCGACGAGGCCGAGCGCGAGCAGCGCGTGCGCGCCCTGACTGCCGCCGCCGAGGAGAACGCCCGGGCGCTCAACGCGGCGGCGCTGTTCGAGCTCGACGACGTGATCGACCCGGCCGAGACGCGCGCCCTGATCGCCGCCACGCTGGCTGCCGCCGTCAAACCGAAAGAGGAGAAGAGATGACCGAGCTGACCCCGATGCAGGCCGAGCTCTGCGAGAAGAGCACGACCGACTACTCGGACCTGAAGGCGTTCTTCGTCAACTGCACGCTGAAGCGCAGCCCCGAGGTCTCGAACACGCAGGGGCTGATGGACATCTCGATGGAGATCATGCGGCGCAACGGCGTCGAGGTCGAGGGCATCCGCGCCGTCGACCACGAGATCGCCACCGGCGTCTGGCCCGACATGACCGAGCACGGCTGGGAGGTCGACGAGTGGCCGGCGATCTTCGAGCGGGTGATGGCGGCCGACATCCTCGTCCTCGGGATGTCGATCTGGCTGGGCGAGAAGTCCTCCGTCGCGACCCAGGTCGTCGAGCGCCTCTACGGCAACTCGCACCTGCTCAACGACAGGGGCCAGTACGCCTACTACGGCCGGGTCGGCGGCTGCCTGGTGACCGGCAACGAGGACGGGGTCAAGCACTGCGCGATGAACGTCCTCTACTCGCTGCAGCACCTCGGCTACACGGTCCCGCCCCAGGCCGACGCCGGCTGGATCGGCGAGGCGGGGCCCGGCCCGTCCTACCTCGACGAGGGCTCGGGCGGCCCCGAGAACGACTTCACCAACCGCAACACCACCTTTGCCGCCTGGAACATGCTCCACCTGGCGCGGATCCTCAAGGACGCCGGCGGCATTCCCGCCCACGGCAACCAGCGCACCGCCTGGGACGCCGGCTGCCGCTTCGACTTCCCCAACCCCGAGCACCGCGCCTGAGTCGATGCGTTTGCAGTTGTGTTCGGTATGCGGACACAAGTGCGAACGCGTGGATCACCAGAGCGCGTCGTGTTCCTCCATTACGCCGAGGCCCTCGGCTAGCTGCAGGCCGGCGAGGGCGCCGGAGAAGGTGCCGAAGCGGTGGCGGTAGCGGGAGCTGAGGATGAGGAAGTTCTCGTCGCGGGCGTGGGCGGACTCGGAGGCGAACTCGAGGCGGTCCTCGCCGGCGAGGTCGATCCCCTCCATGCCGCGGAAAGAGACCGGTGCCGGCTCGATCGGCTCGCCGTCGACCCAGATCGCCCGCTCGCTGCGCTCGGCCGGGTCGTTCACCCCCTCGACCAGGTTCCAGGCGAGGCGGCGGCCGTCGCCGGCGCGTCCGACCCCGGCCGACCAGCGCCAACTGGTGCGGCGCTGGTGGTAGCCGGCGGACTCGTCGTCGACCCCGCGCGCCGAGATCTCCCAGCGCCTGCCCGGTACCTCGACCGTCCCCTCGATCGGCACCCCGGAGCGCTTGCGGGTCCAGCCCCAGCCGGAGCCGCTGGGGCAGATCGTTTCGATCGGCAGGCACTGGCCGAGCCGCAGGCTGGCCCGCAGGCCCGGCGAGTCGATCTCGAGCAGGGGCCCCTCGATCGTCACCTCGCGGCTGCCGGGGCGCAGCGTCGTGCGGGCGTCGTGGCGGCGGCCCTCGCGGTCCCACATCACCCAGAAGGACTGGCCGAGCGGCCCGACCTCCGCCCGCGCCGCACAGAGCATCAGCTCCGGCGCGAAGACGCCGACGTAGCGCCAGCGCTTGCGCAGTTGGCCGTTGCGGCGCAGCGGCATCGAGCTGGGGGGGAGGGGCAGGTCCGGCCGGTCGCTGCCGGGCCCGCGCCAGGGGATCTGAGTCGAGGGCATGCGCCCACCGTACCCCCGCGGCGATCCAGGCGGCCGCTCTCTAGGCTCGACCGCATCGACCAGCTGATCCAGATCGTCGGCGCCCTGCTGATCCTCACCGCCTTCGCCGCGGTCCAGTTCGAGCGCATGCAGCCGAGCTCCCGGCTCTACCTCGCCCTCAACCTGGTCGGCTCCGCGATCCTCGCCGTCCTCGCTGCGACCTCCTCGCAGTGGGGCTTCCTCCTCCTCGAGGGCGTCTGGGCCATCGTCTCCGCCTGGGGGCTGGTTGCCCGGGAGCGCTGACGGCCCCCGGGCGAGTGGGCCGGCGGCGTGTCTGCGAGAATCGCGACGTTGACCGAGCGCGACCAGACGGCCGTCGTCTGCGACACCACCGCCTACCTTCCCCGCGACCTCGTCGAGCAGCGGGGCATCGAGACGATCAGCCTCTATGTCTCCGTCGACGGGCAGCAGGAGCGGGAGCTGGACATCGCCGATTACGCCGGCTTCTACGAGCGCCTGCGCGCCTCCGAGGGCGGCGCCACCACCTCGCAGCCGTCGGTCGGTGACTTCATCTCCGTCTACGAGCCGTTGCTCGATGCCGGCCGGGAAGTCGTCTCGATCCACATCTCAGCCGGCATCTCCGGCACCTTCGAGGCGGCTGGGCAGGCGCGGCAGCGACTGATCGACGAGGACAAGGGGGGTGAGCGCATCCACCTGATGGACTCGCGCTCGGCCGCCGGCGGCATGGGCCTGACCGTGCTCGGCGCCTCCGCGGCGGCTGCCGGCGGCGCCGGCGCCGAGGCCGTCCTCGCCCGCGCCGAGCAGACGCGCGAAGAGCTGAAGATGTGGTTCGCGATCGACACCCTCGAGTACCTGCGCCGCGGCGGTCGCATCGGCGGCGCCCGCGCCTGGATCGGCGGCGCGCTGAAGATCAAGCCGATCCTCACCCTGGAGGAGGAGATCACCCCGGTCGAGCGGGTCCGCACCCGGGCGCGGTCGTTGGAGCGGCTGCGCGACTACGCCCGCCAGCGCCACGAGCAGGGCGCCGACGGCTGGGTCGTCCAGTACATCCGCGACGAGGAGACCGCCAACTCGCTGATCGACGACGCCCGCGAGATCTTCGGCTGCGAGCCCGTCTTCGTCTCCGAGATCGGCGCCGTCCTCGGCGCCCACGTCGGCCCCGGCCTGCTCGGCATCGGCAGCGTCCCGACCGAGCTGGTCGCTATTCCCTGACGCGTTAGCGGCGGCGGCGCAGCATCGCCCGCACGCCGATGGCGAAGCCGACGGCTGCGGCGGCGACGATCAACTGGCTGCGGTGCTCGTTGACCTGGCGGCGCCAGTCGGTCAGCTCGGTGACGCGCCCGCGCAGGGCCTCGACCGAGGTGCCGAGCTGCTGACGCTGGACGTCGATGTCGCGGCGGATCTCAGCCGCGGTTCGTTCCGGCATCTTGGGCCTCCTCGCCTTCGAGCATCGTCTTGGTCAGCTTTGCCTCTTCGATCGCCTGCTCGGGGACCGGCGGCGCCCCGGCCTGGACCGCCCGGTAGGCAACCAGCCCGGCCGCGGCCGCGATCAGCAGGAAGACGGCGGCCTCGACGAAGAAGCCCGGCCAGGCGTTGCCGTCGAAGACCTCTTCGGCCAGCAGCCAGGCGATTCCCTCCATGACCAGGATCAGGGCGAGGAAGGCGAAGACGCCGGCGGCGACCCCGACCACCGAGCCGCGCACGAGCTTGCCGACTTTTTCGCTCACCTCCGCCTTCGCGAGCTCGAACTCCTCGCGGATCAGCGTCGAGGTGCCCTGCGAGACGTCGAAGACGAGGTCGGCGACGGACTTCTTCTCTGGCGGCGGGGGCTCGGGGGTTGGGGCAGCGGGCGGCGTCGCCGGCGGGGTCTGACTGGGCTCGGGCATCGGATCCTCCTACTCGGGCGGGTCTTCGTCGAAGACACGGCGGTAGACGATGGCCGCAAGCCTCGTCGCGAGGATGCTGGCGAGAGCACCGCTCGCGGCGAGCATTCCACTCCAAGCCAATCGTCTGACCATCTCGTTGTCCATACCCGGTCGCGACCTTACCTATCGCGGCTCGAGCCCGTCGCAGATCGTCGTCACCACGAGTTCCTTGGCCTGTTCGAAGTCGCCGTCGGAGGCGGGGATGAGGTCGAAGATCCAGCCCGAGAGCAGCTGCTCGATCGCCCCGTAGAAGGACATGGAGGCGAACAGCGGCGCCACGTCGTCGCGGAAGGCGCCCGCCCGCTGGCCGTCCTCGACGATCTTCGCGATCGACTGGTAGGCCTGGCGGATCTCCGGCAGGTGGGTGCGCCCGAAGGAGTTGGCGGCGCGGGTGACCTCGACGATGATCACCTTCATCAGTTCCGGGTCGTGCCGGTAGGAGTCGACGATGAAGGAGGCGACCGCGGCGAGCTTGTCGCGCGGCGTCTCGCCCTCGCGGTCGGTCTCCTCGATCGCGGCCAGCAACAGCGACCAGCGCTCGACGAAGAGCTCGTTGAGGACCTCGTCCTTGGAGCGGAAGTAGTGGTAGACGAGGCCGTAGGCGACCCCCGCCTCGTCGGCGATGTCGGAGACGCGGGTGGCGTGGAAGCCCTGGCGGGCGAAGACGCGGACCGCCGCGTCGAGGATCTGGCGGCGCTTGTCGGCGGGGGGCGCTTTGGCCATCAGGCGCGCGCCTCCGCAAGCTGCGGCCAGGCGTAGGCCTGGGGACGGCGGTTGGCCAGCGAGGGCAGCGACTCGCGCACCTGCTCCTGCGCGGCCAGGTCGAGCTCGGCGGCGACGAAGCACTCTTCCGCGGGCGCGACGGCCAGCACCGCGCCCCAGGGGTCGACGATCGCCGAGTGGCCGAAGGAGTCGAAGTGGGGGGGCGCGGTCCCGATCTGGTTGGGGGCGAGGACGAAGGCCTGGTTCTCGATCGCCCGCGCCCGCAGCAGCACCTCCCAGTGGTCGCGGCCGGTCGCCGTCGTGAAGGCGGAGGGAACGGTGAAGAGGCGGGCGCCGCGCACGGCGAGGACGCGGAACAGCTCCGGGAAGCGCAGGTCGTAACAGACGGTGAGGCCGGCGCTCAGCTCGCCGAGCGGGGCGGTGACGATCTCCTCGCCGGGCTGCTCGTGCGCCGACTCGCGGTAGGAGACGCCGCCAGCGTCGACGTCGAACAGGTGGATCTTGCGGTAGGTGGCGACATCCTCGCCGTCGGGGCCGATCAGGACCGAGGTGTTGAAGGCCTTCCCCTCGCCTCGCTCGGCGATGCTGCCGGCGAGCAGGTGGATGCCGAGCTCGCCGGCCCACTCGCGGGCGGCGTTGAGGCTGGGCCCGTCGAGCGGCTCGGCCCCGGCCAGCAGCTCCTCGCCGGCGGCCAGCAGGTTCCACTTCTCCGGCAGTGCCACCAGCTCGGCCCCGTCCGCGGCGGCCGCGCGCACCAGCCGCTCGGCCGTCGCCAGGTTGCGGGCCTTCTCGTCGGTCGAGTTGAGCTGTACGGCGGCTGCGCGCAAGGGTTCGCTCCGTCGATTTCACTGGCTGATTGACCAGTCAATCGACCCGGCCAGTATAGGTGGATAGGGCGGAGGACTCTGAGCGGTGGGCGGAGATTTGCGGGTGGAGGGCGGAGATGCCCGCCTCCTACAAATTCATCACCCGGGCGACGATCCAGTCGAAGACCGGCGCCGGGACCAGCGGCTTCAGCCGCGCCTGCACCTTCGCGTCGAGGCCGACCAGGTAGCGCGTGCGGGGGCGGCGGGCGCTGAGCGCGTGCTCGATCGCCTGCGCCACCTTCTCCGGCGCGATTCCCCGTTCGGCGGTGTCCCGGACCACCTTGCGGTACCTCTCGACCGCGCGTCCGTAGAGCGCTTCGCGCTCGGGCGAGCGGGCGCCGATCTCCTCGGCGGTGCGCTCGCCCCGGTCCCAGATCGGCGTGTCGATCGACCCCGGCTCGACGATCGCGACCGCGATGCCCCAGGGCCGCAGCTCCTGGCGGAAGACGTCGCCGACCGCCTCGACCCCGAACTTGGCCGCGTGGTAGGCGCCGGTCAGGGGGAAGGCGATGCGGCCGCCGATCGAGCTGATGAAGACGATGCGGCCGCGGGCGGCGCGGAGGTGGGGCAGCAGCGCCTGCGTGACCGCGACCTGGCCGGTCAGGTTGACCTCGACCTGGTGGCGGAAGTCGTCGATCGGGATCGTCTCCAGCGGGCTGGGGACGGCGACGCCGGCGTTGTTGACGAGCCCGGCGAGGCGCCCGCCGGTCGCGGCGCGGACCTGCTCCGCCGCCGCGGCGATCTGCCCGCCGTCGGTGACGTCGAGCATCACCGGCGCCAGTCGCTCGCCGGCGGCGGCGCGCAGCGCCTCGGCGTCCTCCTGCTTGCGGACGCCGCCGAACACCTGCCACCCGGCCGCGGCGAGCCGCAGCGCGGTGGCGCGGCCGATGCCGGTCGATGCCCCGGTGACCAGTACAGAGCGCACGCCCCGAGGCTACAGGCGGACCGGCGTAACCTTGAACGAGTGATCGGGACTGGCGACGAGGCTGAGCGCAAGCAGGTGACGGTGCTGTTTGCCGACGTGATGGGGTCGATGGACCTCGCCGAGGAACGCGACCCGGAGGAGTGGCGCCAGATCATGCAGCGCTTCTTCGCCGTCCTCTCCGAGGCGGTGACCAAATTCGAGGGAACCGTCGACAAGTTCACCGGCGACGGGATCATGGCCGTGTTCGGGGCGCCGGTTGCCCACGAGGACCATGCTCGGCGCGCCTGCTACGCCGCCCTGCAGATGCTCGACGACGTCTCCGGGTACGCGGCCGAGCTGCGCCGCGCCAAGGGGCTCAACTTCTCGATCCGGATCGGCGTCAACTCCGGCGAGGTGGTCGCCGGGGCGATCGGGACCGGGGAGGACGGTGAGTACACGGCGGTCGGCCACACCGTCGGCCTGGCGCAGCGGATGGAGGCGCTGGCCGAGCCCGGGCGCGCCTACCTCGCCGAGAGCACGGCGGAGCTGGCGCACGGGTTCATGGAGCTGCAGGACTTGGGCGAGTTCGAGATCAAGGGCGCGAGCCAGCCGGTCCATGTATATGAGCTGGCTGGGGTGGGCTCGGCGCGCTCCCGCCTCGATCTCTCCCGCGAGCGCGGCTTCTCGCGTTTCATCGGCCGCGACCGGGAGATGGCGGTGCTCGAGGACGCGCTCGGGCGGGCGCAGCGGGGGGAGGGGGCCGCGGTCGGGATCGTCGCCGAACCGGGGATCGGCAAGAGCCGGCTCTGCCACGAGTTCGCCCAGAGCTGCCGCGGGCGCGGGATCGAGGTCTTCGAATGCCAGGCCCAGGCCCACGCCCGCTCGATCCCCTTCATGCCGGTGCTGCAGATGCTGCGCTCCTACTTCGGCATCCTCGACACCGACCCGGAGCGGATCGTGCGCGAGAAGATCGCCGGCCGGGCGCTGCTGCTCGACCCGGCCTTCACCGAGGAGCTGCCGCTGCTCTTCGACTTCCTCGGCGTGCCGGACCCGGAGCGGCCGCTGCCGCAGCTCAGCGCCGAGGCGCGCCACCGCGCCCTGCGCGGCGCCGTCTGCCGCCTCGTCCGCGCCCCCGGCCGGCGCGAGACGATGGTTGCCCTGGTGGAGGACCTGCACTGGATGGACGAGGGCAGCGCGGCGCTGCTCGGCGAGCTGATCTCCTCCGTCGAGGGGACGCAGACGCTGGCGATCGTCAACTTCCGCCCCGAATACGACGCCGAGTGGGCCGGTGCGCCCGCCTACAGCGGCATCGCGCTGGAGCCGCTCGGCCCGGACGACACCGGCGAGATGCTGCGCGACCTCGCCGGCGAGGACCCCTCGCTCGACGGGCTCGGCGAGCTGGTCCACGAGCGCACCGCCGGCAACCCCTTCTTCATCGAGGAGATCGTCCGTTCCCTGGCCGAGGCCGGCAACCTCGTGGGGGCGCGCGGCGCCTACCGGCTGGCGCACCCGGTCGAGGAGGTCGCGGTGCCGGCCAGCGTGCAGACGGTCCTCGCCGCCCGGATCGACCGCCTCCCGCCGCTGGCCAAGCGCCTGCTCCAGGCCGCCTCGGTGGCGAGCAAGGAGGTGAGCGAGCGCACGCTGGAGATGGTCTCGGGGATGCAGCGCTGCGGGGAGTACGACATCGCCCTCGCCGAGTTGATCGACGGCGGCTTCCTCTACGAGGCCGAGCTCTACCCGGAACGGGTCTTCGCCTTCCGCCACCCGCTCACCCGCGAGGTCGCCTACGGCACCCAGCTCGCCGACCAGCGGGCGGCGACCCACGCCGCCACGGCGCGGGCGCTGATCGAGCTCAACCCCGACCGCCACGACGAGCTCGCCGCGCTCGTCGCCAGCCACATGGAGGCGGGGGGCGAGCGGCTGGAGGCGGCGCGCTGGTCCGCTCGCGCCGCCTACTGGACCGGCAGCAGCCGGCCGAGCGACGCGCTGCGCCTCTGGCGCCGGGTGATGGAGCTGGCCGACGGGCTCGAGGAAAACGAGGAGACGACGGCGCTGGCGGTGATGTCGCGCCTGCTGCAGCTCGACTTCGCCTGGCGCCTGGGGATGGACAGCGAGGAGGAAGCGCGGCTGACCGCGGAGGCGGAGGAGATCGCGACCCGGACCGGCGACCGCCGCTCGCTGGCGCTGCTGAAGATGTCGACCTCAGTCCGCCCCGGCAAGCCGCACGTGGCCGCGACCTGGCTGGCCGGGGTCGAGGAGACCAACTGCCTCGCCGACGAGTCGGGCGACCTCCACCTGCGGATCGCGATCCGCGCCGCCGGCTGTTACGCCTACCTCTGCGCCGCCGACTTCGACGGCTTCGAACGGGCGCTGGACGAGGTGATCGAGCTCTGCGGCGAGGACCGCCGCGCCGGCGCCGGGATCGTGATCGGCAATCCGCTGGCCTGGGCGGTGATGGCCAAGGGCCTGGCCTGGCGCGAGCGCGGTCGCCTCGACGAGGCGGAGGAGATGTTCGACCAGGCGCTGCGGATAGCGACCGAGGAGGGCGACCCCGAGATCGCCAGCTGGACGCGCA
This sequence comes from Solirubrobacterales bacterium, assembly GCA_035762685.1. Taxonomy (GTDB): domain Bacteria; phylum Actinomycetota; class Thermoleophilia; order Solirubrobacterales; family 70-9; genus VAYN01. The sequence continues at coordinate 6,087 of DASTNW010000083.1, read as the reverse complement.
GCAACCAGGCGCTGATGCTGGCGCATCGCGGCGAGCTGGAGGCGGGCGTCGCCCTGGCGCGCCGCAACTGCGAGCTGACCGAACGCCTCGGCGACGTCTTCTCCCGCAGCCTCGCGCTGGCCAACCTCGGCGCTTGCCAGCTCGCCGCCGCAGACCCCACGGCGGCGCTGGAGTCACTCGAGGAGGCGGAGTTGGTCTACCGCAGCGCGATCGACGGCGGCGACGAGATGGAGTGCTGGCGGGCCGCCCTGCGGGCCGAAGCCCTCACCGGTGTGGGTCGGGTCGAGGAGGCGGTCGAGCTGGCCCAGTGGGCGAGCGAGGTTGCCCGCGAGCGCGAAATGCTCTGGTCGCTGCCGCTGGTGCTGCAGGCCCTGGCACTCGCCCGCGCGGCGGCGGGCCGGGACGGCGTCCACGAGGCGCTCGACGAGGCCGTCGCGGTGGCCAGGCGAACCGGGGCGGTGGTCAGCCTCGACGCGGCCGAACTCGCGCGCGGCTCGATTGGCGCCAGCGCGAACTAGTCCTCTCGCCGACTCACGCCCCGCACGATCATGCGCGCGCGCAAATCGCTCCAACGCTGAATGCAGGGGGATTCCTGCCCCAGACATCGCCAGCCTCTCCCCAATGCCCCTTTACAGCCGGTTTCCTTGACCGGTTCCCCGCTTGCGGATACCCATCGCAAGCGAAAGCCCGGGCCATCTGGTCAGTCGGCCGCGAGGCCCGGGGCACTCATCATCAAGGAGAGAGACATGCGCAAGGCAGTCCTTTTGGCGATGGCAGCCGCCATCGTCGCCATGTTCGCGATCCCGGGCTCGGCCTCGGCGGCGTGGACAAAACATCACGTGAACAACAACGCCAACCAGGAACTCGAAATCACAGGCACAGACATGTTCTTCGAAACCAGCGTTGGAGGCGTGACATGCACCAGCACGATCTCCAAAGTTCTTTTCGAAGTTGGTACGACAGGGAAAGTCAATTCGTTCGAAGCTGAGCCAACCAACACAAGTCAATGCCAAGGTAGGGGTGCGATCGCTCAATGCGATGTGCATGAAGCCAAAGCTGACAACCTGCCGTGGGTGATTCACACAGTGAGCGCAACCTCGGTGTCGATCACAACCGGGACAATCACAAACACACTGACCGGGTTCCTCTGCCCGCACACACTGCAACTGACACCGGGTACGGTGACGATGACTGTGAACGCTGCAGAAACGAACACAACCTCGACAGCGACGTTGAGCGGCGGCCTGACCACCGATGGCGACCTCGGCAACGGGATCGCGACGTCGGTCAGCGGCACGGTGCACGTCCTCGGCACGATCACATACGGGATCTAGGAAGCTAGGAGTGAGGACGCTCTCATCTGTTGAGAGTGTGCTTTGAGGGCTGGGTGCGATCGCGCCCAGCCCTCTCTTTGAACGAGATACCCAGATGTTTATTGACGGCCTCGTCGACGTTCCCTATGATCAACGAAGCCATAGGGAAGGTCGCCCGCAGAGCATGTGGACGGCAAAGGGCGAAAGGGGACGCAGTGAGACAGGGACTCCACGCAGCACGCAGGGGCATGCGCGCGACCGCGCTGCTCTGCCTTCTGGCGACGGCATGCTGGGCAAGCGCCGCCTCCTCGGCCAGCGCCTCCTGCCCCAACGAGGCCTTCCGCTCCGAACAGGGCCTCACCGACCTGCCGGCCTGCATGGCGCTTGAGATGGTCAGCCCCCCCGCCAAGGCCCTGCAGCCCGCCTACTGGCCCTCCTTCTCCCTGAACGGAGAGCGCGTCCTCTACCGCTCGCTCGCCGCCCTCGCCGACACCCCCGGCTACCAGCTCTTCACCGGCGACCGCTACGTCGCCTCCCGCAGCGCCGCCGGCTGGGCCACCGCCGCCACCTCCCCGCCCGCCTCCTACGCCTTCTTCACCGGCGGCGCCGAACGGGCCGGCCCGTTCTTCTTCACCCCCGACCTCGGCGGCTGGATGCTGACCGGGGCAACCAAGGCCCAGGAGCCGGCGGGGGTGGCGCAGGTCTTCCGCGGCGGCCTCGGCGGCGGCTCCCTGGAGCCGGTCTCCCCGCTGCTGGCCGGGATCGACAACTCCGGCAACACGGTCTTCCAGTTCTCCCCCAGCGCCTACACCGGCAGCGCCACCTCCGAGGATCTCTCGACCACGGTGATCCAGGTCAACCAGTCCTCGATCTCGCTGATCCCCGGCGACCCCAGCGGCGACACCTTCCCCTCCCAGGAACCCGGCGGGGACCGCAACAGCTACGTCGCCTTCCGCGACGGGAGCGGCGCACCGCACCTGGAGCTGCTGACGCGGGCCGGGGACGGCACCGTCTACGGCGGGCGTTGCGGCGCCCACAGCGGCGGCCTGGTGCCGGCCGCCGCGGCCTTCCCCAAGGTCTACCAGGGGGCGATCTCCCCCGACGGCTCGCGCATCTTCCTCACCACCCGCCCCGACCAGCCCTACGACGAGCTCGCCGAAGAAGGCCCGCCCTGCGATCCCGCCAACGGCCTGCGGATCATGGAGCGGACCGAGACCGCCCCCGGCAACGCGACGATCGCCGAGATCGCCCCCGGCGGCCCCGCCGTCGGCGACGACCTCTACCAGGCCGCCTCGCGCGAGGGCACCAAGGTCTACTTCGCGAGCCCGCGCAAACTCACCGCCTCAGACGCCGACGCGAGCTCAGAACCCTGCGGCGCCAGCCTCGGCGCCTCCAAAGGCTGCGACCTCTACCTCTACGATGCCTCGCTGCCCCCGGGCAGCCGCCTCGTGCAGGCCTCCGCCGGAGGCACCGGCGACTCGACCCCCGGCAAAGGCGCCAACGTGCTCAGCCTCGCCACCGCGATCTCCGGCGACGGCAGCCACGCCTACTTCGTCGCCCAGGGCGTCCTCACCACCGACCCCAACCCCGAAGGCGCCACCGCCAGCGCCGGCCAGCCGAACCTCTACCTCTATGAGCGCGACGCCGCCAGCCCCTCCGGGCGCACCGCCTTCATCGGCACGCTCGCAAGCGGCGATGCGGCCAAGCTCTGGGGAACCGAAGGCAGCTTCTTCGGCGACGCCACCGCGGTCCCCCTGCACGGCGGCGAGGCCGGCGGCGACGGCCACGTGCTCTTCCTCGCCTCCAAAGCGCCGCTCACCGCCGATGACCTCGACGGCGGCCACCGCGACGTCTTCCGCTACGACGCGGAAGAGGAAACGCTCGAGCGCATCTCCAAGCCCAACCCGGGCAGCGGCGGCGCCGACAACGGCCCCTTCGACGTCACCGTCAACCCCAGCCTCCCGGCCGGCCTCGCACCCGCCTCCAACTTCGGCGAGCGCACCCGCTGGGCGGGCGAGGACGGCGAGACCGTCGCCTTCATCACCACCGAGGCGCTCGACCCAGCCGACGAAGACGCCGCCCCCAACCCCTACTTCTTCACCGAAGGCCAGCTGGCCTCGGTCCGCGCCGAGGCCGAAGACCCGCCCTCGGTCTCCCCGCCCGGCAACGCGATCGGCTTCGCGACCAAGACCGCGCTCCTGCCCCAGGACCGCGACCTGGTCCGCGACGTCTACGTGCTGCGCACCGACGGCGGCTTCGCGCCTCCCTCGGAAGTGATCGCCGACTGCGTGCCGCCTGGCTGCCAGCCGCCGGCGCCGCCGCCACCCTCGGCGGGAGCCAGCGGGACCGCGAGTGCCGTCCGCGGCGAGGAAAAGATCCCGGTCAAGTGCAAGAAGAACCAGGTCAAGAAGAAGGGCAAGTGCGTCAAGAAGAAGGCCAAGAAGCAGAAGAAGAAGAAGAAGAAATCCAGCAAGAGCAAGGGAGGCGAGCGATGAGCGCCCGCGCAAACATCAGGCTCGCGATCGCCCTCTGCCTCGCCGCGGCGCTCGGCGCCCTCGCCGCCGCCCCCGCCCTGGCCGCCCCGCAGCTCGGGCTGCAGCTGCTGCGCACCGACACGCCGCTCAACCGCGGCGACGAACGCCTGGTCTACGAGCTGAAAGTCAAAAACGAAGCCACCGACAAACCGAGCGTGGGGGACGAGCTGACCTGCAACAGCACGTTGCCCTCGGGCAACCCGACGCCGAGCGTCGACTACCAGTGGCTGCGCAGCGGCGTCGCGATCCCCGGCGCCACCAACCCTAAATACACCGTCCACGGCGCCGACGAAGGCGAGCTCCTGCAGTGCAGGGTGACTGCGACCAACGACGCCGACGGGGCGGGGAGCACCTACGCGCCGATCGCCACGACCGCGGTCTCGCTGCCGCCGGTGGCGATCGAACCGGTGCCGAGCCCGGCGGCGTTGAGTGGGGGGACGGGGCCGGAGGTGAGCAATCTTAAAGCCGCGACTCCGAGCGCCACCGCGACCGTGACCGCCGGCTCGGAACTCTTGACCGACGTCTTCACCGCAAAGGGCGAAGGGACGCTGACCGCGGGCTCAGACGTCGTCACCGGGGCGAAAGCGACCACCGGCACCTTCGAAGACGGGCAGGCGATCGTCGGCACCGGCGTGCCGCCGGAAACGGCGATCAGCAGAGTGACGGAAACGGCACCGGGCACCTTCGAATTCACACTGATCGAAGCGCGGGCGTTTTTTGGAATCGAAAGCGCTCGGCCGGCTACCGCCTCGGGCACGATGAGTGACTTGAGGGCGGGGGCGCTGCCCTTCGCCGCCGGCCAGAGCATTACCGGCACCGGGATCCCGGCGGGGACGAAAGTGCTCGAAGCGACCAAGTATGGCCTGAAAGGCCCCGAAGTGCTGATGTCGAACAAAGCGACCGCCTCGGGGACGGAAGTGGCGGTGAGCGGCACGACGGAGTTGACCTGCACGGCGCCGAGCGGCTGGAGCGGGGAAGGCATCGTCTGGAGCTTCCGCTGGCTGCGCAACGGCACCCCGATCCCCGGCGCCACCAACTCGACCTACACCGTGCAGAGCGCCGACACCGAACCGCCCTCGAGCCTGCAGTGCGAAGCGGTGGGCAAAGACGCGGGGGGCAGCGAAGCGGTGGCGGTCTCGGCCGCCACCTTGACCGAGCCGAAAGTGCCGACCCCCCACAGCTCGCCGGTGATCGCTCCCCCCACGGTCTCCTTCGCGAACACGACCGAAGGCCCGATCGCGCTTGAGCTCGAACTCCCCGCCGGCGCCGACACGCGCCCGGTGCGGGTGATCGACGACGAATTCTGGGACTGCGTGAAAGAAGGCCCGATCGGCGCCGCGCACGGCTACGTCAAATGCGTGCGCACGGCGCCGCTGGCCCCTGGAGTGTCGGCAGGGACCGTGCAAGCGATCGTCTCGGTCGGCCAGGAACCGCCGGTCCTGCTGAGCGCGAAAGCGCGCGTATCGGGCGGCAACTCGCCGGAACCGCCGGTGCTCGAAGACAGCTTCGAAATGCCCGAGGGCCCACGGCTGCCCTTCGGCTTCAAGGCCTTCAGCGTCAAAGTCCTCGACGAAGCCGGCAGCGAAGACACCCAGGTGGCCGGCGGGCACCCGTTCTCGGCCGGGGCGACGGTGGAATTCAAGACCCACCTGCGCCCGGACCCGATCGACCTCCCGCCCGAGGCGGGAAACGGCTCGCCGAAGGTGATCAGGACCGACCTGCCGCGCGGCCTGGTCGGCAACCCCGAAGCGGTGAGCGAAAAGTGCGCCTCGGTCGATGAGATCCTCAAACAGCCGAGCACCTGCCCGGCGGGGAGCGTGGTCGGGGGGGTGCAGATATTTACCGATACGGTCAAGCCCGAAGACCTGCCGATCTACGCCCTGGAGCCCGAATTCGGGCAGCCGGCCGAGTTCGCCTTCGGCCTCGCCAGCATCGGCCTCGCCTTCGCCCTGGTTCCCGAACTGCGGGCCGAGGACGGCTACGCGGTGACGCTGGTCAGCGCCAAGGTGCCGAAGGCCCCGGAACTGCTGCGGGTCGTGGCCGACCTCTGCGGCCTCGGGGCGAAGACGAGGATCGATCCCGGCAACAAAGAAACCAAGTTCGACGGCTGCCACAAAGAAGGCGAGCCGGGCGCCCTGGAGAAGCCGCTGATCACCAACCCGACCCGCTGCACGGCGACGCCGCCGACCACGCGGATCTCGGCCGAAAGCTGGGAGGAACCGGGCATCTTCAAAGACGCC
>DASTNW010000082.1:0-17667 GCA_035762685.1 Solirubrobacterales bacterium | reverse complement strand
CGGGTGACGCCGAGCTGGCGAAGACGCTGCGCGGCGGCGACGTCCCCGTCCTCGTCGCGGTCAACAAAGCCGACCGCCCGAACGACTTCGGCGTGACCGCGGAGTTCCACGGGCTCGGGCTCGGCGAGCCGCTGGCGGTCTCCGCCAGCCACGGGCTCGGCAGCGGCGACCTGCTCGACGCCATCACCGCGGCGCTGGGCGACCGCCCGCCCCGCCTCGAGAACGACGACGCCGTGCGGGTCGCCGTGATCGGCCGTCCCAACGTCGGCAAGTCCTCGCTCGTCAACGCCTTCCTCGGCTCGGCGCGGGTGATCGTCTCCGACCGCGCCGGCACGACCCGTGACGCGATCGACACCGAGCTCGAGGTCGACGGCCGCCGGGTCGTCCTCGTCGACACCGCCGGCCTGCGCCGCCGCGCCAAGGTTGCCGGCACCGTCGACTACTACGCCCAGTTGCGCTCCGAACGCGCGGTCGAGCGGGCCGACGCCGCGATCGTCGTCTGCGACGCCACCGAGGGGGTGACGGCGGAGGACCTGCGGGTTGCCGAGCTGGCGATGAAGGCCGGCTGCGCGACGCTGCTGGTGCTCAACAAGTGGGACGTCACCGCCACCGACATCGACGACGCCCGCGCCCGGGTCGGGCGCAAGCTGCGGCTGCGGCCGGAGGTCGTCACCTGCTCCGCGACCCGCGGGCGCAACGTGCCGGCGCTGCTGCCGCGGGCGCTGCAGCTCGCCGATCGCGCCGGCGAGCGCGTCCCCACCCCGGAGCTGAACCGCTTCGTCGCCGAGGTCGTCGGGAGGACGCCGCCGCCCTCCCGCCGCGGCCGCCGCCTGCGCCTCTACTACGCGGCCCAGGTGGGGGAGCGGCCGCCGCGGATCGCGATCCAGGTCAACGACCGCAAGCTGATCAACCGCGACTGGGCCTACCACCTGGAGAACCGGATGCGCGACGCATACGGCCTCGAGGGCGTGCCCCTCGTCATCGACTTCGTCCCGCACAGCGGACAAAGGCGCAAAGGCGGCTGAGTCATCTAGGCTTCCGGCATGTCAACCAAGCCGCTCGCCGAGAACGAGCACCTCTTCACTTCCGAGTCCGTCACCGAGGGCCATCCCGACAAGGTCAGCGACCAGATCTCCGACGGGGTCTTGGACGCGATCATGGCCGAGGATCCCGAGGGCCGCGTCGCCTGCGAGACGCTGGTCAACACCGGCATGGCGGTCGTCTCCGGCGAGATCTCGACCGCCGTCCACCTCGACATCCCCGAGATCGTCCGCGAGACGATCCGCGGGATTGGCTACGACCACGGCGACTACGGCTACGACTGTGACCACATCTCGGTCCTCGTCTCGCTCGACAAGCAGTCGCCCGATATCGCCCAGGGCGTCGACGTCGCCTACGAGACCCGGGTCGGGGACGCCGACGACGAGCTGCTGCTCGCCGGCGCGGGCGACCAGGGAATGATGTTCGGCTACGCCAGCGACGAGACCGCGGCGCTGATGCCGATGCCGATCCACCTCGCGCACCGGCTGGCCGAGCGCCTCGCCGCCGTGCGCAAGGACGAGACGCTTCCCTACCTCGGGCCCGACGGCAAGACCCAGGTCAGCGTCCGCTACCGCGAGGGCCGCCCGGTCGGGATCGACAAGCTGCTGATCTCCACCCAGCACGCCGAGGGGGTCGAGTCGGAGACGACGATCAAGCCCGACCTCTGGCAGCACGTGGTGCTGCCGGTGCTGGAGGCGGAGGTGCCCGGCCTGTACGAGGAGGGCGAGCTGCGCGAGGGCTTCCTGGTCAACCCGACCGGCAAGTTCGTGATCGGCGGCCCGGTCGGCGACGCCGGCCTCACCGGCCGCAAGATCATCGTCGACACCTACGGCGGCATGGCCCGCCACGGGGGCGGCGCCTTCTCCGGCAAGGACCCGTCCAAGGTCGACCGCTCGGCCGCCTACGCGGCCCGCTACGTGGCCAAGAACGTCGTCGCCGCCGGCCTCGCCGAGCGCTGCGAGGTCCAGGTCGCTTACGCGATCGGCGTCGCCCAGCCGGTCTCGCTGATGGTGGAAACGTTCGGGACCGGCGTACTGCCGGACTCCCGTATCTCGCAGTTGGTCGAGGCCGAGTTCGACATGCGCCCCGGCGCCTTCCGCCGCTACCTCGACCTGCACCGGCCGATCTTCCAGAAGACCGCCGCCTACGGCCACTTCGGCCGCGAGGACGCCGACTTCACCTGGGAGAAGACGGACCGCGCCCAGGCCCTCCGCACCGCCGCCGGCCTAGAGACCGCCGCCGCCTGAGGCGCGGGCTCCGGCGCATATCTGCGTCCTCGGTCGCTCACGTGCAGAGCACGCTTCGCTCCCTGAGTCCTTGATCTGCTTGGAGCCTGCGCCTCAGGAAGGCGGCTGCGCCTCGCCGAGGCCGTGAGTGCCGGCGGCGCCGGTACCGGTCGCCTGGTCGACGGCGTGGACGACATCGGCTGGGTCGGCGACGCCGGCGAAGACGAAGTTGTAGTCGTCGGTGGCGGCGGTGTCGAAGTCGACGTCGCCGATCTGCATCAGGCGCTGGTAGACCGACTGGCGGTAGTTGACGTTCTGGACCCGCTCGAGGCGGGTCTCCTGGATCTCCCGGGAGACGATCCCGCGCTTGATGTTGAGGCGCCGGTCGGTGATCGTGTAGGTGGTCGCCACCCGCTTGACGAAGCCGACCAGGACCGTGACCGCGATCACGACGAGGATCACCAGGAAGGCGGTCCCGTTGCCGTCGACGAGCTTGGCGATCACCCCGAGGACGATCGCGACCACGATTCCTTTCAGGTAAAAGCCGAGGATCGCGCGCCAAGACGGGTGGCCCTCGAAGAGCACCCGCTCTCCCGGGCTGAGGTTGAGGCTCACGGGCGGCAGCATACGTCCTCGGCACGGCACCCGCCAGGGGCCGAGGCTGGGTCGTCCCCAGCCGCGCATACTCTCGCCGGATGGCCATTCTCAAGGTCGAGCCGTTGACCACCGCCCGCTCGCTGCGGGGGCCGTTCGACTACCGCCAGCCGCCCGCGATGGAGGGCCTGGAGGTCGGCAGCGTGGTCCGCGTCCCCTTCGGCCGGCGGCGCCTGCTCGGGGTCGTGGTCGAGTTGGCCGAGGCCTCCGAGCTGCCGCCCGAGCGGCTGGCCGAGCCGATCGAAGCGCTCGAGTCCGGGGCCCCGGCCGAGCTGGTGCGCCTCGGGCTCTGGGTCGCCCACGAGTACTGCTCGACTCCCTCCCGCGGCCTGCAGCTGGTGCTGCCGCCGGGCACCGGCAGCGGCGGCCGCACCGTCCGCGCCAAGGTCGAGCTGCGGGCGGCGATCCTGCCCGCGGGCGAGGAGGCGCTGAGTGCCGGCGGCCGGCTCGGGGTGAAACAGCGGGCGGTGCTCGAGGCGCTGCGGGCGGGGGAGATGTCGAGCGCCGAGCTCGCCGCCGCGGTCGGCTCGGACCGCCAGACGCTGCGGCGGCTGGAGGGCCGTGGCCTGATCGCCACCCGCGATTCGCACCTGCGCCGCGCCCCGGCCCCCTCCGGCCTCGCCGCCCCCACCAGCCTCCCCGAGCTCCTGCCCGAGCAGCGGCATGCCGTCACCGCCATCGTCGCCGCCCTGGACCACGAACCGAGCTGGGGCCGACGGGCCGAAAACCCACGCACGTCGGGGGAAATCGGCCCATCGACCGGGGGTGGGGTGCTGCTCCACGGCGTCACGGGGTCGGGGAAGACGGAGGTCTATTTGGCGGCTGTTGAGGCGGCGCTGGCGCGGGGGCGGGGGGCGATCGTGCTGGTGCCGGAGATCGGGCTCGCGCCGCAGGCGGTGGCGCGGTTCCGGGCCCGTCTCGGCGACCGCTTCGCGGTCCTGCACTCGGCCCTCTCCGCCGGTGAGCGCTATGACGAGTGGCGGCGGCTGCGCAGCGGCGAGGCGAGCGTCTGCGTCGGCCCTCGCTCCGCCGTCTTCGCCCCGGTCCGCGACCTTGGCCTGATCGTGATCGACGAGGAGCACGACCCCTCCTACAAGCAGGAGGGAGACCCCTGCTACGACGCCCGCACGGTTGCCCGTCGCCGGGCCGAGGAATGCGGCGCCGTGCTGGTTGCCGGTACCGCGACGCCGCGGCCGGAGTCGTGGCTGGAGTTGCCGCGGCTGGAGTTGCCGCGCCGGGTCGACGGCCTGCGCATGCCGCCGGTGGAGCTGGTCGACATGCGCGAGGCCGACCCTCGTTCCGGCCCGCTGCACGCCGACACCTGGGCCGCCCTGGAGCGGGTCCGCGCGGCCGGCGCCAAGGCGATCGTGATGATCAACCGGCGCGGCTTCGCCCCCTGGCTCACCTGCCGTTCCTGCGGGCACCACTGGAGCTGCCCCAACTGCGACGTCTCGCTGATCGTCCACCGCCACAGCGGCCGCCTCGTCTGCCATCACTGCGCCCACGCCGAGCGGCAGCCGCCGGCCTGCCCCGAGTGCGCCTCGACGACGCTTGCGCAGGCGGGGGCCGGGACCGAGCGGATCCAGGCCTTGCTGGCCGAGCGCCTGGCGCCGATGCCGGTCTTCCGCCTCGACACCGACACCGCCGCCGAGCGCGGCGCCCACGCCCGCATCCTCGCCCGCTTCGGCGAGGCGCGCAGCGCCGTCCTCGTCGGCACCCAGATGGTCGCCAAGGGCCACGACTTCCCGGAGGTGACGCTGAGCGCGATCCTCGACGCCGACGCGACCCTGCGCTTCCCCGACTTCCGCGCCGAGGAGCGGACCTTCGCGATGGTTGCCCAGTTGGCCGGCCGCAGCGGCCGCGGCGAGGCCGGCGGCGAGGTAATCGTGCAGACCCTGGCGCCCGGCGCCTCGAGCATCGCCCACGCGGCTCGCCACGACTCCGTCGGCTTCCTCGCCGTCGAGCTCGAGCGCCGTCGAGCGCTGCGCTACCCGCCGTTCTCGCACCTGGTCCGGATCGGCTTCGCCAGCGAGCAAGAGCCGCGGCTGGAGACCGCCGCCGCCGCGCTCGCGGCGGAGCTGCGCGAGAAGCTCCCGCCGGGCTCGGAACTGCTCGGGCCGGCACCGATGTTCCGGGTCCGCAACCGTCACCGCCGGCGCCTCCTGATCAAGGCCGAGGACCGTGAGGGCACGGTCGCCGCGGTCCGCGAGGCGGTCGAGCGCGCCGCCGCCGACCGCTCCCTGCGCGAGGTCTCGGTCGGCGTCGACGTCGACCCCCAATGACGCCTGCGGCACGCCCAGCCTGAGCCTTAGACTCCGTTTCAGATGAGCGATCGGACCGAGACCGACAGCGGCGAGCGCGAGGAGTTCGAGGCGGAGCTGCTGGAGCGCCGCGAGGCGGCCCTGGCGCACGTCGTCAAGTTCGGCGACCCGGTGCTGAAGAGCAAGGCCTCGCCGGTCTCGAATTTCGGCCCGGAGCTGCGGGCCGAGGTCGAGCGCATGATCTCGATCATGCGCGACGGTATGGGGGTCGGCCTCGCCGCCACCCAGCTCGGCGTGCTGCGGCGTCTGCTGGTCTTCCAGGCGGGGTCGGACGGCGAGCCGACGGCGGTGGTCAACCCGGCGATCGAGTGGGCCTCCGGCGAGGCCTCGATCGCCGAGGAGGGCTGCCTCAGCCTGCCGCGTGTCTCGATGGACGTCGAGCGCCCCCTGCACGTCCGCGTCAGCGGCCGCGACGCCGAGGGCGAGGCGATCGAGATCGAGGCCTCCGGCCTGGAGGCCCGGGTGCTGCAGCACGAGATCGACCACCTCGACGGCGTCCTGATCCTCGACCGCACCAGCCGCGACCAGCGCAAGGGCGCCCTGCGGGCACTGCGCGAGGGCGGCAGCTACAGCCCCCCCGGCGATCACGAGGCCGAGGACGAGGGCGAGCTTCGCGAGCCGCGCACCGACGCGTGAGCACCGTCTACCTCGGCACGTCCGAGTTCGCCGCCACCGTGTTGAGGCGGCTGGCCGGCTCCGAGCACCGCCCGGCGCTGGTCGTGACGCCGCCCGACCGCCCCAAGGGACGCGGCCGCAAGCTCTCGCCGTCGCCCACGGCCGCGGCGGCGCAGGAGCTGGGGCTGGAGCTGCTGCAGGCCGAGGACGTCAACGACGGGGCGGCCCGCGAGCGGATCGCCGCCGCTCGCCCCCGGGCGGTCGTGGTCTGCGCCTTCGGCCAGTTGATCCGCGAGCCGCTGCTCTCCGAACACCTGATGCTGAACGTGCACCCGTCGTTGCTACCGCGCTGGCGCGGCGCGGCGCCGATCGAGCGGACGATCATGGCGGGGGACAGCCGCACCGGCGTCTGCGTGATGAAGCTGACCGCCGGGCTCGACTCGGGCCCGGTGGCGCTCACGGCGGAGACGACGATTGGGGCCGACACCGACTTCGAGGCCCTCTCCTCGACCCTGGCCGGGCTCGGCGGCGAGCTGCTGGTCCGGGCGCTCAGCCTGGAGGGCGAAGGGGGGCTCGAGTTCACCGAGCAGGACGAGGGGGAGGCGACCTACGCGGAGAAGATCGACCCGGTCGAGCGCCGGCTCGACCCCACCCGCCCGGCGGCGGAGCTGGCCGCTGTCGTGCGCGCCCTCACCCCGCACGTCGGCGCCTACCTGGAGACGGCAGGGGGCGAGCGGCTCGGCGTGCGCCGGGCCCGCGCCGTCGACGTCAGCGTCAAGACCGGCGCGGTCAAGTCCGAGTGGGGGGCGCTCCTGGTCGGTTGCGCCCGCGGCGCTCTGCGGTTGGAGATGGTGCAGCCGCCCGGCGGCCGGCCGATGCCCGTGGACGCTTACCTGCGCGGCCACTCGCTGCCGCGGCTGCCGACACCGTGATCGCACCGGCCCGCGCGCTCGCCTTCGAGACGATCCGAGAGACCTTCGAGCAGGACGCCTTCACGGAGCGCGCCTTCCGTGCCGGCGCCGAGCGGATCGGGCTCGCGGGCCGGGAGCGGGCCCAGGCCCAGCGGCTCGCCTATGGCGTCGTCCAGCGCCGGGGGACGCTCGACGCGGCGATCGAACGATTGGCGGGACGCTCGATCCAGTTGCTCGACCCGCCGGTCCTCGCCGGCCTGCGCCTCGGCCTCTACGAGCTGCTCTTCGCCGACGGAACGCCCGACCACGCCGCCGTCGACCAAGCGGTCGAGCTGGTCAAGGGCGCCGGCGCCGCCCACGCCGCCGGCTTCGTCAACGCCGTCCTGCGCCGGGCCGGCCGCGAGCGGGACGAGCTGAGCGCCGCCCTGCTGGAGGACGACTCCAGCCCCGCGGCAGCCGCGACCGCCTACTCGGCCCCGGAGTGGCTGGCGCGAATGTGGTGGGAGCAGCTCGGCCCCGAGGCCGCTCGCTCGTTGCTCGCTGCCGGCAACGACCCGGCTGCGGTCGCGATGCGCGTGAACCTGCTCCGCAGCGAGCGCGACCCGGCCCTGGCGAAGCTGCGCGAGGCCGGGGTGGAGGCGGCGCCGAGCGCTGGCGAGTGGCCGTTGGCGACGCCGGAGACGATCGCGATCGCAGGCCGCACCGGCGAGATCGTCCCGGCGATGGTCGCGGACGGTGAGCTGACGCCGCAGAGCCTCGGATCGGCCGCGGCGGTGGAGGTGCTCGACCCGCGCGAGGGCGAGAACGTGCTCGACCTCTGCGCCGGCCCGGGAATCAAGACCGGGCAGATCGCGGAGCGGATGCGCGATCGCGGCGAGCTGATCTCGGTCGAGCTCGATCCGGACCGGGCGGCCGAAGTCGCGGCCCAGGCGCAGCGGCTGGGGCTGCGCTGCGTCACCGTGGTCGAGGCCGACGCCACCGGCGCCGGCGCCGGGATGGCGCCCGTCTTCGACCGGGTGCTGTTGGACGCGCCCTGCTCGGACCTCGGTGCGCTCGCCTCTCGCCCCGACGCCCGCTGGCGCAAGTCGCCGCGCTCGATCGAGCGGCTGGCCGAGGTCCAGGAGCGCGCCCTTCGCGCCGCCGCCACGGCGCTGCGGCCCGGCGGCGTCCTCGTCTACTCGACCTGCACGATCTCCCGCCGCGAGAACGAGGAGAGGGTCGAGGCGTTGCTGGCCGCCGCCGCGGCAGGGGACGTGCCGGCGCTCGAGCTCGAGGACCTCGGCGCCCGCGCGCCGGGGCTGGCGTCGCCCACTCAGCCGCGCTGCCTGCAGCTACGTCCCGACCGCGATCGCACCACCGGTTTCTTTATCGCCCGGCTGAAGCGGCATGATTAAGCGATGAGCAGCTCGGAAGGCCCCGCGGGGAGCGGCAGCAGCGTCCTCAACCGCGCCCCCTGTCCCAACTGCGGCGAGCCCTGGCTGCGCCCGACCCAGTTGCCGGGCCGGCTGCGCTGCGTCAACTGCCTCAGCCGCTTCGAACTCGTCTCCCAGTGCCCCAACTGCGGCGAACACGGCACGATCGCCCGCATGAGCCAGACCGAGGACCTGCAGTGCCAGTCGTGCGGCTCGTCTATGTTGCGCGCGGCCTGACCGGGTGCGACTGGCAAGGACGCAGGGAGCGTGGCGTGCTTCTGCACGCGAGCGACCGAGGACGCAGCCAGGCGCGCCCGGGTAGGCTGCGCGCCATGAGCGAGCGGATGCGCGAGCTGATCGAAGCCCCGCGGGTCGCGCCGTCGATCCTTTCGGCCGATTTCGCCAAACTGGGAGCGCAGGTAGAAGAGGTGATGGACGCCGGGGCACGGGTGATCCACTTCGACGTGATGGACGGTCATTTCGTGCCGCCGATCACGATCGGCCCGCTGGTCCTCAGCGGCATCGCCGACCAGGTCCACGACGCCGGCGGCGCCGTCGACGTCCACCTGATGATCGAGGCGCCCGAGCGCCAGGTCGAGGAGTTCGCCAAAGCCGGCGCCGACTCGATCACCTTTCACGAGGAGGCGACCCCGCACGCCAACCGCACCCTGCACGCGGTCCGCGAGCTCGGCTGCCTGGCCGGAATCGCGCTCAACCCGGGCACCCCGGCGGAGGCGGTCTCCGAGCTGCGCGGCTACGCCGACATCGTCCTCTGCATGACCGTCAACCCCGGCTGGGGCGGTCAGTCCTTCATCCCGTCGGAGGCGAAGATCGAACGCCTGCGCGATCTCGTCGGCGACGCCCGCATCGAGGTCGACGGCGGCATCGACACCGACACGGCCGGCAATGTCGCCACCGCCGGGGCCAGCCTCTTCGTAGCCGGCTCAGCCATCTTCGGCTCCGCCGACCCTGCAGCCGCCTACACGGCGATCGCGACCGCCGCCGCCGCTGAGTGAGGCCCGTCCCGGCAGGGGTGGAGCGTCTTGTACTTTTTCGCCACCGCGCCTCAGGGCGCCAGCTTCACCAGCGCCTCTCGAAAAAGTTAAGCGAAACCCCTGCCGGGACGGGCCTCACTCAGCGCCTACGCCCGCGTGCAATCAACGCCCCCGTGACCTCCTGCCACCAAGCACGCTCGGACTGGTCGACGCCGGGCCGGGCGGCCCTCCGCTCGCACCACTCGGCCAGCGCCCGCCTGCCGCCCACGGCGACGATCTCGTCGCCGGTCACCGCGTAGCGACCGTCGGCGAGCGCCGCCATCGCGCCGGCGCCGTCGCGGCGGCTGCGCAGCACTGCCAGCACCGGGATCCCGTCGACCTCGACCAGGGCCATCGGGTCGTCGCCCTCGCGCGCCGGCCGCACCGAGAAGATCTGCGAGGCGGCGCGGTGCGGCAGCGGTGGCGGTGCCGGGCGGCCGACCGGCCCCTTCGTCCAGGTCTTCGTCTGCTCCTCGACCTCGTCGCGGAGCTCGCCGCGGACGAGGATGTGCAGCTCGTCCCCCTCCTGCAGTTCGGTCGAGCCGCGCGGCGGGATCGCGTGGCCGTCGCGGACGATCACGTTGACCAGCGCCTCGCGCGGCAGCTCCAGCTCGCGTACCCGGTGCCCGGCCGCCGCCGCGCCCGGTGGCAGCCGGTAGGCGATCACGTCGCCGCCCATGCGGCGGATCCGGCCCGACTCGAGCAGTCGCCGGGGCAGCGCCGGCTCGTCGGTGGTGAGCCCGAGCCGCCGCGCCAGCGGCTCGAACGAGGCGCCCTGGACCAGGGTCGAGCTGACGACGACGAAGAAGACGATCGCGAACTCCTGCTGGCCGCCGGCGATCCCGGCCACGACCGGGAAGGTGGCCAGCCAGATCGGGGTCGCCCCGCGCAGGCCCGCCCAGCCGAGCATCACTCGCTCGCGCACGTTCAGCGGCGCCAGCGCCGTGGCGGCAAAGGTCGCGACCGGGCGGGCGAGGAGAATCAGCACCGCCGACAGCGCCAGGCCTTTCAGCGCCACGTCGTCGAGCTGGCTGGGGAAGACCAGCAGGCCGAGCAGGATGAAGAGGGCAATCTGGGCAACCCAGCCCAGCCCCTCGTGGAAGGCGACGACGGTACGGCGAGCCGGGATGTTGGCGCCGCCGATCGCTAGCGCGGTCAGGTAGGTGGCGAGCAGGCCGGAGCCGTGAGCGACCTCGGCGAGGCCGTAGGAGAGGCTGGCGATCGCGATCGTCGCCACCGGGTAGATCCCGTCGGTCGGCAGCCGCGTCGCGTTCAGCGCCGTCACCGCGAGGCGGCCGACCAGGTAGCCGACGGCGATCCCGACCGCCAGTTTCAGCGCCAGTAGGCCGGCCATGTCGGCGAGCCCGAAGCCGGGCTCCTGGATCCATTCGATGAAGCCGATCACCAGCAGCAGCGCCACCGGGTCGTTCATCCCCGACTCGCCCTCGAGCGAGCGGGCGAGCCGCTTCTCCAGGGTCGAACGGCGCAGCACGGCGAAGATCGCGGCCGAGTCGGTGGCGGCGATCGCGGCCCCGACCAGCATTCCTTCCAGGGTGCTGATGTCGAAGATCAACTTCGCGGCGAAGCCGGCGATCGCCGCGGTGACGACGGTCCCGATCGTCGCCAGCGAGGCGGCGGTGCCGAGCACCGGCCGGATCTCCGACCAGCCGGCGGTGAGGCCGCCCTCGAAGAGGATCAGGACCAGCGCGATCGTGCCCAGCGTCCGCGCCAGCTCGGTGTTCGAGAACTCGATGCCGCCGATCCCCTGCGAGCCGGCCAGCATCCCGAGGCCGAGGAAGAGCAGCAGACCGGGGACGCGGACCCGGTCGGCGAGCAGGGCTCCGACGATGCCGGCGGCCAGCAGCGCGCCGGCGATCAGGATCAGCTCGGCATCGTGGGCACCCATCGGCGGACCCTAATTGATCGATTTGCGTCCACTCGGCGAGCTGCCGGTCGAGTCAGACGTTCTCGTCGATCGCCGCCAGGCGCGCCTCGAGCTCCTCCGCCGAGCCTGCCTCGGGCACGTCCTCGGCCCGTTCGTGCGGGCGCCGGTAGACCAGGAAGAGCAGGGCGAAGAGGATGCCGGCGGTGAGCGCAAAGCCGATCTCCACCCGGCGGAACTCGTTCCCGATCAGCGGCAGGAAGTTCCAGGCGACGAAGAAGGCGGCGCAGCCGAGCCAGCGGGCGGCGGCCCGCCGCACCTGCCCCTGCGCCAAGCAGGCCTGGTTGAGGGTCACGGAGCCGAGGTAGAGGCCCATCCCCAACGTCGCCAGCAGCAGCCCGGTGCGGTCGTAGGTGAACTTCTTGCTGAACGCGATCTGCATCAGGTGCGGCCCGTCGACGAGGACGACGACCGCGGTCAGGGCGGTGAACGCGGCGACCCCGAGCAGCACGCCACGCACCGAGCGGTGGAACTCGTGCTCACTGGCGGGGTCGGTCGAGGTGTGGAGGCTGGTCAGGTGGGGGAGGATGCTGGTCGAGACCGCCTGGAAGAGCTGCAGCGGCGCCCGTGCCAGCATCAGCACGTTGAAGATGAACCCCGCCGCGGCCGCTCCCTGGAGGCCGCGGGTGATCAGCGGCCCGGCGTTGAGGAGGCCTGTTCGCTGAACATGATCACCATCACGGCAGCCGCGAAGCCGCCGCCGGTTTTCATCGAGAAGTCCTCGGCCGGCGCCTCCTCGGCTTCGCCCGCGGGGGCGTCGGAGGTCTCGCGTTGCGCCTTTTTCGCCCGTCGCGCGAAGGCCAGCGGCACCACCAGCAGCGAGAGGCTCGGTGCGGCGACGATGCCGATCGCCACCGCCGACTGGCCGCTGAGCAGCCCGATCGCGACCAGCACCGCGAAGGAGGTGCGGAAGACCGACTCGGAGAGGATCAGGGCGGTGAAGGTGCCGAAGGTGCGCTGGCCGGCGAGGAAGCCGCGGGCGAAGTAGCTGGCGGCGTAGAAGAGGACGGCGCCGAAGAAGACCCAGTAGAGGTCTTCGTTGCCTTCCAGCAGACCGTCCTGGATCGGCCCGCGCAGCGCCAGCGCGACCACGGCGAAGAGCAGCGCCAGGCCGAGCTGGATCGTCGCCGCCACCCGCATCTCCTGGGCAATCGGTTCCCGTTTCACCAGCCGTTCGGAGATGTGTCGGGACAGCAGCTGTTCGACCGGCCGGTAGAGGGTCGAGATGGTGATGAAGACGGCCGACCAGAGCACCGTGATCTGCCCGTAGTCGGGCTTGGAGAGCGTGTGCGAGGCGATCAGGAAGTAGGCGTAGGTGATCAGCCCGGTGAGGCCGACCCCGATCGCGAGGAAGCTCGCGGTCTTGCCGTAATCGGCCGAGCTCGCGGTCTTGCCGCCGCGGGGCGCGCCCCCGTCCCCCGCGGAGCTGCTCATCGCCGCTCGGGCGCGGACGGGTGCCGCTCGGCCCCTGGCTCGTAGTGCGAGGGCTCGACCCCCAGCGCCAGCTCGACTCGCCGCACCCGCTCGAAGGTGCGCTGCGCCATCACCCGCTGCCCCGCCAGCAGGTCGCCGATCACCCCGAGCGCGAAAAGCTGCACGGCGGCGATGAAGAGGACGGCGCCGAGGATCAGCGACTGGATGTGGCCGCTGCTGTCGCCATTGAAGACCCAGTCGATCAGGAACGGCATCCAGGCCGCGAGCGCCAGCAGCAGGACGAGAAGACCGGCGGTGGCGAAGACCCGCAGCGGCTCGTAGCGGGCGTAGATGCGCAGGATCGCCGGCCCGTTGCGGCGCACGTAGGCCCCGGTCGAGGCGAACAGCCGCGACTCGCGCGTCTGCGGGTTGGTCGCGATCGTCACCTCGTCGACGGCCACCAGCATCTTGCCCGCCTGGATCAGGCTCTCCAGCGTGTAGGTGAAGTTGTCGACGACGAGCAGCTGCAGCGCCGCCTCGCGGTTGTAGGCGCGGAAGCCGGAGGTGGCGTCGGCGACGTCGGCCCCCGAGAGCCGGCGCACGACCCAGCTACCGAGCCGCTGCAGCCCCTTCTTGGCGCCGGAGAAGTGCTCGATCTGGGCAACCTGGCGGTTGCCGACGACCATGTCGGCCTCGCCGGCGAGGACCGGCGCCACCAGCTTCGCCACGTCCTCGCCCCGGTACTGGTTGTCGGCGTCGGTGTTGACGACGACGTCGGCGCCCAGCTTCAGGCAGGCGTCGAGCCCGGCCTGGAACCCCGCCGCCAGCCCCTTGTTGTTGGTCAGGCGGACGATGTGCTCGACCCCGTGCTCTCGTGCCACCGCGACCGTACGGTCGCTCGAGCCGTCGTCGATCACCAGGAACTCGACGGCGTCGAACCCGTCGACCTGCCGCGGCAGGTCGGCCAGCGTCGCCGGCAGCGTCGCCTCCTCGTTGAGGCAGGGGATCTGGACGATCAGTTTCATCGATCGTCAGAGTATTTGGGCGCGGCTCGATATGGCGTCGCATCTCTGCGTCCTCGGTCGCTCGCGTGCAGAGCACGCCACGCTCCCTGCGTCCTTGATCTGCTTAGCCATATCGACCCGGGTCTAAACTGTTGATTGACTTGTCAATCGGTCGCATGAACACCCAGGTGACAGAGACTGACCGAACCCATCTAAGGCACGCCTTGGAGCTGGCTGAGCGTGGAAGGGGCAGGGTCAGCCCGAATCCGCTGGTCGGCGCGGTAATCGTGCGGGACGGCGAGGTCGTCGGGGAGGGCTTCCATGCCGAGCTCGGTGGCCTGCACGCGGAGCGGGCCGCGCTGGAGGACTGCCGGGCCAGGGGCGGGGACCCGGCGGGGGCGGCGATGTACGTGACGCTGGAGCCGTGCGCGCACGAGGGGCGCCAGCCCCCGTGCGTGGAGGCCGTCCTCGAGGCCGGGATCGCCCGGGTGGTGATCGCCTCCGACGACCCCAGCGAGAAGGCCGCCGGGCGCGGTCCCGGCGTCCTCCGCGACGGCGGCGTCGAGGTGGTCTTCGCGGCCGGGGCGGAGGCAGCGTCCGCGCGGTTGCTCAACCAGCCCTTCCGCAAGCACGCCCGCACCGGTCTGCCCCTCGTCACCCTGAAGCTGGCGATGTCCCTGGACGGGCAGACCACGACCCCTCCTGGCGACTCCCCCTGGATCTCCGGCGAGCGGAGCCGCGCTCTCGTCCACCGCTGGCGCGCCGAAGCCGACGCGGTGGCCGTTGGCATCGGCACCGTCCTCGCCGATGACCCGTTGCTGACCGCTCGGCCGGAGGCGTCCGCCCAAGTTGTTGTTCCTTTTGTCCGCTATGGGGACAAAAGGAACAACAACTTTCAGCCGCGGCGCGTCGTCTTCGATTCCCAGGCCCGTATCCCGCTCGACTCCCAGCTGCTCGCGTCCCTCGACCAGTCTCCAGTCCTGGTAGTGACCGCGCCCGAGGCCGACCCGACTCGCGTAAAGGCGGTCCAGGACGCCGGCGCCGAGATCCTCGTCGCCGGCGGCGACACCCCGGCCGATCGCATCGCCTCGGCCCTCGCCGACCTCGGTCGCCGCGAAATCACCAGCCTTTTCCTCGAGGGCGGCCGCACCCTTGCATCGGCTTTCCTCGGGGCCGGCGAGCTCGACGAGAGCCGGACCTTCGTTGCTCCCGTCCTTCTGCGTGACTCGGCTGCGGCCCTTCCCGCTCGCAGCGCCCTCCTTCTCTCCGGGGCGGGCCCCGCGCGCCTGAGCGCACTGGCCTCGTCCACGGAGCAAGTCGGCGAGGACACGCTGATCACGGCCCGGTACAAGGAGTGGTGACGTGTTCACGGGACTGATCCAGGACGTCGGCCGAGTCGAGTCCGTCGCGAGCGACGGCGACGGCGCCCGGCTGCAGATCGCGACCGCGCTCGGGCCGGAGGTTGCCCTGGGGGACTCGGTCGCGGTGAACGGCGTCTGCCTCACCGCCACCGCCACCGACGCGGACGGCTTCACGACCGAGGCGATGAACCAGACGCTGGACGTGACCGCCCTGAGCGCGCTCGAGGCCGGAAGCCGCGTCAACCTCGAGCTGGCGATGCAGGCCTCGGACCGGCTCGGCGGCCACATCGTGCAGGGGCATGTCGACGGCGTCGGCGAGGTGGCCGCGGTCAGCGAGGACGGCTTCGCCCGCCGCGTCCGCGTCGCCCTCGGCCCCCACCTGCTCCGCTACACCGTCGACAGGGGCTCGATCGCGCTGAGCGGGGTCAGCCTGACGATCGCCCAGCTGGGTGAGGACTGGCTGGAGGTATCGCTGATTCCCGAGACGCTGGAGCGGACGAACCTGGGCCGGCTCGAGGCGGGCGACAGGGTGAACGTCGAGTGCGACATCGTGGCCAAGTACGTGGAGCGGTTGCTGGCACCATTCGCTGGAAAGGAGCGAGCGTGAGTCACAAGACCGAGACGGAGGAGCAGGGCGCGACGAGCGGGGCGGGGGAGGGCCCGTTCTCGACCATCGAGGAGGCGATCGAGGAGGTCCGCCGCGGCCGCATGGTCGTCGTCTGCGACGGCGAAGACCGCGAGAACGAGGGCGACCTGGTGATGGCGGCCCAGTTCGCCACCCCGGAGGCGGTCAACTTCATGGCCAAAGAGGCGCGCGGCCTGGTCTGCCTCGCGCTCACCGCCGAGCGCTGCGAACGGCTCGGCCTGAAGCTGATGGCGGCCAAGAACGAGGCGCCCCTGCAAACCGCCTTCACGGTCACGATCGAGGCCGCCGGCGGCGTCAGCACCGGGATCTCCGCCCACGACCGCGCCCACACGATCCAGGTCGCGATCGACCCCGAGTCGGGGCCGCGCGACATCGTCGTCCCCGGCCACATGTTCCCGCTGCGGGCCAAAGACGGCGGCGTGCTGGAGCGCACCGGCCACACCGAGGCCAGCGTCGACCTCGCCCGCCTCGCCGGCCTCACCCCGGCCGGCGTGATCTGCGAGGTGATGAACGACGACGGCACCCTGGCGCGCGTCCCCGACCTCGTCCCCTACTGCGAGACGCACGGCCTGAAGATGATCACCGTCGCCGACCTGATCGCCTACCGGCGCCGCACCGAGAAGCTGGTCGAGCGCGTCGTCGACACCGCCCTGCCGACCTCCTTCGGCGACTTCACCGCGGTCGGCTACCGCTCGCTGGTCGACGACAAACACCATGTGGCGATGGTCAAGGGGGAGGTCGACGGGGCCGAGGACGTGCTGGTCCGCGTCCACAGCGAGTGCCTCACCGGCGACGTCTTCCACAGCATGCGCTGCGACTGCGGCGAGCAGCTCGCCTCGGCTCTGGCGATGATCGAGGAAGAGGGCCAGGGCGTCCTCCTCTACCTCTCCCAGGAGGGGCGGGGGATCGGCCTGCTCAACAAGCTGCGCGCCTACAAACTGCAGGAGGAGGGCGCCGACACGGTCGAGGCAAACCTCAAACTGGGCCTGCCGGCGGACCTGCGCGATTACGGGATCGGCGCCCAGATCCTTGTCGACCTCGGCCTCAGCAGCATCCGCATCCTCACCAACAACCCGAAAAAGATCGTCGGCCTCGAGGGCTACGGGCTCTCGGTCTCCGAGCAGGTCCCGATCGAGTCCGACCCGAACATGCACAACGAGGCCTACCTGCGGGCCAAGCGCGACAAGATGGGCCACTCGTTGCACCACCAGGGGCTGGCGCTCGACGAGGAGATGATCCGCGACGAGGAGGAACGCGACGCGAGGGAAAGCGAGGCCGGCGATGGCTGAGTCGACCGCCTTCCTCGAAGCGTTCGGCGAGGAGGAGCGCGCGACCCTGGCCGGGCGCGAGTTCGCCGTCTGCGTCGGCCGCTTCTACGAGGACTTGGCCGAACGGCTGCTGAGCGGCGCCCGCGAAGGCTTCGAGCTCGCTGGCGTGCCGGCTTCCTCGGTGAGCGAGGTCTCCGTCCCGGGGGCCTACGAGCTGCCCTTCGCCGCCAAGCTGCACGCGACCAGCGGCCGCTTCTCCGGGGTCGCCTGCCTCGGCGTCGTCATCCGCGGCGAGACCGACCACTACGACTTCGTCTGCGCCGAGGCGGCGCGCGGCATCCAGGACGTGCAGCTGGAGACGGGGGTGCCCTGCGCCTTCGGGGTGATCACCTGCGACACGATGGAGCAGGCCCTGGCCCGGGCCGGCGGCGGCAAGCGCGACCAGGGCCGCAACGCCGCCCTCACCGTCGTCCGCATGGCCCTCCTGAAACAGGAGGTCAACCCGTACCGCTGGCAGGTCCGCGACAGCTAGAGACCTGTACCATCCCCGACCCGATGGCCAAGGTATGTCACAGCTGCGGCAAGGGACCGGGCTTCGGCCAGTCCCGAAGCCACTCGATGGTCGCCACCAAGCGCCGCTTCGAGCCGAACCTGCAGAAGGTCCGGATCCAGGAGAACGGCAGCCCCCTGCGCGCCTACGTCTGCACGCGCTGTTTGAAGTCCAACAAGGTCATCAAGGCCGCCTGACGCGGGCCCATTGGCTCCCCCTCTGGTCCGGGTGAAGGGGGAGCTGGGAGCCCCTGCTCCAGAGGCCGTTGC
>DASTNW010000081.1:0-10944 GCA_035762685.1 Solirubrobacterales bacterium | reverse complement strand
GCCAGCGCCCGCTACGTGCGGATCGCCCCGCGCAAGGCGCGGTTGATCGCCGACCAGGTGCGCGGCATGCACATCGAAAAGGCCCGGGCGCTGCTGCAGTTCTCGCCCCGCGGCGCCGCCCACCCGATTCAAAAGCTGATCAACTCCGCCGCCGCCAACGCGGAAAACAACCACGACCTCATCGGCGACGAGATGCGCGTCTCCTCGATCACCGTCGACGAGGGGCCGACCCTGCGCCGCTTCCGCCCGCGGGCGATGGGCCGCGCCACCCCGATCAACAAGCGAACCAGCCACATCGCCGTGGCTCTAACCCCGGTGGAGGACTAAGCATGGGACAGAAGATCCACCCCGAGGGTTTCCGCGTCGGCTACATCCACGACTGGAAGTCGAACTGGTTCGAGGAGAAAAACTTCGCCGACGTCCTCCAGGAAGACCTGCAGATCCGCGATCACATCGTCGGCAAGCTGTCCCACGCGGGGCTCTCGAACATCACGATCGAGCGCCGCGGCGAGGTTGCCGTCGACATCCACACCGCCCGCCCCGGCATCGTCATCGGCAAGTCGGGCAGCGAAGTGGACGCCCTGCGCAAGGAGCTGCACAAGCTGACCGGCAGCCCGGTGAAAGTGAACATCCGCGAGGTCAAGCGCCCCGAGCTCGACGCCAAGCTGGTTGCCCAGTCGATCGCCGAGCAGCTGCAGAACCGGGTCGCCTTCCGGCGAGCGATGAAACGCGCTCTGACCTCGGCGATGCGCTCCGGCGCCAAGGGGGTCAAGGTGCAGGTGTCGGGCCGCCTCGGCGGGGCCGAGATGGCGCGGACCGAAAGCTACGCCGACGGCCGCGTGCCGCTGCACACCCTGCGCGCCGACATCGACTACGGCTTCTTCGAGGCGCGGACGACGACCGGCAGGATCGGCGTCAAATGCTGGATCAACAAGGGCGAGGTGATGCCCGAGGGCTTCCGCTCCGATCTCGCCTCGACCGACGACGAGCCCCAGGGCCAGCGTGGCGGCCGCGGAGGCGGGCGTCCCGGCGGCGATCGTGGCCCCGGCGGCGGCCGCTCGGGCGGCGGACGCGGGCCCGGTGGTGGCGGCCGCGGCGGCGATCGCGGCGGCCAGCGTGGGGGAGGTGGCCGCTGATGCTGATGCCGAAGCGGGTCAAGCACCGCAAACAGATGCGCGGTCGCATGCGTGGCAACACCAAGGGCGGCAGCAGCGTCGCCTTCGGCGAGTACGGGCTGAAGGCGCTCGATCGCGGCTGGATCACCAACCGCCAGATCGAGGCCGCCCGCGTGGCGATGACCCGCAAGATCAAACGTGGCGGCAAGGTCTGGATCAACGTCTTCCCGGACAAGCCCTACACGAAGAAGCCCGCCGAGACGCGGATGGGCTCGGGCAAGGGCAACCCCGAGGGCTGGGTCGCGGTGGTCAAGCCCGGCAAGGTGATGTTCGAGCTGGCCGGCGTCCCCGAGGACCTGGCCCGCGACGCGCTGCGCCTGGCGGGGCACAAGCTTCCGGTCAAGACCAAATTCGTCAAGCGCGAGGGGGTCGAGGACTGATGAAGGCCTCGGAGACCCATAACCTCAAGGACGACGAGCTGGTGGCGAAACTGATCGACGCCAAGCAGGAGGCCTTCAACCTGCGCTTCCGCCACGCCACCGGCGAGCTCGAGAACACCTCCCGGTTGGGGGCAGCCAAGAAGGACGTGGCGAGGCTGCTGACCGTGGCGCGTGCCCGAGGGATCGACGTGGAGAAAGAGACGAAGCGGATATGAGCGACGACGAGACGAAAAAAGACGAGACGGCTGAGGAGACTCCGGTGCAGCAGGACGAGGACGCCAAGTCCGCGGGGCCTGTCGCGGAGTCAGACTCCTCGTCCTCGCAGGCTGCGGGCGAGGAGGCCGACTCCACGCCACCCGCGGAAGAGGCGTCGGAGGCCGACGCTCCGGAGGCGCCTGCCGCTGAGGCGGATTCCTCTGACGACGCTCCTGCTGAGCAGGAGGAGGCGGCCCCGGCCGCTGAGGAGCCTCCTGCGGCTGAGGAGGCCCCGGCGGAGGCAGCGCCTGCCGCCGAGCCGGAGCCGGGGGACGATCTTCCTTGGAAGGAGCGGCGTCGGTTGGAGCGGTCGCGGCGCCCCAACGACCCCAAGCCGAAAGCCACGCCGGAGGAGCGTGCCGCGGCACGTCGGGAGCACCGCAAGGCGAAGGCCGCCGAACGGCGCAAGGGGCGCGCTGCAGCCAAGGCGAAGAAGACGCCGGGCACCGGTACGCCGCCGGCCGAGCACGAAGCCAATGCGGCCAAGGTCCGCCAGGGGATCGTCGTCTCCGACAAGGGCGACAAGTCGATCACCGTCCGCATCGACATCGCCCGCCGGCACCCGACCTACGAGAAGATCGTCCGCCGCTCGCGCACGCTGCACGCGCACGACGAGCGCAACGAGGCGGGTGAGGGCGACGTGGTCCGCCTGATCGAGACCAGGCCCCTGTCCAAGACCAAGCGCTGGCGCCTGGTCGAGGTCCTGGAGAAGGCGAAATGATCCAGCAGGAGTCGAGGCTGAAGGTCGCCGACAACTCGGGCGCCCGCGAAATCCTCTGCATCCGCGTCAAGGGCGGCTCGCATCGCCGTTACGCCAGCGTCGGCGACGTGATCACCGCGACGGTGAAACAGGCGAGCCCGCAGGGCGGCGTCCGCAAGGGCGAGGTCGTGCAGGCCGTCATCGTCCGCACGCGCAAGCCGCTGGGCCGGCCCGACGGCACCTACATCTCCTTCGACGAGAACGCCGCCGTGCTGATCGATCCGGCCAGCAACAACCCGCGCGGCACCCGCATCTTCGGTCCGGTGGCGCGCGAACTGCGCGATCGCAACTTCATGAAAATCATCTCCCTCGCGCCGGAGGTCCTGTAGCGATGGCGAAGTCGATGCGCATCCGGACCGACGACCAGGTGGTCGTGATCGGCGGCAAGGACGCCGGCAAGACCGGCCGCGTGGTGCGCACCGAGCCGAAGAAGCGCCGCGTCTACGTCGAGGGCCTGAACATCGTCAAGCGCCACGAACGGCCGCGCTCCCAGGGCGACCTGAAAAACGCCCAGGCCGGCGGCATCGTCGAGAAGGAGGGCCCGATCGACGCCTCCAACGTGATGCTGCTCGATCCCAAAGGCAACAAACCGACCCGCGTCGGCGTCCGTCGCGACGAGGGCGGCAAGCGAGTGCGCTACGCGAAGCGCAGCGGGACGGCGATCGACTGATGGAGGCGACTGCCACCCCGACCTCGCAGGCGGCCCCGCCGCCGCGCCTGCGCGAGCGCTACGAGCAGGAGGTCCTGCCCGAGCTGACGAAGAAATTCGGCTACTCGACGCCGATGCAGGCGCCGCGGCTGCTGAAGATCAGCCTCAACATGGGGCTCGGCCAGGAGAAACAGGACAAGAAGTCCTTCGAATTGGCGCAGGGACAGCTGGCGCTGATCGCCGGCCAGCAGCCGAACGTGCGCCGCGCCCGCAAGTCGATCGCTTCCTTCAAGGTGCGCGAGGGGATGCCGGTCGGCGTCTCGGTGACGCTGCGCCGGGCGCGGATGTGGGAGTTCCTCGACCGCCTGACCTCGATCGCGGTGCCGCGGATCCGTGACTTCCGCGGCCTCAACCCGCGCTCCTTCGACGGTCGCGGCAACTACTCGATGGGCGTCAAAGAGCAGCTGATCTTCCCGGAAATCGACTACGACTCGGTCGACGTGGTGCGCGGTCTCGACATCACGATCACGACCTCGGCCGCGACCGACCTCGAGGCGTTCGAGCTGCTGCTGGGGCTGGGGATGCCGTTTGCCCAGGAGGGACGCCCGGGCCAAGAGGCGCGCGAAGCGGCCAAAGCCGAGGCCGAGGAGGAGCAGCGCAAAGAGGAGGCCCGGCTCAAAGCCGAGGTCGAGCAGGAAGCGCTGGAAAAACTCAAAGAGGAGAACCCCGAGGCCTACGCCAAGCCCGAAACCGAGGACGAGGGTGAGGACGGGGACGCCGCCGAGGGCGGAAACGACGAGGCCGAGGGCTCGGCCGACGAGGAGAAGGACTCAGATGGCTAAGACTTCACAGAAGGTCCGCCAGGGCCGTAAACCCAAGTTCAAATCGCGCGGCTACAACCGCTGCCGGCGCTGCGGTCGCCCGCGCGCCTACTATCGGAAGTTCGGCCTCTGCCGCATCTGCCTGCGCGAGGCCGCCCACGAGGGGTACATCCCCGGCATGACCAAGTCGAGCTGGTAGGACGAAGACGATGCAGACCGACCCGATCGCCGATTACCTGACCCGGATCCGCAACGCCATCCGCGCGGGCCACGACGAGGTGGAGATTCCCGCCTCCGGCCTGAAGATGGAGATGTCGCGGATCCTCAAGGAGCAGGGCTACATCAAGGACTTCCACCGCAAGCCGGCCACGGTCGGCGAGGCGATCAACGTCAGCCTCAAGTACACCGAGGACCGGCGTCCCGTCATCCTGGGGATCGAACGCGTCTCGCGCCCCGGGCGCCGTCGCTACGTCGACCACAAGAGCGTGCCGCGGGTCGACGGCGGCACCGGGACCGCGATCGTCAGCACCTCGGTCGGGGTGATGACCGGGCACGAAGCGCGCGCCAAGGGCGTGGGTGGCGAGGTCGTCGCCTACGTTTGGTGACAGAGAGCAGCGAATGAGCCGAATCGGAAGAAAGCCAGTCCCCGTCCCCGAGGCCGTCACGGTCGAGATCGCCCCTGGCAGCATCGCCGTCAAGGGGCCGAAGGGCGAGTTGAACCAGGCCTACTCCCAGGACATGACGGTCGAGCAGGGCGAGGGCGTTGTCACCGTCGCCCGCCCCACCGATCGCGGCGAGCACCGCGCCCTGCACGGGCTCACCCGCAGCCTGATCGCGAACATGGTCGAGGGGGTCACGGAGGGCTTCGAGAAGCGGCTGGAGATCCAGGGCGTCGGCTACCGCGCTGCGCTCAAAGGCAAGAACCTGGAGCTGGCGCTCGGCTTCTCGCACCCCGTCTCGATCGAGGCGCCCGAGGGGATCGAGTTCGAGGTCCCGCAGCCGACCGAGATCATCGTGCGGGGAATCGACAAGCAGCTCGTCGGCCAGGTTGCCGCCGATATCCGCAAGCGCCGCCCCCCCGAGCCCTACAAGGGCAAGGGAATCCGGTACCGCGACGAGCAGGTCCTGCGCAAGGTGGGGAAGAGGGCATGACCGTCCTCACCAAGGGCCAGCAGCGGCTGCGCCGCCGCCGTCGGGTCCGCGCCCGCGTCAGCGGCACGGCCGAGCGCCCGCGCCTCTCCGTCTTCCGCTCGAACCGCGGGATCTTCGCCCAGCTCATCGACGATCGCACCGGCCACACCCTGGCCGCGGTCAACTGGATCGAGCCGGAGTTGCGCAAGCTCAGTGCCACCGAGCAGGCGAAGAGGGCCGGAGAGCTGCTCGCCGAGCGGGCCAAGGCGGCGGGGATCGAGACCTGCGTCTTCGACCGCGGTGGCTACCAGTACCACGGCCGCGTCAAGGCGCTCGCCGAGGGCGCACGCGAGGGGGGCCTGGTCTTCTAGTTCCGCTACGGTGGACCGCTCGTCATGAAGGGAATGGACACGAAAAACGTGGAGACGGTGAGCCCGCGCGGGCTCGACCTCCAGGAGCGCGTGATCGAGATCAACCGCGTCGCCAAGGTCGTCAAGGGCGGTCGGCGCTTCTCCTTCACCGCGCTGGTTGCCGTCGGCGACGAGGAGGGCGTGGTCGGGATCGGCTACGGCAAGGCCCGCGAGGTGCCGCTGGCGATCCAGAAGGGCGTCGAGGACGCCCGCAAGAACTTGATTCGTGTGCCCAAATACGGGCAGACGATCACCCACCGGATCATCGGCCGCTTCGGCGCCGGCCACGTCGTCCTGCGTCCGGCCAGCCCCGGTACCGGGGTGATCGCGGGCGGCGGCGTCCGCGCCGTGCTCGAGCTCGGCGGCGTCCGCGACGTGCTGACCAAGAGCATCGGCACCCAGAACCCGATCAACCTCGTCAAGGCGACGATGGACGGCCTGGTCCGCCTGCGGCGGCCCGAGGAGGTCGCCGAGCTGCGCGGGTTGACGGTCAAGCAGGTGCTGGGGCTCGACATGAACGGAACTTCGAAGGACGGAGAGCATCTCGCCGCGGGGCCTGCCGCGGAGGACGCTGCTCCGGCTGACGTTGAGGCCCCGGCCGCTGAGGCGGCACCTGAGAGCACCGCATCCGCTGAGGAGAGCTCTTCGTGAACGCCGTGAAGATCGAGCAGGTTCGGTCCGCGAACGGGACCAACCCGGATCAGAAAGCCACCCTGGCTGCGCTGGGGCTGGGGCGGATCGGCAAAAGGGTCGAGCGCAAGGACTCGCCGCAGCTGCAGGGGCAACTGCGGGTCGTCTCGCACCTGGTCGAGGTCTCCTGATGGCCGAGAAGCCACGCTCCGAGGAGATCGGTCTGCACAACTTGAAGCCGAAGCCGGGCTCGAAACGGCCGCGCAAGCGGATCGGGCGCGGCGAGGGCAGCGGCCTCGGCAAGACCTCGGGTCGCGGCCACAAGGGCGCCGGCGCTCGCTCCGGCAGCAAGCGCAAGGCCAACTACGAGGGCGGCCAGAACCCGATTCACATGCGGATGCGAAAGCTGCGCGGCCCGCACATGAAGAAGTCGATGCCGTTCGAGAACTTCCGCACGACGACGCAGCCGGTCAATCTCTCCGACCTGGAGGCGCGCTTCGAGGCCGGCGACGAGGTCACTCCGGCGACGCTGAAGGAGAAGGGCCTGGCCAAGCGCTCGCACCCGGTCAAGGTCCTCGCCCGCGGCGAGCTGAAGAAGAAGCTCGACGTCCATGCGCACGCGTTCAGTGCCGCCGCCAGAGAGCAGATCGAGGCGGCCGGCGGTTCCTGTCACACTCTGGAGCCGTAATGCTCAGGACTATTGCGAACGCTTTCAGCGTCGCCGACATTCGCAAGAAGCTTGCCTTCACCGCGGCGATGCTGTTGCTGTACCGGCTTGGCGCCTACATCCCGGCGCCCGGCATCGACGTCAACGCCGTCAAGGAAATCCAGGACAACTTCGGCGGCTCCAGCATCCTCGGCTTCCTCGACCTCTTCTCGGGCGGCAGCCTCTCGCGGCTCAGCCTCTTCGCGCTGGGCATCATGCCCTACATCACCGCCTCGATCATCCTGCAGCTGCTGACCGTGGTCGTGCCCTCGCTGGAGCGATTGCAGAAAGAAGGGGAAGTCGGACAGCAGAAGATCACCCAGTACACGCGCTATCTGACCGTCGGCCTCGCCTTCGGCCAGTCGCTTGGCTACGTCTTCCTCTTCCAGTCTTTCGGCAACGAATCCGGGGGAACCAGCGTGGTCGGCAACCTCACCTTCCCCAAGCTCTTCATGATCGTGATCTGCCTCACCGCCGGCTGCACCTTGCTGATGTGGCTTGGCGAGTTGATCACCCAGCGCGGGATCGGCAACGGCATCTCGTTGATGATCTTCGCCTCGATCGTCGCCTCCCTGCCCAACGGCATCACCAAATGGTGGGACAGCCCGGACCAGGTCTTCAAAGTGATGATGCCCTTCGTCGCCCTGGCGGTGATCGTCGCAATCGTCTTCGTCCAGGAGGGCCAGCGCCGGATCCCGGTCCAGTACGCGAAACGCGTGGTCGGGCGGAAAATGACCTCGGGCGGCTCGACCTACCTGCCGCTGCGGGTCAACATGGCCGGCGTCATCCCGGTCATCTTCGCCGCTTCGATCATGGCCTTCCCGCCCACCGTGGGCCAGCTGCTGAACACCCCCGCCGCGCTCGACTTCGCCGCCTTCTTCGGCCCCAACACTTGGGCCTATGTGGTGGGCGAGGTGTTCTTCATCATCATCTTCACCTACTTCTATACGGCGGTCACCTTCAATCCCGTCGACCAGGCCGACAACCTGAAGAAATACGGCGGCTTCATTCCCGGCGTCAGGCCCGGCCGACCAACCGCCGAGTACCTGGACCGCATCCTCTCCCGCCTGACTTTCCCGGGCGCGCTCTACCTCGGGGCCGTGGCTGCCTTACCGACGATCCTGATCAGCCAGACGTCGGCCAACTTCTTCTTCGGCGGCACCTCGATCCTGATCGTGGTCGGCGTCGCCTTGGACACCGTCAAGCAGCTCGAGGCACAGTTGATGATGCGCAACTACGAGGGCTTCCTGAAATAGGCTGAGAGGCCTGCAAACCGGCGCATCTCGGGGTCTTCAGTCGGTCTCCTCGGGTCACGCACTAATGTGCGCTCCCCTCGTCGCCCTCCCTGCATCCCCAGATCTGCTTGGTTTTCGGCCTCTCAGTCCAATTTCAAAAAGAGGATCAGAAAAGCGACATGACTGAGCTAAACCTCGTACTTCTAGGCCCGCCTGGGTCGGGCAAGGGCACGCAGGGGGAGCGGTTGCAGGAAGACCTGCGGCTTCCCTATTGGGCCACCGGCGACATCTTGCGGGCGGCGGTCCGCGACGAGACCGAGTTGGGGCGGGTGGCGAAGGGGTACATGGACCGGGGTGACCTCGTGCCGGACGAGGTGATCGTCGGGGTGGTTGCCGAGCGGGTCGACTCGCCGGAGGCGCTCGACGGGTTCATCCTCGACGGCTTTCCGCGCACGACGCCTCAGGCCGAGGCGCTCGACGCCAAGCTCGAGCAGCTGGGGCGAGCGGTCACCGCGGTGCTCTTGATCGACGTCCCCGACGCGGAGGTCGTGCGCCGGCTCGGCGGGCGGCGGACCTGTGAGGAGAACGGCCACGTCTTCCACGTCGAGTTCAACCCGGCACAGCAGGAGGGGGTCTGCGACCTCGACGGCAGCGCGCTGATCGTCCGCGACGACGACAGGCCGGAGGTGATTCGCAAGCGCCTCGAGACCTACCACGCGAAGACCGAGCCGCTGGTCGACTACTACGACCAGCGCAGCGTGCTGCGCCGGATCGACGGCACCGGCACCCCAGACGAGGTTGCCGAGGAGGTCCGCAGGACGCTGGCGACGATGCGCCTGGAGCAGGACGAGGCCGTTTAGCCCTTCCGGCGGCGACTAGCGTGTACAGGCGAATGATCATCCGCAAGACGCCCGAGCAGGTCGAGAAGATGGCCGTCGCGGGCGATGTCCTGGTCCGCTGCCTGACGATGCTGGAGCGCAAGGCGCGCGCCGGCGTCACCACCGGGGAGCTGGACGCGGCGGCGGAGAAGTTCATTCGCTCGCAGGGGGCGACCCCGGCCTTCAAGGGCTACCGCGGCTTTCCCGGCTCGATCTGCGCCTCGCCCAACTCGATGGTCGTCCACGGCATCCCCGGCGCCTACGAGCTGGTGCGCGGAGACGTTCTCTCGATCGACGTCGGCGTCGTCAAGGACGGCTGGGTCGCGGACGCGGCGATCACCGTCCCGGTCGGTGAGGTGGGGCCAGAGGCGCGCAAGCTGCTCGAGGTGACTCAGCGCTCGCTGTTTGCCGGGGTCGAGCAGATGCGGCCGGGCAACCACCTCGGCGACGTCTCGGCGGCGATCCAGCGCGCGGTCGAGAGCGAGGGCCTCTCGATCATCCGCACCCTGGTCGGCCACGGCATCGGTCGCGAGATGCACGAGGAGCCGCAGGTCCCCAACTTCGGCGAGCCCGGCAAGGGGCCGGAGCTGGAGGAGGGGATGGTGCTGGCGATCGAGCCGATGGTCAACGTCGGCGGGCCGCTGGTGCGGATGGACGACGACGGCTGGTCGGTCTACTCGGAGGACGGCTCGCTGGCGGCTCACTTCGAGTTCACCGTCGCGGTGACCGCTGAGGGCCCGCGCGTCCTCACGCCCTGGCACGAAGCCGAGTAGAGAAAAAGCCCGCAGCGGAGCACGAAGTTGGCTCAAACCCCTTGCGAAAGGGTGCCATCCTGTGCGCCATGGACTGCGACTATTGGCCCGTGGACACGGAGCGGATGAGGCGGGAGTTCGAGGAGGTCGTTGCCCGTGGGCAAGCCGAAATCCGGGCGCGCCTGGAGAAGGTCGAACGGCGCTGGGAAGAAGGCGAGGAAGCGCGCCGGCGAGAGTGGGAGGCGCTCGAGGGGCGTCTGATGACCGCCTATGAGAAGAACCAGCATCACAGCGATGGGCTGCTGCGGAAGATGACCGTGATGACGCAGGAGTACATCGCGATCCTGCACGAGGAGAGGATGGCCATACGGGCGCTTCAAAGCGAGGCGGCAGAAGGGAGGGCGCAGCTACGGGCCAACACCGAAGCGGTGCTGAAGGCGCTCGACCGGCTGCCGCCGCGGGCCGAGTAGATGGACCAGGAGACGTTTGCGGCAGTCGACGCCTTCATCGGCGAGACCCTTGCGCCCGAGGACGCGGTGCTGCAGGCAGCGCTCGACGCGGCCGAGGAAGCGAGGCTGCCGCGGATCCAGGTCTCGCCGCCGCAGGGCAGGCTGCTGCAGGTCCTGGCGCGGCTGCAGGGGGCGCGGACGGTGCTGGAGTTCGGGACGCTGGGCGGGTACAGCACGATCCTGCTGGCGCGGGCGCTGCCGGAGGGCGGGCGCCTGATCACGCTCGAGGCCAATCCCGAGTACGCCGAGGTCGCGCGCGGCAGCATCGCCCGGGCGGGCCTGGACGACGTCGTCGAGCTGCGGGTCGGCCCGGCGTTGGAGACGCTGCCGGAGCTCGAGGGCGAGGGCGCCGGCCCGTTCGACCTCACCTTCATCGACGCCGACAAGGTCAACAGCCCCAACTACTTCGCCTGGGCCCTCGACCACTCCCGCCCCGGTAGCCTGCTCGTCGCCGACAACGTCGTCCGCGGCGGCACCCTCGCCGACGCCACCAGCCCCGACCCAGCCACCAGGGCCCAGCGCCGCCTACACGAGATGCTCGCCGACGAGCCCCGCGTCAGCGCCACCACGATCCAGACGGTTGGCTCCAAGGGCTACGACGGCTTCACCATCGCCCTGGTCAATTCGTAGGCGGGGGGGGGGGGGGGGTTGGG
>DASTNW010000080.1:0-13732 GCA_035762685.1 Solirubrobacterales bacterium | reverse complement strand
CCAGCAGGAAGGAGCCGAAGCGCATGCCGCCGTACTCGGTCATGAAGCCCTGGACCAGCTCGGCGTCGGCCTCGGGCATGTCGAACGGGGTTCGGTTGGTCTCGGCGAAGCCGGCCAGCATGAAGATCAGGAAGCCGACGAGCTGGGGGACGATGAACCAGACCTCGCCCTGCGCGTGGACGATGCTGACCAGCGAGAGGGAGCCGCTCATCATCACCACGCCGAGCAGCGCCAGCCCCATCGAGACCTCGTAGGAGATCAGCTGCGCGGCCGAGCGCATCGCCCCCAGGAGGCTGTATTTCGAGCCCGAGGACCAGCCGCCGAGGACGAGGCCGTAGAAGGCGATCGAGCCGACGGCGAAGAAGTAGAGGATCCCGATCGGGACGTCGATCCCGTAGAGCCCGACCCCGTCCTGGACGTCGCCCCAGGGGATGATCGCCAGCGAGAGCACGCCGGCGAGGACCGGCAGCAGCGGCCCGAGGACGAACAGGGTCGAGACCGCGTTGGCGGGGCGGAAGGACTCCTTGGAGATCAGCTTGCCGACGTCGGCAAGCGGCTGCAGCAGACCGAAGGGGCCGACGCGGTTGGGCCCGTAGCGGTGCTGGAAGCGGCCGATCAGCTTGCGCTCGACCACGGTCAGGATCGGCAGGACGCCGAAGATGACGGCGAAGATCACCAGCGACTTGACGACCATGATCCAGGTCGCTTCGGCAAAGCCGGTCTCGGCCAGCGGCAGCATCACGCGCGCCCCTCGCCCAGCTTCCGGACCTCGACCTCGACCGGCCCACCGTTCAATAGGCCATTCGCGTTGCCCTCGGCGAGGCCCTCGGCCAAGAACACGACACCCTCTGGCACGCGCTCCTTGATCTGGACCTCGGCCTCGACACTGGAACCGTTCTGGCTGACGCTCACCTTTTCCCCGCTCTTCACGCCCAGACGCTCCGCGTCGCCCGGCGAGATCTCGACTCGCTGATGCGGCATCAGGAACTTCAGCGGCGGATTCAACTCCGTGATCGGGCCAGCCCAGAGGTCGCGATAGGTGCCAAGGGCGAGTGTCGGTGCCCCCTCCTCACTCGGTACCTCGTCGGAGGGGCGGGGAGTGGCTGACGCCTCGGGCGAGCGTCCCTCCTCCTCCGCAAAACGTTCGGAGGGGGCACCGACACTCGCCTCTGGGACGTTTGCAGCAGCAGCAGTTTCCTGCCAGCGGATTCCCCTGCCGCTGATGTCGGAGTCGTCGATGTCGGCGTAGAAGGGGACCGCGTCGCGCAGGGCGGCGAAGGCCTCGAGCTGGGAGTCGATGCCGGTGTCGTGGCCGAGGGCGGTAGAGAGCTCGGCGAGGACTTGGATGTTGGAGCGCACTCCGCCTGGGCGGCCGGCGCTGGGTCGAACGCGCTGGAGGCGGCCGTCTGGGTGCGTGACCGTGCCGTCTTTCTCGGCGTGGGTCTCGAGCGGAAGCACTACGTCG
This sequence comes from Solirubrobacterales bacterium, assembly GCA_035762685.1. GTDB lineage: Bacteria > Actinomycetota > Thermoleophilia > Solirubrobacterales > 70-9 > VAYN01. The sequence continues at coordinate 12,267 of DASTNW010000080.1, read as the reverse complement.
GCCTTGGCCGTGGTCGCGTTCTCGTGCATCGAGAAGACGACGAGGTGCTTGCAGGCGGTCAAGGCCGACTCCCAGGCCGGCGTGTCCGGGAAGTCGCGCAGCGGGTCGACGCCGAACAGGAGCACCGACTCGACCTCCCCCGACGCCAACGCCTCACGGATCTCCTCGGTCGACTTGCCGACGAGGGATGCATTTGCGGCGGATAGGCCGGTCGATGCATCCTTCGGCTCACTGAGGCCGGGACCGGCGTCGGGGAGGCAGCCGGCCTCGCGCAGGCCGCGGGCGTTGGTCGTGTCGGGGACTTCGAGCAGGCCGGCTCCCTCGGCGGAGGCGACGCCCAGCGCGTCGGCGAGCTGAAGGAGCGCCTCGGTGGCGCCTCGCTCCCGCCCAATCCGCTCGCCCCAGAGGATCACGACCCTCTTCGCGCCCTGCAGCGTGTCGGCGACCGAGGTCGGTGCCCCCTCCGAACGTTTTGCGGAGGAGGAGGGGAGCTCGCCCGAGGCGCCAGCGGTATCGCTCTCCTTCGACGAGGTACCGAGTGAGGAGGGGGCACCGACCTCGGTCAGCGCCTCGGTCAGCTGCGCGAGGAACCCGGCCGCGCCACCCGGGGCGTAGCGGGCGACCGCTGCGGCGCCGCCGTCGAGGGCGGTTGGGCGCTCGGTCGCGAGCGCCAGCTTGGCGCCGTTGCGGCGGATCGCCTTGCGGACGCGCAGGTCGAGGATCGGCGAGCTGTGGAGGGGGTCGGTGCCGAGGACGAGGACGACGTCGGCCTCGTCGATGTCGCGCACCTTGGCCGAGACGTCGGGCTGGGCAAGCTGGACGATCGCCTCCCGCCCCGGCCCGCGCGAGGGGCGCGAATCTACGTGCGGAGAGCCCAGCGCCTCGCGCAGCAGGCACTGGAGCAGGTAGCCCTCCTCGTTGGAGGCGTCGCCGACGATCGCCGCGACCTTGCCGCCGGAGGCGCGCAGGCCCGCGGCCGCTTTCGCGATCGCCGTCTCCCAGTCGGTCTCCCCGCCGCGCAGCCGCGGCCCCGCGACCCGCTCTGCCGCTTCGAACATCTCGAAGCCGTAGCGGCCGCGGTCGCAGAGCCAGCCGTCGTCGACCTCGTGGTTGTCGCGGGTGATCACCCGCTTCACCTTCTCGTCGCGGACGGTGAAGCTGACGTTGCACTGGCTCGGGCAGAGCGTGCAGACCGAGCCCGCCTGCTCGATGTCCCAGGGCCGGGCGCGGAAGCGGTAGGTGTAGTTGGTCAGCGCCCCGACCGGGCAGATGTCGGTGATGTTGCCGTGGAAGGGGGCGACGTAGGGGCGGTCGTCGAAGGTGCCGACGAAGGTGCGGTCGCCACGCTCCAGCAACTGCAGCTGCTCGTCCTCGGACACCTCCTGGCTGAAGCGGACGCAGCGGTAGCAGAGGATGCAGCGCTCGCGGTCGATCGCGACCAGCGGCGAAAGTTCGATCGGCTTCTGGAAGTGGCGCTTTTCGTCGATCACCCGGCTCTTCCCGGGGCCCCAACCCTGCGTGATGTCCTGCAGGGGGCACTCGCCGCCTTTGTCGCAGACGGGGCAGTCGAGCGGGTGGTTGACGAGCAGGAACTCGACCACCGCGCTCTGGGCGTGTTTGACCTGCTCGGTCCGGGTGTGGACGACCATGCCGTCGCGGACCGGGGTCGAGCAGGAGGTCTGCAGTTTCGGGATCCCCTCGATCTCGACCAGGCACATGCGGCAGGCGCCGACCGGGTCGCCGAGTTTCGGTTCGTAACAGAAGACCGGGATCTCGACGTCGCCCTGCTTGGCCGCGTCGTGCAGCATCTCGCCCTCGGTCGCGGCGATCTCGCGCCCGTCGACGACGATCGTCACCTCCTTGCCGCTCATATCGACGCCCCCAGGGCCTCGGGCGGGGCCTCGACGACGGCGTAAGGGTCGGCGTTGGCGATGACCTGCTCGAACTCGTCGCGGAACTTGTTCACCATCGCGCTCACCGGCATCGCCATCGAGTCGCCGAGCACGCAGAGGCAGTGGCCCATGATGTTCGCCTGGACCGAGCTGATGATGTCGAGGTCCATCGGGGTCGCCTCGCCGCGCACGACCCGCTCCAGCATCTTCACCGTCCAGTTGGTGCCCTCGCGGCAGGGGGCGCACTTGCCGCAGGACTCGTGGTGGTAGAAGCGCGCCGTCCGCAGCGCCATGTGCGGGACCGAGACGCGGTCGTCGGCGACGATGATCGAGCCGGAGCCGAGCATCGAGCCGGCCTCGGCCATCGCCTCGAAGCTGTAGGGGAGGTCCATGCCCTCGGCGGCGGTCAGCACCGGCGAGGAGGAGCCCCCGGGGTAGAAGGCCTTGACCTCGTGGCCGTGCTCGGGGCCGCCGGCGAGGTCGTAGATCAGCTCGCGGGTGGGGATGCCGAGCTCGACCTCGTAGTTGCCGGGGCGGCGCACGCCGCCGGAGACCGAGACGACCTTGGTCCCGGGCGACTGCTCGGTGCCGAAGCCGCGGAACCACGCGGCGCCGTGGGCGACGATCCGCGGCACGTTGGAGAGCGTCTCGACGTTGTTGATCAGGGTCGGCCCGCCGTAGAGGCCCTGCACCGCCGGGAACGGCGGCTTCAGCCGCGGGTTGCCGCGCTTGCCCTCGAGCGCGTCGAGCAGGGCCGTCTCCTCGCCGCAGATGTAGGCGCCGGCGCCGCGGTGGACGACCAGCTCGAGGTCGCGGTGCGTGCCGAGGATGTTCGTGCCCAGGTAGCCCGCCGCGTAGGCCTCGGCGACGGCGGCGTCGAGGATGTCCGCCTGCAGGTCGTACTCGCCGCGGATGAAGATGAAGGCGTGGCCGGCGTCGGCGGCCAGCGCCGCGATCGCGATCCCCTCGATCAGCTGGTGCGGGTTGCGCTGCATCAGCTCGCGGTCCTTGAAGGCCCCGGGCTCGGACTCGTCGGCGTTGCAGCAGAGGTACTTCGGCATATCGCCGCGGGGCAGGAAGGAGGCCTTTTTGCCCATCGAGAAGCCGGCGCCGCCGCGCCCGCGCAGGCCCGACTCTTCGAGCTCCTGGAGCACCTCGTCCTGCTCCATCTCGCGGTAGGCCTTCTCCATGGTGGCGTAGCCCCCGTAGCCCTTGTAGCCCTCGATCGTGCGCAGCGCCGGGTCCTCGGCGTGCTCGAGCAGGATGCGCGTCTCAGGCATCGGCGCCTTCTCCGGGGTGGGGCAGGTCGCCGGCCAGCGGCCGCCTGTCCAGCGCCTTCTCCGGCAGCACCTCTGCGCCCGCCTTCAACTGCTCGATCGCCGTCCCCGCTTCGGCCGCTTCGAGCGGGCCGTAGTAGCGCTGGCCGATCGCAGCCATCGGGGCGATGTCGCAGGCGCCGAGGCACTCGAAGCCGGTGACGAAGAAGTCGTCCTCGCCCCCGGCGGCGGCCTCGAAGGCGTCCAGCAGCTCGTCGCCGCCGCGCATCCAGCAGCTGATGTTGGTGCAGACCTCGATCCGGTGCGTCCCGACCGGCTCGGTGTGAAGCAGGTCGTAGAAGCTCGCCACCGACTCCAGGTAGGCGGGCGTGAACCGCATCACCGCGGCCGCCTGCCGGATGCCCTCCGGCGAGCACCAGCCGTAGCGCTCCTGCACCGCCCACAGCGCCGGGATCGAGGCCGAGCGGCGGTCGGGGTAGCGCGACATCAGCGTCTCGATCCGCTCCCGCAGCTCGGGCGGGCACTCGACTTCGTGCAGCTCCGGGACCGCTTCCTCGCGGCGGTCGGGGACGCGCCCCTCGCTGACCGCGAGGTCGACCGGGAAGTTCGGGTTGCTGGCTCCCGGGCCGTCGACGGGGCTCATCGGTCCACCCCGCCGAGGATCGGGTCGAGCATCCCCAGACTGCAGATCATGTCGGCGACGTAGCTGTCGACGGCCATGTCGCGGAAGGACTGCAGGTTGACGAAGGAGGGGTCGCGGAAGTGGACCCGGGCGGGCTTCGCCGAGCCGTCGGCGAGGACGTAGCAGCCGAGCTCGCCGCGCGGGCCCTCGATCGAGTAGTAGACCTCGCCGGGCAACACCCGGTAGCCCTCGGTGACGAGCTTGAAGTGGTGGATCAGCGACTCCATCGAGGTCGAGAGCTCCGAACGAGGCGGCAGCACGTACTTGCGGTCCTCGGCGATGAAGGGCCCGTCGGGCAGCGCCTCGAGCGCCTGGGCGACGATCCGCGCCGACTCGACCATCTCCGCCACCCGCACCCGGTAGCGGTCGTAGTTGTCGCCGACGGTGCCGACCGGGATCTTGAAGTCCAGCTCCGGGTAGGCGAGGTAGTCGAAGGCCTTGCGCAGGTCCCAGGGCTCGCCGGCGGCGCGCAGCAGCGGTCCGGTCACGCCCAGCTCCAGCAGCCGCTCGCGGGGGACGATCCCGACCCCTTTGGTCCGCTGCAGGAAGACCTCGTTGCGGTCCAGCAGCGCTTCGTACTGGCCGACCCGGACCGGCATTTCCTCGGCGAAGGCGCGGCACTTCTGCTCGAACCCGACCGGGACGTCCTCGATCACGCCGCCGACCTGGAAGTAGCGCGTGTGCATGCGCTGGCCGGTCGCCATCTCGAACAGGTCGAGGATCTTGTCGCGCTCGCGGAAGCAGTACCAGAGCATCGAGATCGCGCCGAGGTCGAGGGCGGTCGTCCCCAGCCAGACCAGGTGCGAGTGGATCCGGTTGAGCTCGAGGAAGATCGTCCGCAGGTACTTCGCCCGCGGCGGTATCTCCAGGTCGACCAGCCGCTCGACCGCCCCGCAGAAGGCCTCCATCTGGAAGAAGTAGGAGACGTAGTCCATTCGCTCGACGAAGGGGATGACCTTCCAGTAGCTCTTGTCCTCGCAGGACTTTTCGATCCCGGTGTGGACGTAGCCGATCACCGGCCGCAGCTCGCGCACGACCTCGCCTTCGAGGTCGACCACCAGCCGCAGCACCCCGTGCGTCGCCGGGTGGTGCGGCCCGATGTTGACCGTCATCAGCTCTTCGGTGCGGTCCGCGGTCAGCTCAGCCATAGCGCCGCTCGTTGTAGGTGAAGGTGACCGGCTCGCCGCCGACCGGGAAGTCACGCCGTTGCGGCCAGCCCACGTAGTCCTCGGGCAGCAGGATCCGGGTCAGGTCGGGGTGGCCGCGGAAGACGATCCCGAAGAAGTCGAAGGCCTCGCGCTCCTGGAAGTCGGCGGTGGGGAAGAGGGAGACGCAGGAGTCGATTTCCGGGAGGTCGCCGGACCCGTCGTCCGCCAACATCGCTTTGACCCTGACCCTCTCCACGCGGTCGCGGTTGAGCAGCTCGTAGTGGACCCCGAAGCGCGGTTCGGCCGGGAGGTAGTCGGCTACATGGAGGCTGGAGAGGAACGCGTAGCGCTGCCCCGGCTCGTCGCGAAGCCAGCCAAGCACGTCGAGCACGCGCTCGGGGTCGACGATCAGCGCCGCTTGGCCGCGGTCGAACGAGGTGGCGAGGACGGCGCCGGGGCGGTCGCGCTCGATTTCCCCTCGGATCAGCTCCAGTCCGGGGGCGTCAGGCAAGGGTCAGCTCCCGCGCCTCTTCGTATGCCGCGGCGGCCTCCGGGCTCGGTTCGCTGCGGGGGCCGCTGCGCGCCCACTCCTCGGTGCCGGCGGCGCCGTAGCGCGCCCGCCAGCCCTGGTCGGGGTTGCCCTGGATCTTGCGCTGCAGCTTGGTGAAGCCGTAGAGGACCGCCTCGGGTCGCGGCGGGCAGCCGGGGATGTGGAGGTCGATCGGCATGAACTTGTCGGCGCCCTGGACCACGGCGTAGTTGGAGAACATGCCGCCGGAGGAGGAGCAGGCGCCCATCGAGACCGCCCACTTCGGCTCCAGCATCTGGTCGTAGACGCGGCGGACGACCGGCGCCATCTTGATCGAGACCCGCCCCGAGAGGATGATCATGTCCGCCTGCCGCGGCGAGGCGCGCAGCGCCTCGGCACCGAAGCGGGCGAGGTCGTAGCGGGCGGTGACGAGGGAGATCGGCGCCTCGATCGCGCAGCAGGCGAGGCCGAAGGTGAGCGGGAAGATCGAGTTCGACCGGGCCCAGTTCTGCATCTTCTCGAAGGTCGTGGTGACGACCCGTTCTTCGACGTAGCGCTCGAGGTCCTCCCCCTCGAGGTCGCCGCGCAGCATCTCGCGGGCGCTCGCCTGCTTGGCGCGGAGGGTGCGGCGCTCTACCTCCAATCGAGGGCCCCCTTGCGCCAGACGTAGACGAAGGCAACCAGCAGCAGGACGACGAAGGTGACGAGCTCGGCGAGGACGAAGACGCTGTCGGCCCCCTTCAGGATCACCCCGACGGGGTAGAGGAAGACGACCTCGATGTCGAAGAGGATGAACAGCATCGCCACCAGGTAGAAGCTGATCCCGAACTTGAAGCCCTTCATCGGCTCGACCGGGATCCCCGACTCGTAGGGCTCGCCCTGGCGCCGGCTCGCCGCGGTCGGCTTGGCCGGCTTCTTCGGCCCGATCAGGTGGTTGAGCATCGCGAAAGCGCCGCCGACGGTGACGCCGAGCACCGCGAAGACGAGGATCGGGAGGTAGGTCTTGAGCACTGGGTGGTGGGGATCCGAGGCGGTTGGCGCCAGGCGCCCATCGCCCGCGTTCAACGCCGGTAGGCGCTGTTATACACCCACATTGTGACAACTTGCTACATAGTGTCTTTCCGCATCAGCAAGCCGAATCCCGACCCCTTTGGGCGGATATATGGCTGAGGTCCACCTGGTCGTCGGTTGCGCCGTGATCCTGCTCAACCTGGCCGCCTTCGTCGCCGGCGGCGTCGCCTGGGTCCGCAGCCGTCCCTCGATCCCGTTCTGGTACCTGCTGCGCGCCGCCCAGGCCTCGGTCTTCCTCCAGGTCTTGCTCGGCGGCCTGCTCGTCTTCACCAACCACGAAGCGCCGGACGACCTCCACTACCTCTACGGACTGCTTCCCCTCCTGGTCTCCTTCCTCGCCGAGGGCGCCCGCACCGGCGCCGCCCAGCGCGAGCTGGGGGAGACCGAGTTCGAGTCCCTCGACGCCGACACCCAGCAGGCCGTCGCCCTCGCGATCGTCCGCCGCGAGATGGGCATCATGGCCGTCAGCTGCGGCGTCATCCTCTTCCTGGCGCTGCGCGCGGCCGGCACCAGCGGCGCCCTCTTCTAGGGCTATAGGGAGAAGCGCTCCCGGGCGAGGAGTGCATTTGCGGTCTATACGACCGTCAATGCACTCCTCGCCCGCCGCCGCGGTCGTGGCCAAGCTGGATCGCCGCCACGGCGGCGAAGAGCGCTCCGGTGGCGAGGTGGAAGATCGCGTCGGAGGAGTTGTTGGGGAAGGTGAAGACCCAGGCCGGCTGTTCGTCGAAGAGGGCCCAGATGCCGGTCACGATCAGCGCCCCGGCCGCGTAGATCGCGTAGTAGAGGGCCCACTTCGGCCGCAGTGCGAAGTAGAAGGCGGGAGCGAACAGCAGCAGGCCGGCGAGCGCGTGGTAGCCGTTGAAGTCGACGCCCAGCACCCGCTCCGTCGGCGCGTCGGCGCCGAGGTGGAAGCTCGGTTCGGCGATGAACCCCGCCAGCGCCCAGAGCAACTGGACCGACGCCAGCACCACGATCCCCTTCTGCGCGAAGGTCCACTGCTCCCGTGGTGCGGTGGCCGCCTCCATATGGCGGGCCAGCCTACTCCGCTCGGCCGATCGCTCATGGCAGGGCGGGATAAGCTGCGGCCATGCTCGACCACGTCGGCTTCGAGGTCAGCGACCTCGCTCGCAGCAGGGCCTTCTACGAGCAGGCGTTGGCACCGCTCGGGATCAGGCTGCTGATGGAGTTCGACGGTGGCGCGATCGGCTTCGGCAAGGAGACCGAGCACGGGCCCAAGCCGTTCTTCTGGATCCACTCCCGCGGCCGTCCCGCCGTCAGCGGCGCCCACGTCTGCTTTGGCGCCCGCAGCACCGACCTCGTCGACGCCTTCCACGCTGCCGCCCTCGCCGCCGGCGCCACCGACAACGGCGCCCCCGGCCCGCGCCCGATCTACCACCCCGGCTACTACGGCGCCTTCGTCCTCGACCCCGACGGCAACAACGTCGAGGCCGTCTGCCACAGCGCCCCCGCCGGCTGACTCAGCCCAGCGGCCGGTACTCGCCGCGGTGGAACACCAGCGGCTCTCCCGCTCCCGTCTCGAGGGCGCGGACCTCGCCGGTGACGATCACATGGTCCCCGGCGGCGATCACGTCGCGCAGGTCGCAGGCGATCCAGAGCAGGGCGTCGTCGATCGCGGGGACGCCGTCGCGCTCGCTCCAGGCGACGCCGGACCACTTCTCCGGCACCGGCGCCTTGGTCGCGAAGGCGCGGGCAATCTCCTCCTGGCCGGCGTGGAGGACGCTGACGCCGAAGCGGTCGGCCGCCTGTACGGCGAGCAGGGTGCGGGAACCACGGTCGAGGCAGGCCAGCATCAGCATCGGCTCGATCGAGAGCGAGGAGACCGCGTTGGCGGTCGCGCCCGCGGGGCCGTCGGCGCCGCTGGCGGTGACGACGGTCACCCCGGTTGGCAGGCTCGCCATCGCGGCGCGGAATCGGGCTGGCTCGGGCGGCGGCATCGTCAGACGATCGGGATCGGCTCCAGACAATATGATGCGCGCCGCGTGCGCCCCGTATTGCTCATAGCAGTGGTCTTCGCCGCCGCCCTCGGCCTCGCGGCCTGTGGCTTCGGCGAGGAAGGCATCTCCGTCTCCCAGGACGACCCCAACCACGAGGGGGCCGTTCTCTTCGCCACGCACTGCGCCGGCTGCCACACGCTGAGTGCCGCCGGCACCCAGGGCAGCGGCAATCGGGGCGAGCGCACGCAGGGCCCGAACCTCGACCAGCGAACCGAGAGCTATGAGGACGCTCTCTTCGCGATCCAGAACGGCGGTTTCTCCGGGGCGATCATGCCCCAGAACATCGTCGTCGGGGACGAGGCCGACGCCGTCGCCCGCTTCGTCGCCGAGTACGCGGGCACCGAAGCGGAATCCTCGCCGCGTCCCGGCGAAGAGCCCGCGCCCTAGCGCCGGAGCGAGATGCTCGACCTGAAGCTGATCCGCTCCGACCCCGAGCGGGTCAAAGCGGCGCTCGCCCGCCGCGGCGCCGCCGAGCAGGTCGACGAGCTGCTGGCGCTCGACGCCCGCCGCCGCCAGCTTCTGCCCGAGGTCGAGAGCGCCCAGGCCGAGCGCAAGGCCCTCTCCAAACGGATCGGCGAGGCCAAGCAGGCGGGCGAGGACGCCGGGGAACTGATGGCCACGGTGCAGGGGCTGAAGGAGAGGATCGAGGGCGGCAAGTCCGAGCTCGAGCAGGTCGAGGCCGAGCTGGGGCGGATCGTGATCTCGCTCCCCAACCTGCCCGACCCCGACGCGCCCGACGGGATGAGCGAGGAGGACGCGGTCGTCATCCGCGAGGTGGGCGAGCGCCCGCAGTTCGACTTCGAGCCCCGCGACCACCTCGAGATCGGCACCGAGTTGGGCCTGATCGAGATGGAGGCGGCGGCGCGGCTCTCGGGCTCGCGCTTCGCCTACCTCAAGGGCGACCTGGTGCTGCTGGAGCTGGCCCTGGTCCGCTTCGCGATCGAGCTGGTCCGGGCCGAGGGCCACGAGCCCGTCGTGCCGCCGGTCCTGGTCCGCGAAGAGGCGCTGGAGGGGACCGGCTTCCTGCCCGGCGACCGCGACCAGATCTACGAGATACCCAAGGACGAGCTGTTCCTCACCGGCACCTCGGAGGTGGGGCTGGCCGGGCTCCACGCCGACCAGGTCCTCGACGCCGAGGCTCTGCCGCTGCGCTACTGCGGTTTCTCCACCTGCTTCCGCCGCGAGGCCGGTGCCGCCGGCCGCGACACGCGCGGCATCTTCCGCGTCCACCAGTTCGACAAGGTCGAGATGTTCTCGTTCGTCGAGCCCTCCGAGTCGGCGGCCGAGCACGAGCGGCTGCTGGCGATCGAGGAGCGGATCCTCGGCGAGCTGGAGATCCCCTACCGGGTGGTCAACGTCGCCGTCGGCGACCTCGGCGCCCCGGCGGCGAAGAAGTACGACTGCGAGGCCTGGATTCCCAGCCAGGAGCGCTACCGCGAGCTGACCTCGTGCTCGAACACGACCGACTATCAGGCACGGCGGCTCAAATGTAGGTATCGCCCTGCCGATACCGAAGGACCGAAGGCAGTGCACACCTTGAACGGGACGGCCGTAGCCGTGGGGCGAACGATGATCGCGCTGATCGAGAACAGGCAGGAACGGGACGGCGGATTCACGCTACCTAATATTTTGCATCGATTCGGATCTCCTGAGAGAATCGCGCCGCTATGAGCGCGAGTGTGCGGGACGCCAAGCGGGTCGTCCTCTGCGACGACCATGAGATCGTCCGCGAGGCGATCAAGGCGCGGATGGCCAACTCGAGCATCGTCGAGATCGTCGGCGAGGCCGGCAACGGCCGCGACGTGGTCGACGTCGTCAAGGAGCTCGAACCCGACGTCCTGATCATCGACGTCGAGTTGCCGAAACGGGACGGGATCGAGGCAACCAAGGAGGTCCTGAAGGCGCGGCCGCGAACCAAAGTCATCATCTTCACCGCCCACGCCCAGCCCGACCTGCTGGCGTTGGCGTTGCGGGCCGGCGCCTCCGGCTACGTGCTCAAGTCGGCCCCGGCCGAGGACATCGCCCGTGCCGTCAAAGCGGTGACCGGGGGAGGGACGTTCCTCGGCGGCGACTTCGCCGGCGGCAAGCCCTCCGAGGTGGAGAAACTTCTCGACCTCTCGCCGCGCGAGCGGCAGATCCTCGAGCTGTTGGCCGAGGGGCTGCGGGTGAAAGAGATCGCCGAGCGGCTGCAGCTCAGCCCGGCGACCGTCCACACCCACGTTCGCAACGCGATCGGCAAGCTCGAGGTCGACACCCGCACCGAGGCGGTGGCGCTGGCGGTGCGCTTCAACTACCTCGGCGCCGGCGGCGCGGTCCAGCAGTAGCGCCGCCCGCGCCTACTTCTTCTCCAGCTCCAGGGCGCAGCCGTTGATGCAGTAGCGCTGGCCGCCCCGCTCCGCCGGCCCGTCGTCGAAGACGTGCCCGAGGTGGGCGTCGCAGGTCTTGCAGACGACCTCGGTTCGCCGCATGAAGAGGCTGTTGTCGGGGCGCAGCTCGACGTGCTCGAGGTTGGCCGGCTCGGTGAAGCTGGGCCAGCCGGTGCCGGAGTCGAACTTGGTGTCGGAGGAGAACAACTCGGTGCCGCAGCCGACGCAGCGGTACATCCCCTCGCTCTTCTCGTCCACGTAGGGGCCGGTGAAGGCGCGCTCGGTGCCGCCCTTGCGGGTCACCTCGAACTGCTCCGGCGTCAGCTGCTCGCGCCACTGCTCTTCGGTCTTCTGGATTTTTGGCATGGGACAAGCGTAAAGGGCGTTCGGGGCCGCCTCGTCGGTGCAAAAGCATGGAGGCACCGACGAGGCGACCCCGAACACCCATACGATCCGCTGCGGTGCCAGAGGCCTTTTACGAGCAAGCTGGGGATGTGTTCCTCGCGACCGAGCTGACCCGCGGCCCGTGGGACCCTGGCGCTCAGCACGCCGGTCCCCCGACGGCGCTGCTGGCGCGGGAGCTGGAGCTGCTGCCCGAGGCGGAGGAGTTCCAGGTCGGGCGAGTGACCTGCGAGATCCTGCGCTCGGTACCGATCGCGCCCGTCCGCGTCAGCGCCCGCGTCGTGCGGCCGGGGCGGCGGGTGCAGTTGCTCGAGGCGGTGCTGAGCGACGAGGACGGTAAGCCGCTGGTGCGCGCCAACGCTTGGCGGATCCGCACGGCGCCGGTCGAGGTCCCGGCCGCTGCGATGGCGCCGGAACAGCCACCGCCCGGCCCCGAGCAGGGCTCCGAGGTCGAGTTCTTCCCCACCGGCCAGGAGCTCGGCTACCACTCGGCGATGGATTGCCGCTTCCTCGAGGGCGCCTTCGTCGAGCCGGGGCCGGCGGTCGTCTGGCTGCGGATGCGGCAGCCGCTGGTTGCCGGCGAGCAGCCGAGCCCACTGCAGCGGGTCATGGTCACGGCCGACGTCGGCAACGGCGTCAGCGCCAACCTCGACTACCGCCGCTATCTCTTCATCAACGTCGACCTCACCGTCCACCTCGAGCGGATGCCCGCCGGCGAGTGGATCTGCGTCGATGCCGTCACCCTGCCCCAGCCCAACGGCATCGGCACCGCCGAGTCCGTCCTCTCCGACCAGCGCGGCCGCATCGGCCGCGGCCTCCAGACCCTCCTGATCAGCGAACGCTAACCCCGCCGATGGGCCGATTTCCCACGATATGCGTGGGAAA
>DASTNW010000079.1:0-5632 GCA_035762685.1 Solirubrobacterales bacterium | reverse complement strand
CAAACGATCAGCTGCGCAACGGTCTCCGAGAGAGGGCACCCGGACGCGCCCCCGTCCACCGCTTTGAAGCAGGCGACGAGGACCGGACTCAGCCGGCCCTCGCTCTCCCGCCGTAAGTTCGTTATTTGACGTGGACGCCGGAGATCGCGCGGGAGATGACCAGGCGCTGGATCTCCGAGGTGCCCTCGAAGATCGTGTAGATCTTCGAGTCGCGGTGCATCCGCTCGACCGGGAACTCGCGGGTGTAGCCGTTGCCGCCGAGGATCTGGATCGCCCGCTCGGTTGCCCAGACGGCGACCTCGCCGGCCTTCAGCTTCGACATCGAGCCCTCGGCGTTTTCGAACTTCTGGCCGCTGCGACCCATCCAGGCGGCGCGCCAGACGAGCAGGCGGGCGGCGTCGAGCTCCAGCTTCATGTCGGCGAGGGCGAAGGCGATCGCCTGGTTCTCGACGATCTTCTTGCCGAACTGTTCGCGCTCTTTGGCGTACTCGAGCGCGTACTCATAGGCGGCACGGGCGATGCCGAGCGCCTGGGCGCCGACCGTCGGCCGGCTCGCCTCGAAGGTCTGCATCGCCGCCTGCGATTTCGACTTCTTGCCTTCGCGGACCCGCGCTAGGCGTTCGTCGAGCTTCTCTTTGCCGCCCAGCAGGCAGGCCCCGGGGACGCGGCAGTCGTCGAGGTGGACGTCGGCCGTGTGCGAGGCGCGCAGGCCGTGCTTCTTCACCTTGGCCCCCTGCTCGCAGCCCTTGGTGCCGGGTGGGATCACGAAGGCGGCGTGGCCGCGGGAGCCGAGCTCGCGGTCGACCGAGGCGATGATCACGTGGACGTTGGCGATGCCGCCGTTGGTTGCCCAGGCCTTCTGGCCGTTGAGGACCCATTCGTCCTTGGCCTCGTCGTACTTGGCGGTGGTGCGGATCGCGGAGACGTCGGAGCCGGCGTCCGGCTCGGAGGCGCAAAACGCGCCGAGCTTGACGTCGTCCGGGGTGCCGAAACACTGCGGGATCCACTCCCCCATCTGCTCCGGCGTGCCCTGCCCGAAGATCGCGGCGACGGCGAGCGCGGTGCCCATGATCGCCATGCCGATGCCGGCGTCGCCCCAGAACAGCTCCTCGTTGGCGATCGGCAGCGTCAGGCCGCTCTCGTCGGCCCAGAACTGCCCCAGCGCTTCGAAGCTGTAGAGGCCGATGTTCGCGGCCTCCTGGATGACCGGCCAGGGCGTTTCCTCGCGCTCGTCCCACTCCGCGGCGGCCGGCCTGACCACGCCCTCGGCGAAGCCGTGCACCCACTCTTTGATGTCCTTCTGGTCCTGGTTGAGCTCGAGCGTGAACTGCGGCCCTCCCTCGGAACCGTTCTCGGTGGCCCCGGTGACCTCGGCAAGCGCCTGGTCCGCGTCGGTGGCTGCGATCTCCGCCGTCTCGGTCATGACGGCGAATATTACATGGAACGGTGTCCCATCTACACGGGACGATGTCCCGTCAAATGTCGCGAAGGTCGAAGGCGCGCAGGCCCTCGGCGCCCCCATCGGTGCAATCGAAGAAGCGCCGGTTGACGCAGTCGTAGGACTCGCCGGAGCCCTCGTAGGCGCGCTCGACCGCGAACTGGCAATGCGGCAACGGCTCCCCTGTCATCTTGACGCCGCCGAAGCCGCCGGGCCCCAGGACCGCCGAGAGCTCGACCTCGGCGCCGAAGACCTCCTGCATGCAGCCGACGAACTGTTCACCGCTGAAGCGGTCGACGTAGCTATAGAGGTAGCGGCAGCCGATTTCGATGCAGCCGCGCGGCTCGACCATCTTGTCGCAGAACGATCGGCACTGACGGCACTCCCCCACCTGCGTCCGCGTAGCGGTCATGGCAGAAGTCTAGGGACGCCGGATCGCGGAAACCAGGAATTCCGCTTGGCTAAGCGGCCAGGGCGTCGGCGCCCAAGACATGCCCGAGCTCCGCGCGGAGGCTGCTGGAGGGGCGCACCCGGTACCCGTCACCGGCCTTGAGGCGGACGGTCCGGGCGCCCGCCTCGATCAGCAGGTGCACGTCCGCCTCGCCCTTGTGGTGCTCGAAGACGGCCTTCAGCTCGTCGAAGAGGCCGTCGTTCCAACTGGCCGCGTCGATCGTCAGCTCGAAGGGGCCAGAGGGGACCGCCGCGACCTTGTTGCCGCGGGCGATCTCGTCGCCGTCGGGTTCGAAGCGCTGGGCCTCCTGCACGACCAGCTTGGTCTCGCCGCGGTCCTTGTGGTCGAGGCGGCCGCGGACGAGGACGATCGCGTCGGGCGCGATCACGGTGGCGTTCTCGGACTCGTCGGCCTTGAAGACCAGCATCTCGACCTGGCCCTCGACGTCGTCGAGGGTGGCGAACATCATCTGGCTGCCGCTCTTGGTACGGATCTTCTTGCACTCGACGACGATGCCGCCGACCGTGACCCAGGCGCCGTCGGGCTTGCCACCGAGCTCGGCCAGGCTGCAGTCGACCCGCGCCCGCAGCGCCCCGCGGACCTCGGCCAGTGGGTGCGAGGAGAGGTAGGTGCCGAGCGTCTCCGTCTCCAGGGCCAGCAGCTCGGCGCGGTCGAACTCGACCGCCGAGATCGGCGGCCGGTGGTGCGCCTGCGCGGGAGAGGAGCCGTTGGCGCCGGCGTCTTCCCCGAAGTCGAAGATCGAGCCCTGCCCCATCTGCGCGTCCTCCTGCGCCTTCTGCCCCGCCGACTGGGCGGCCGGCAGCGCTTCCAGCATCCCCTTGCGGGTCGCCTCGGTCGAGTCGAGGGCGCCGCACTTGACCAGGCATTCGATCGCGCGTTTGTTGACGGCGCGGGAGTCGACCCGCTCGCAGAAGTCCCAGATCGAGGCGATCGGAGCGTCCTCGCGCGCGCGCAGGATCGCCTCCACCGCCGAGTGGCCGACGTTCTTGACCGCGTCGAGGCCGAAGCGGATCGCGTTCTCCGAGACCACGAAGCTGTGGTCGGAGGAGTTGACGTCGGGCGGCAGCACCTCGATCCCCATCTCCTCGCAGCGGTTGACGAAGAAGGGGACCTTGTCTTTGGTGTTCATCACCGAGGAGATCACCGCCGCCATGTACTCGGCCGGGTAGTTGGCCTTGAGGTAGGCGGTGCGGTAGGCGATCAGCGCGTAGCAGGCGGCGTGCGACTTGTTGAACGAGTAGTCGGCGGCGGCCTCCATCAGCGACCACATGTCGTTGGCGACCTTCGCGGCGGTCCCCGAGGCCTCCATTCCCTCCAGGAATTTTGCCTTCATCGTCGCCATCAGGTCACGCTTCTTCTTGCCGATCGCCTTGCGCAGGTCGTCTGCCTCGGAGGGGCTGAAACCGGCCATCTGCTTGGCGATCTCCATCAACTGCTCCTGGTAGAGGACGCAGCCGAAGGTCGGCTCGGTGATCGGGCGCAGGCGCTGGTCCGGGTAGGTGACCGAGGCGGGATCGCGCTTGCCCTTCGCGTAGGCGGGGATGTAGGCCATGGCGCCGGGGCGGTAGAGGGAGACGAGGGCGACGATGTCGTCGAATTCGGTCGGGCGCACCTTCTTCATCGCCTCGCGCATGCCCTCGGACTCGAGCTGGAAGACGCCGGTCGAGTCGCCCTTGGCGAGCATTTGGAAGGTCGGCTTGTCGTCCATCGGGATCGCCGCCATGTCGAGCTCCACCCCGCGCGAGCGCTGGATGATCTCGATCGCGTCCTCGATCACGTCGAGGTTGCGGAGGCCGAGGAAGTCCATCTTCAGCAGCCCGATCTCCTCGATCGGGCCCATCGAGTACTGGGTCACGATCTTGTACTGGCGCTCCGCCTTGCCGGACCCGTTGCCATTCCCGCCGGCGGCGGGGGCGCTGCGGTCCTCGGCCAGCTGCAGCGGCACGATCTCCTGCAGCGGTCGGTCGGCGATCACGACCGCGGCGGCGTGGATCGAGTTGTTGCGGATGATCCCCTCCAGGCCCTGGGCGACGTCGAGGATCTTCTTCGCGTCCGGCTCGGCGTCGTAGGTCTTCTTCAGCTCCTGGCCCGGCTTCAAGCACTCCTCGAAGGAGGGGTTGCGGCCCATGATCGGCTCCGGGATCTGCTTCGCCAGGCGGTCGCCGGTGGCGTAATCGAAGCCGAGCACGCGGGCGGCGTCGCGGGTCGCCGCGCGCGGCGCCATCTTGCCGAAGGTGATGATCTGGGCAACCGATTCGCGGCCGTATTTCTCGCCCACGTAGCGGATCATCCGCTCGCGCCCGCGGACCGAGAAATCGATGTCGATGTCCGGCATCGATTTGCGGCCGGGGTTGAGGAAGCGCTCGAAGAGGAGGTCGTTGGCGAGCGGGTCGAGGTCGGTGATGTTGAGGTTGTAGGAGACGATCGAGCCGGCCGCCGAGCCACGACCGGGGCCGACGGCGACGCCGTTCTCCTTCGCGTAGCGGATGAAGTCCCAGACGATCAGGAAGTAGGAGGAGAAGCCCATCTCCTCGATCACCCCGAGCTCGAACTCGAGCCGCTCGACGGCCTCGGCCGGGGGCGGATCGCCGTAGCGGGCGCGCAGCCCCTCCTCGGCGATCCGGCGCAGCATCGCCTCGGGCTCCTCGCCGTCCGGGGTCGGGTAACGCGGCAGCAGCAGTTTGCCGAGCTCGATGTCGAGCGAGCAGCGTTCGGCGATCTCCAGCGTGGTCGGCACCGCCTCCGGCCACTCGGCGAAGGACTCGGCCATTTCCTCGGAGCTCTTGATGTAGAACTCGTTGGTGTCGAAGCTGAGCTTCGGCAGCTCCAGGGTCGACTTGGTCTGTACGCAGAGCAGCGCCGCGTGGTTGTCGAAGTCCTCGCGCCGCAGGTAGTGGACGTCGGCGGTGCCGACCAGCGGCCGGCCCAGCTCGCGGGCGTAACGGACGATGCCCTCGTTCGCCTTGTCCTGCTCGGCAATGCCGTTCTTCTGCACCTCGAAGTAGACCTGCTCGGGGCCGAAGGCCTGGACCAGGTCGTCGAGGTGGGCGCGGGCGTCATCGGCACGCTCTTCGACGAGGCGCCGGCAGAAGCGCGACTGCAGGCAGCCGGTGAGCACGATGACCCCCTTCGCGTGCCGCGCCAGCAGCTCCATGTCGACGTTGGCCTTGCCGCGGGAGAAGCCCTCGAGGAAGCCGGCCGAGGTGAGCTGGACGAGGTTCGCGAACCCCTCGTCGCTCTCCGCCAGCAGGGTCAGGTGGTTGCGCTCGTAGCGCGTCTGCTCTTTGATCGCGACCCGGTCCTCGACCAGGTAGGCCTCGAGCCCGACGATCGGTTTGATCCCGTGCTTGTCACAGGCCTTGTAGAGGTCGATCGCCCCGTTCATCACCCCGTGGTCGGTCAGCCCCAGCGCCGGCTGCCCGAGCTCCGCCGCCCGCGCCGCCATCGCGTCGATCTTGCAGGCACCGTCGAGCAGCGAATACTCGCTGTGGGCATGCAGATGGACGGCTGAAGGAGCGCTCACGGGCAGGTGGCCGATCATGCCAACCGGGGCAGATGGCACGAAGGTCTTTCGCGACTCTTCCGCGCACGTTCCGTGACTTGGTGGCGGGAGGTCGCGGGTAGGGGTTTCGCTTAACTTTTTTGAGGGGCGGATACCGCCGTCCGAGGGCCGCTGTGGCAAAAAGTACAAGACGCTTCACCCCTACCCGCGACCTCCCGTC
>DASTNW010000078.1:0-4361 GCA_035762685.1 Solirubrobacterales bacterium | reverse complement strand
TGCCTTCGACGTAGGTCCCATTGGCGGCCTGCAGCAGATAGACGCCGTCGGAGACGGCGAGCAGCAAGAGTCCGGCACCGAGGACCGCCCAGCTGCGGCCCGGTCGCCAGCCGGTGAACGAGGCGGCGGTCGCCACCATCGTCAGCAGGGTCAGGTCGGCGATCGGGTAGGCCAGGTTGGTCGCGACGGCGAGCGTCTGGCCTTCGCTGGAGGCAGCGAGGATCGGCCCGAGCGCGACCGCCGCCGCCAGCGCTGCGACGGCGGAACCGACGATCAGGCCGTCCAGCCAGCGCGCGACCGGGAAGGCCCCGATCCTCGCCCGCAGTAGGGCGATCAGCGCCACATAGGCGAGTGGGTAGAAGGCGAGGTAGCCGCCGTCGGCGGGAGACGGGATCGGCACCGATGCCTGCCCGGCGAGTACGGCCGCGTAATAGATTTCTCCGCCGGCGTAGAGCAGCAGGCCGACGCCAAGCAGTCCCCAGGTAACTCGCTCGCGGCGGACCAACGCGGCCCGCAGCAGGCAGGCGGCGGCACTCGTCAGCATCAAGGCGCTGTAGATCCAGGTGTTGAAGAGCGCATCGGTGCTGGGGCCGCCAAACCCGGCCACGACGTGCGCGGTGAAGGCAGCGAGCAGGCAGAGGGCAAGGAGACCGCCGACAAGGACGGTCCTTCGCTCGCGCTCGCTCAGCCCGGAGATCACTCCCCAACAATCGGAACCTGGGGCCTCGACCTTGACTCGTGAGACCTGTTTACCGGGGCTCGAGATGCAGCTTGACAAGCGATGGGGCTGGATGCTTAGATAGTTGCCTTAGTCAGATGACTAACCAACTTGCCCCAGAGGAAAGTGGAGTTGCTGGCGACCGTTCGATCAGAGAGGTCAACGTCGCGGCATTTCTCGACGCCGCGGAGCGGCTCCTGGTCCGGGAGGGAGCGGCGGGGATCTCGACCCGGCAGCTGGCCCGAGAGGCCGGGCAGAACCACGGCCTCGTCCACTACTACTTCGGCTCGGTCGACGAGCTGCTGCTGCAGACCCTGGAGCGATTCACCGGCCGTGTCCTCGAGCGTCAGCGGGCGATGTACGCGACGGAGGCGCCGTTCGCCGAGAAGTGGCGCACCGCGGTCGCCTACATCGAGGAAGACCTGGCGTCGGGCTACCCGAAGGTCTGGGCGGAGCTGGAGGCGCTTGCCTGGCACAAGCCCGAGCTGCGCGAGCGGCTGAACGGCGTCAGCGAGCAATGGCGCTCGCTGCTCCGCGATGCCCTGGCCGAGGCGATCGAGGAGTACGGCCTCGACCCCGCCCGCTTCTCGGCGGAGTCCTGGGCGGCGCTGGTGATGCAGTTCAACAAGGGCCTGCTGTACGAGCGCCTGCTCGGCTTCGACCGCGGTCACGCCGAGATGCTCGCCTCGATCGACGCCTGGCTCGCATCTCTCGAGGAGGGAAGAGCATGAAGACGATCCTGGAGCCCGGAGTCGCGGTCCCACCGGCCCGCGAGGCGATCGGCCGTGAGGACGAGCAGAGCCGGGCCCGCTATCCGGACAGCGAGGGCTTCGTGGAGCGCGACGGGATGGACCTCTTCTACGAGGTCTACGGCGAGGGAGAGGAGACCCTCTTCCTGCTCCCGACCTGGTCGATCGTCCACTCTCGCTTCTGGAAGATGCAGGTCCCCTACTTCGCGCGCCACTTCCGCGTGGTGACGATGGATGGGCTCGGCAACGGGCGTTCTGCGCGGTGCCGTGACCCGCGCCGCTATGGGCCCGCCGAGTTCGCCCGTGACTGCCTCGCCGTGATGGACGCGACCGGCACCGAGCGCGCGGTCATGGCGAGCTGGTCGCGCGGCGCCCAATGGCAGCTGGAGATGGCACGGCTCGCCCCCGAGCGCGTGGCGGGGGCCGCCTTCATCGGCCCGATGTTCCCCTACACGCCTTCGCAGTGGTCGTTCCTGGCCCCCCGGTGGGCCCAGTCGATGTTTCGGAGGCCGATGCCCGCCTACCGCTGGTGGGGGCGCATGAACGCGAACCACTGGCGCCAGGACTATCCGCAGTTCGCCGAGTGGTTCCTCTCACGATGCCTGCCCGAGCCGCACTCGACCAAGGGCATCGAGGACGGGGTGGGATGGGCCCTGGACACCGACCCCGAGACGCTGATCGCCACGGCCGAAGGGCCGGTTCATAGTGACCGCCGCACGCTTCGCGAGCTTGCGCGAGGGGTCCGATGCCCGGTGCTCGTGATCCACGGCGACCAGGACAAGATCACTCCCCTGCGCGACGGTCGGGCTCTGGCCCGGCTCGCCGGCGCCGAGCTCGGGGTGGTCAAGGGCGCCGGCCACTTCCCGCACGGGCGCAAGCCGGTCCGGGTCAACCTGGCGCTGCGTGACTTCTCGGAAAAGGCATTCGGGCGCAAGCGCAAGCGCCGCGACGACAATGTCTACCGCCCTGACGGGCGTCCCCGGGCCCTCTACATCTCCTCGCCGATCGGGCTCGGCCACGCTCAGCGCGACATCGCGATCGCCCGTGAGATGCGCCGCCTCAATCCCGACCTGCAGATCGACTGGCTCGCCCAGGATCCGGTCACCAGGGTGCTGGAGGGGGAGGGAGAGCACATCCATCCCGCCAGCGCGCACCTGGCCAACGAGTCCCGGCACATCGAGTCGGAGTCCGCCGAGCACGACCTGCACTGCTTCCATGCGCTGCGCCGCATGGACGAGATCCTCGCCGCCAACTTCATGCTCTTCCACGACGTCGTGCGCGACGAGCGTTACGACCTCTGGATCGGAGACGAGGCCTGGGAGCTCGATTACTACCTGCATGAGAACCCAGGTGAGAAGCGGGTCCCGTTCGCGTGGCTGACCGACTTCGTCGGCTTTCTGCCGATGGACGAAAGGAACGAGCGCGAAGGCTTCCTCACCGCTGACTACAACGCCGACATGGTCGACCACGTCGCCGAGCACCCCGAGGTCCGGGACATGGCGTTGTTCGTGGGCAACCCCGACGACATCGTCCCGGAGCGACTCGGACCGCAGCTGCCGGCGATTCGCGACTGGACCGAGCGCCACTTCGACTTCACCGGCTATGTGACCGGGTTCGACCCCGCTGACCTCGGCGATCGCACCAGGCTGCGCGCCGAGCTGGGCTACGGCGACGACGAGCGGGTCTGCATCGTCACCGTCGGCGGCTCGGGCGTTGGGGCTGACCTGCTGCGACGGGTGATCGCCTCCTTTCCCGCAGCCAAGGAGAGGATCCCCGACCTGCGCATGATCGTCGTCGCGGGGCCGCGAATCGACCCCGCCTCTCTTCCCTCGCATGCCGGTCTCGAGGTCGTCCCCTACGTGCACAACCTCTACCGCCACCTGGCGGCCTGTGACCTGGCGGTCGTCCAGGGCGGTCTCACGACGGCGATGGAGCTGACCGCGCAGAAGCGGCCGTTCCTCTACTTCCCGCTGCGCCACCACTTCGAGCAGAACTTCCACGTCCGCCACCGGCTCGAACGCTACGGAGCCGGCCGTCGCATGGACTTCGACGACTCCCCCCCGGAGCGGATCGCGGCGGCGATCGCCGAGGAGATCGGCCGGGAGGTCGAATACCGAGATGTCGAGGCCGACGGCGCCGCCCGCGCCGCCCGACGTCTTGTGGAGTTGCTCTAGCTTGAGCTGACCCACGTCGAAGAAAACCGCCACCGAGGCCGACGAGAGTGCCGAGCACGTCGTCTAGACGCCGACCGCGCGGGCTATCGCACGCGCGTCGAACCTCATCAGGCGAAGCTGGCCGGAAAGCTCGGCGCGATAGCCGGTGAAGAAGAGGCCCGGTGCGGCCGGGTGCTGGCGTCGGCCGTGCGCGAGCGGAGCCCCCCGCTCATCCAGCACGTTCAGGTGGCCGACGAGCGGCTCGAGCCCGCGCCGGTAGCCGGTCGCGGCGATGACGACGTCGGGGTCGGCGCGCGAGCCGTCGGCGAGCACCACATCGCCGCCGTCGAACCCCTCGACGGCGGCGATGATCTCGATCCGCCCCGCCCTGACCGAGGCGATAAAGCCGGCGTCATAGGCCGGCGCCTGCTGCGTCCTGGCCGACTGCGACGCGAGGCCGACCGGCGGCCGGGGCAAGCCGTAGGGCGAGAGGTTCCCGCGGATGGTTCGCTCGACCCCCCAGGCGATCTCGTCGGCAAGGCGCAGCGGCAGATGGTGGAGGACGACGCCAGGGACGTTGACCGAGACGCCCAGCCACTTGCGGCGGATGATGTGGGGCGGGGTGCGGCACGCGACCCGGACGCGGGCCGCCCCGCCCTCGGCAAGCAGGTGGGCCACCTCCGACCCGGTTACGCCCGGCCCGACCACCAGCACGTCCTTGCCCCGGAAGGGCCCGGGGTC
>DASTNW010000077.1:0-11922 GCA_035762685.1 Solirubrobacterales bacterium | reverse complement strand
TCTTCGGCATATGCCGAAGAAAGGACGAACGCCGCCTACGGGGTCGCGGACAGTGCCGCCGCGACGGCCTCCTCGGCCGAGTCGGCGGGGATGACGCCGGGGGCGTCGGCCATGCGCTCGCGGCCGCTCAGCTCCCAGCTGCGCAGGGCGACGACGGTGCGGCCGATCGCGCGGGCGAAGCCGATCTCCGAGAGCGTCCCCCACTCGCCGCCGATCGCGATCACGACCTCGCCGGAGGAGACGACAGCGAGGTTGCGGGCATGGCCGATCCCGGTGGCGACGACGTGCGTGCAGTGCTCGTTCGCGTCGGCGATCGAGTGACCGGGGACGATCCCGATCACCTCGCCTCCGGCCTCCGCCGCTCCGCGCGCCACCGCCGCCATCACCCCACCGAGCCCGCCGCAGACGACGGTAACGCCAGCCTCGCCGAGACGCCGTCCCACTTCCTCGGCCAGCCGCCAGGTCTCAAACCCCTCCTCGCAGCCACCGGAGCCGATCACGGCGACCTGCCGCCCGCGCTCGGAGGGACGGGAGGGGGCCTCGCCGGAACCTCCCTGCTGTTCGTGACGGCGGGGCCCACTCCCGTCCCTCACAACGCCCCCTTCATCAGCCCCATCAGCTCCAAGGCGCCCCCCTTGTGCAGCGGTTCGTTGAGGTTGCCGCACTTGGGGCTCTGGACGCAGGAGGGACAGCCCGACTCGCAGGGGCACTCGGCGATCAGCCGCTCGGCGTCGCCGAGCAGGCGCTCGAACTGCTCGTAGCCGCGCTGGGCGATCCCGACCCCGCCGGGGTGGCCGTCGTAGATGAAGATCGTCGCGCGGCCGGTCTGGAAGTGGACGTTGGTGGAGAGGCCGCCGATGTCCCAGCGGTCGCACATCGCGATCAGCGGCAGCACCGCGATCTGGCCGTGCTCGGTCGCGTGCAGGGAGCCGAGCAGGGCGTCGCTCGGCAGCGCCCCGCTGAGCTTCTCCGGGAGCACGTACCAGAGCGCCTGGGTGACGAAGCTCTGCTCGGGCAGTTCCAGGGCGACGATGTCGATCGGCTCCTGCTCGGAGATCGAGACGCGCTGGAAGGCGATCACCTGCTCGGTCACGGAGACGTCGCCGAAGTTGAGCTGCACCCCCGCCACCTGGCGCTGCTCGCGGGTGCGTTCGATGTAGATCTCGGTCTCCTTTTTCGGCCGCGTGTACCAGTCGCCGTCGAAGCTGGAGACGATCGCCCGCCGCTCCTGTATGTCGAGCCGCTCGACCTCATAGGAGCGCCCGAGGTGCAGGTAGACGGCGCCGGGGTGGATCGTCGTGAAGGCCCGTTCGGCCTCGACCAGCCCCAGCATCTCCCCCGAGTCGCGCTCGATCACCGCCACCGAGTCGGCCGAGGCCGAGCGTAGGGCGATGCGGTTGGCGACGAACTCGCTGCGCCGCGGCAGCAGCCGGCCACCGGCGCTGCGCAGCTCTCCCGCCGCCAGCAGCCGCTCCGCCCGCTCGCGCCAGCCGTCGCCGAAGACGTCGGTGTCGGCGTCGGTCAGCGGCAGCTCGTAGGCGGCGGCGACCAGGTGCCGGGCGGCGATCTGCTCGTTGGCGTGGTCGAGGATCGCCGCCTCGACCGGGCGCTCGAGGAACTCCTCCGGGTGGCGGCAGAAGAACTGGTCGAGCGCGTCCTGGCCGGCGACGTAGACGGCGAGCCCGCGGCGGCGCCGCCCGGCCCTCCCCCACATCTGCCGCAGGCTGGCGACGGTGCCGGGGAAGGTCGTGCAGATCGCCGCGTCGAGCTCGCCGACGTCGATCCCCAGCTCCAGGGCATCGGTCGCCACCACCGCCAGCAACTCGCCGCTGCTCAGCCGCGCCTCGATCTCGCGCCGCTGCTGCGGCGTGTAGCCGCCTCGGTAGGGGGCGATCCGCGCCGCCAGCTCCGGCTTCCCGCGCCGCTGCAGGTTTTCGCGCGCGAAGCGCTGGATCAGCTCGATCCCGCGCCGGCTTTTGAGGAAGCAGATCGTCCGCACCCCCTGGGAGACCAGCTCCGCCAGCAGATCGGCCGCCTCCGAGAGCGCCGAGCGGCGGGCGCCGCTGGCCTCGTCGAGCAGCGGCGGGTTCCACATCGCGATCTCGCGCCCGGCCCGCGGGGCGCCGTCGTCGTCGACCAGCTCGAACGGGGTCCCGACCAGCCGTTCGGCCAGCTCGACCGGGTTGGCGATCGTCGCCGAGGCGAGCAGGAAGCGTGGCTCGGCGCCGTAGTTGCGCGCCACCCGCCGCAGCCGCCGCAGCACGTTGGCGACGTTGGAGCCGAAGACGCCGCGGTAGGTGTGGGCCTCGTCGACGACGACCCAGCCGAGGTTGGCCATGAAGTCGCCCCAGCTCTTGTGGTGCGGCAGCAGGCCGACGTGGAGCATGTCCGGGTTGGTGAGGACGAGGTTGTTGCGGCGGCGGATAGCCGGCCGCTCCTCGCGCGGCGTGTCGCCGTCGTAGATCGCCTCGCGCAGCCCGGGCGGGCGCAACAGCGCCAGCTTGCGCGCCTGGTCCTGAGCCAGCGCCTTGGTCGGGTAGAGGTAGAGGGCGCGGCGCTTGGGGTCGCCGGCGATGCCGTCGAGCACCGGCAGGTTGAAGGCGAGGCTCTTGCCGGAGGCGGTGCCGCTGGTGATGACCAGGTTCGAGTCGGCGGCGGTCTCGTAGGCGGCGAGCTGGTGCGTGTAGAGGGACTCGACGCCGGCCCGCCCCAGCGCCTCGACCAGCCCTGGGTCGAGCGAAGCCGGGAAGGACACCGGCCGCGCCCGCCGCTCCGCCTCGGCGCTCTCGGCGACGATCCTCCCGTCCCGCCGCGCCGGATCGATCGCAACGGCCCACTCGGAGCCGAGAAGACTCCCCGCGCGCCCCATCAAACCACCCGCCGATGGGCCGATTAGTCACCCCGGGGGTGACTTATCGGCCCATCGGCCCCGGTGATGCGGGCGGCGACGCGCATCGCTTGGAGGGACGAACGGTCGTGGAGGCGGAGGAGGTCGGCGCCCTCGCGGACGGCCAGCGTCACCGCGGCGACGGTTCCCCACTCGCGCTCGGCCGCCGGCCAGCGCTCCTCCCACGACCCGGCGAGGACGGCGCCGATGAAGTCCTTGCGGGACAGCGAGACGTACAGCGGCAGGCCCAGCGCACGCAGCTCGCCGAGCCGGCGCAGCACTTCCAGGTCCTGCTCGGGGCTGAGGTCGAAGTCGAGTCCGGGGTCGATGGCGATCTGCTCCTCGGAGACCCCAAGCTCCCGGGCCAGCTCGACTCTCCCCTCGAACCAGGCCCGCAGGTGGTCGACCACGTCGCCGTACTGGCGCCAGGGACGGTCGACCCGCGGCGGCCCCTCGATGTGCATCAGCACGTAGCCGCAACCGCTCTCGGCAACCAAGGAGAACATCTCCTCCGAGCCGCCGGAGATGTCGTTGACGGCAACGGCGCCTGCACCGAGGGCCCGCCGCGCCACCTCCACCGAAAAGGTGTCGGCCGAGATCGGCGTCCCTTGACCGCCTGTCTTTTGTCGCCCTGTGGGCGACAAAAGACAGGCGGCCCGGGCAAGGCCTTCGATCGCCGGGACAAGGGCTGCGGCCTCGTCCTCGGGCGCGACCGGGGGGCCCGCTTTTGCCGCCACGGCGCCGACGTCGAGCATGTCGAAACCGGCCTCTATCAGCGCCTGGCCGTCGGCGACGGCCTGCTCCGGCGTGCCGCTGCGCGCGCCCTCGAACATCGAGTCGACGGTGACGTTGACGATCCCGGCTGCCCGCGGCTGCTCCAAGTCGAGGGCCCTGTCGGCCAGCCGCCATCTCATCGTCGCTACCGTAGCGGCCGGGACGAATGGGACTGAGTTGCGTCTACACCGACCTCGACGGCACCCTGCTGGGCCGGGGAAGCTCGCTGTTCCGCGATGCCGACGGCGGCTTCTCGCTGGCCCAGGCGCGGGCGCTCGAGGCCTGCCAGCGGGCCGGGGCCGAGGTCGTGATCATGTCCGGCCGCCGCGAGCCGCAGGTCCACGAGGCGGCCCGGCTGATGGGCCAGACCTCCTACATCTACGAGGCCGGCTGCGCCTTCGCGATCGACGGCGAGAAGACCCTGATGACCGGGGAGATGGAGCCGAACGAGGACGGCACGATCTACGAGCAGATCGAGGCCCGCGGCATCCCCAAGACGCTGTTCGAGCACTTCGAGGGGCGACTGGAGTACCACGCGCCCTGGCACCACGGCCGCGTCCTCTCCCATCTCTTCCGCGGCAAGGTCGACGTCGACGAGGCCAACGCGCTGCTCGGCGAGCACGGCGACGACGACCTGCGCCTGCTCGACAACGGCGCGATCGGTCGCGAGATGCCCGCGGTCGAGGGACCGACCCACGCCTACCACCTGGTGCCGCGCCTGGTCAGCAAGGCCAACGCGGTCAGCGCCCACGCCCGCGCCCGCGGCTACGACCCGGCCGAGTGCATCGCCGTCGGCGACTCGGTCGAGGACCTCGAGGTCGCCGCCGCGGTCGGGCGCTTCTTCGTCGTCGCCAACGGGCCCGAGCGCGACGCCGGCCTGCGCGGCGCGCTCGCCGGCTGGGACAACGCCACCGTCACCGAGGGCCGCATGGGCGACGGCTTCTACGAGGCGGTCGTCTCGACCCTGGTGGAGCGTCGCTAGTATCGAATCGATGAGCGAGGCGACGGTCGCGGAGCAGGAGTACCTGGAGATCATGTTCTGGCTGGAGGAGGCCGGGCTGCCGATGACCGGGGCCAACATCGCCCGCGCGATGCAGCTCTCGCCACCGACCGTGCACGAGATGGTCGGCCGCCTGGTCGAGGACGGCTACGTCGAGCGCAAGCCCGACAAATCGCTCGATTTCACCGAGTCCGGGCGCGAGCACGCCAGCCACATCGTCCGCCGCCACCGCATGATCGAGCGCTTCCTCACCGACGTCCTCGGCATCCCCTGGGACGAGGTGCACGAGGAGGCGGAGCGGATCGAGCACGCGATGTCGCCGGTCCTGGAGGAGCGGATGCGGGCGGCGATCGGCGACGCCACCACCTGCCCGCACGGCCACCCGATCGTCGAGGGGGCGCGCGAGCAGGGGGCGCTGCTGGCCGACGTCGAGGTCGGCGCCAAGGTCACCGTCCTGCGCTTCGAGAACGAGGCCGAGGAGCTGCTGCACTACCTGAAGGCGGCCGGGTTGGATCCCGGCCTGGAGGGCAAGGTCGAGAGCTCCGACACGGAGACAGTGACGATCGCCTCCGCCGACGGCACGCACGAGGTCAGCCGCAGCGTCGCCGAGACCGTCTCGGTCCGCGCCGACCCGGCGCCGCCGCCCCGCGCGGCGATCCCGGAGCAGCTAGTGCTGTCCAGCGACCGCTACGGCAGGTAATCGGCCGCTACTGCGGGACCGGGATCGTGATCAGCGGCTCCCCGGTCGGCGCCTCGCTGCCGCCCTTCGGCTCCGCCGTCACCATCACCACTTCGACGCCGTCCATGCTGGGCAGCTGCGTGCTGGCCCGCCCTTCGTGGTCGGGAACGAACAGCGCTCGCACCGGTTCGACTTCGCCGTCGCGCCGCACCCACGCCTCCAGCACCTTGCCGTCGGGGAGCTGGTCGACGTTGTCGAGCCGCAGCGTGCCGGCCTCGCCTTCGCTCACCATCTTCGCGGTCACACCCGGCGCCTTGCCGGTGACGATCGTCCTCGTCCCGCCGCCCTCCTCGGAGCCGCCGCCGAGCGCGTAGCCCAGGACCGCGGCGGCAACCAGGAGCAGCGCCGCGAACCCCAGCGCCGGTCGCAACGCGGGCAACCGGAAGCGGGCCCGGCGCGGTTCGGTCGCGGTCGCGGGCGCGTCCGCTTCCACCTCGGCCAGCAGCCGCGCCCGCAGACGCGGCGATGGCTCGACCCGCTCGACACCCTCGGAGATCGCCTGCACCGCCGGCGTCAGCCAGCGCAGTTGCGCCCGGCAGCGCTCGCAGCCCTCGGCGTGCAGCTCCAGCGCCTCCGCCCGCTCGGGCCCCAGCGCGCCCAGCATGTAGGCGGCGATGTCCTCGCTGTAGCGATCGTGATCGGTCTCGGTCATGCCAGTCCCTCCGCCAGCTCGCCGCGGATCTTCTCCAAGCCGAGCCGCATCCGTCCCTTCACGGTTCCCAGCGGCACCCCCAGCATCCGCGCTATCTCCGACTGGCTGAAGCCACCGAAGTAGGCCAGCTCGATCACCTTCGCCTGCTCGCCCGGCAGCTCGCCGAGGGCGCCGCGCACCTCGCCCGCCGTCTCACGCCGCATCGCCTCCTCCTCGGTCAGCTCCTCGGCCGGGCGCTGCTCGAGCACCGCGTCGTCGTCGAAGGTCAGCTTCGGAGCCTTGCCGGCGCGGCTGCGCAGGGCGTCGATCGCGCGGTTGCGGACGATGCTCAGGGTCCAGGAGCGGACGCTGCCGCGGGCGCGGTCGAAGCGGGCGCCGCTGCGCCAGATCGAGATGAAGGCCTCCTGGGTGACGTCCTCGGCCGCCGCCCGCTCGCCGACGATCCTGTACGCGAGCGAGTAGGCGACGCCGCCGTGGCGGTCGTAGAAGACCTCGAAGGCCTCGGGGTCCTTTTCCCCGATCAGCGGCATCAGCTCCTCGTCGGCCAGCCGCTCCGCCTTCTCGCGCCTAACGGTCATCGCCACCCATCATCCGCTCCCGAGCCGCTCCCTCGCTAGGCGATGAACGGTTCCACCGCCATCAGCACCCGCGCTTCGTCGAGCGCCGGGTCGAAGGCGTTGGGCGAGGGCTGTTCGGAGTTCTGCAGCCGGATCGCCGCCGCATGGCGGGCCTCGACCTGGACGATCGAGCCCGCGGCCCCGAGCACCTCCTTCGACTTGATCGACGGCCCGGCGCCGTTGTAGGCGCTGACCCCGGTGTCCTCGAAGGTCTGCGCCAGCTTCAGGAAGCCGGCCGTGTCGTTGTAGGGAAAGTCGAATTTCGGCTTCGCCACCGGCTTGCCGCCGAGCTTCTTGATCGACGCCGTCAGCGCTTCGACGTGCTGCTGCTCGTCGACCGCGAGCAGCCCGATCAGGCCCTTGAGGTCGCCGCTGGCGCCGGCGCGGCGCTTCGCTTCGGCGTAGAAGTCCGCCTCCAGGTACTCCAGGGTGAGGGCGAAGTTGAGGATGCCGACGTCGCCGCCTTCGGACATCGCCAGCGCCTTGCGGACGAAGGGACCGACCATGCTGAGGCCGTAGATCGCACCCGCGGCCAGCGCCCCCTTGAGGATGACGTCGCTGCGGGTGAGCTCGCCGCCGTCCGCGTCGACCTCGACGCCGGCGAGCTCCGGGTGTGCAAGCTCCTGATGGCTCATCGCGTTCTCCTTTTGCTCGCGCCGGCTCAGCCGACGATGAACGGTTCGACGGATTTGAGGACGGTCTTCACGTCCGCCGGCTTGCCGAACGCCCCGTCCGGGGTGATCGGCTTGCCCAGCAGCGTGTTGAGCGCGGCAGCGTGCCGGCCCTCGACGCTGTGGATCGCCAGCGCCGACCCCAGGACCGCCGGGCTCTTGATGTTCGCCGCCTGGCCGAGATAGGCGGCGGCGCCCAAGTTCTCCACGGTCGCCGCCAGTTCCAGCACCGCCTTGGCGCTTTTCAGCGGGAACTCGGTCTTCGGCTTCGGCGCCGGCTTGCCGCCGAGCTGCTTGACGGTGGCGGTCAGGGCGGCGACGTGCTGGGCCTCCTCGTTGCCGAATTTGCGGATCGTCTCCAGGTCGGCGCCCTTGAAGAGCCCGCTCTTGACGACGTCCCCGTAGAAGGCGTCCTCGAGGTACTCGAGCGTGAGGGCGTAGTTGAGGATGCCGACGTCGCCCTTGCCGAACTGCGCGGTTTCGTCGCCGCCCCCGCCGCCGGACCCGGCCATCGTGGTGGTGGTCGTGTCGTCGTCGCTGCCGCAGGCGGCGAGGAAGGCGGCGGCGGCCGAACCGCCCGTCAGCGCCATGAACTTGCGACGCGAGACCGGGTCGGTGACGGCGCGGGCGACAGCGCTCCCCGGCGGCGTTTCTGAGTGCTCGAATTTCTTATTTTGTGCCATGCTCTTCGGCATGTCGTCGTCTCCTCACTGGGTTTGCGCTTCCAACCGCCCTCTACGGGAGGCCGAGCGTCGCCGGATCACTGGCGAGCAGACTCGAGGCGAGGGAAAGGGAGCGAGTGATCCGAATCGCTCGCGGGCGCGTAAGCAGGGCATGGGACGATCCACCCGTCTCAAGGTCGGCGCTGCGCTCTCTCCCCTGGCTGTCATCGCGGTCCTGCTAGTTGGCTGCGGCGACAGCGGTGACAGCGCCGACCGCACCACCTCGAACGCCGCCAACGTCGCCGCGGAAGAGAAGGCCGTGAAAACGACGACGGTGACGATCGAAGACTTCGCCTACAAACCGCCGCGGATCGCCATCCCGAAAGAAACGCCGATCACCGTGATCAACCGCGACTCGACCCGGCACACCCTGACCTCGCTGGAGCCGGGAGGCTTCGACAGCGGCAGCGTCCACGGCGGCGCGAAAGACTCGGCGGTGGTGTACGTGGAACCGGGCACCTACCCCTACTACTGCGTCTTCCACCCCTCGATGAGGGGCGTGGTCGTCGTCGAAAAATAGGGTTGGCGGGACCGTCGCCCGCTCAGGCGGGCGAGCCGGCGCGGACCCGCTCGAGGGCCGCGGCGATGCGGGCGACGCCCTCCGGCATCCGCTCTGCCGGCACCGGTGCGAAGGAGAGGCGGAGGCTGTTCTCGCCGCCCTCGATCATGAAGTCGGGCCCGGCGACGAAGGTCGCGCCCTCGGCCTTGGACTCGGCCAGCAGCGCGGTCGTGTCGGTCCCCTCGGCGAGGTCGAGCCAGAGGAAGTAGCCGCCCTCGGGGACGACGAACTCGGCCTCGGGAACCTGCTCGCGCAGCGCCCCGACCAGGGCATCGCAGCGTGCCTTCAGCTCGCCCTTGACGAACTCGATGTTGCGGTCCAGCTCGCCCGAGCGGCAGAGCTCGAGGACGATCGACTCGGCCAGCATGTTGGGTGAGATGTAGGTCTCGTTGGCCCGTTTGGCCAGCTTCGCGATCTCCGCCGCCGGCCCGGCCAGGTAGCCGACCCGGACGCCAGGGCTGACCGTCTTCGAGAAGGACGAGGCGTGGACCACACGGTCGGCCTGGTCCAGCGAGAGCATCGTCTCCAGCGGCTCGCCCTCGAACGGCAGCTCGCGGTAGGGGTCGTCCTCGAAGACCCAGAAGCCGTGCTCGGCGGCGAGCGCGACCAGCCGCGCCCGCTTCTCGCTCGAGAGCGTGCAGCCGGCGGGGTTGTGGGCGTTGGGGATGATGTGCGCGAGCTTGACCGGCCCCTCGGCGAGCGCCGCCTCGATCGCACCGACGTCGACCCCGTCGGCCTCCAGCGGCACCGGCACCAGCTCGACCCCGAGCCGCTGCAGGAGCAGCAGCGTGCGGTCGTAGGTCGGCTGCTCGACGATCACCCGGTCGCCCGGCCCGAGCAGGTGCTCGAACAGCATCGCCCCCGCCTCCAGCGAGCCGTTGGCGACCATCACCTGCGCGGCGTCGAGCCCCCCGTGCCGCTCCGCGATCCACTCGCAGAGCCCCGGATGCCCGATCCCGGTGCCGTAGGAGAGCGCCTTTTCCCAGTCGCTCTCCAGCGCCCGCACCGCCGCCTCCCGCACCGCCTCGTGCGGCAGGATGTCGGCACTCGGAGCGCCCCGCGCAAACGAAATCGTCTCAGTCGCCATCGCTCCTCGACCCTAGCAACGCGCCCCGCCTGGCGACCCCCCATCGCGGCGTTCGTCCTTTCTTCGGCATATGCCGCATAAAGGACGAACGCCGAGCCGGACCTATACTCGCCGCGATGGCTCGGGGGCTGGGGAGGATCGGTGGGGTCGGTGTCGCCGGGGCGGTCGTGCTGGTGCTCGCCCTCGGCCTCGTCTCCACGCGCGCGCTCGGCGGCGCCAGCGCCTCGCCGGACCGACCGACCCAGGTGTCGGAAAGGCCGATCGAACGGCTGCTCCGCCTCCACGACCTCCCGCCCGGCTTCTACCTGCTGGAAACCGCCTCCACCGAGATCCAGCTCCCCAGCATCGGGTGCGCGGCCATCGAGCCCGCCGATCCGCAGCCGCGTCTCGCCAGGTTCCTGAGGCGCTACTCGCCGAGCGGCTGCATGGCGCTTTACGTGCGGATGTACCGGGCGCCCGGCCAGGGGCCCGATCCCACCCTCGCCGGCAGCGGCGCGATCGAACTGCCAAGCGTCGAAGCGGCGGAAATGGGCCTCGCCGTGTCGCGGGAACTGCTCAGCCACCTGTTCGGCGACGAACCGCCGCAGGAGGTCCAGCCCCCGGAGACCATCGGCGACGCCAGCCGGCTCTTCCGCTGGGAAGGACAGTCGCTGTTCGGATCCGACGAACCGCCCAGCTCGGTCCTGGTCTGGCGCTCCGGCAACGTCGTCGCCGCGACCTTCGCCTCGGGCTATCGCTCCCCGCCCGCCGACCAGACGGCGGTCGAACTCGCCCGCCTGCAGCAGAAGCACGTCGAAGCGCCGACCCCATACACACCCTCTGAACTGGACGACGCCGAGGTGGGCTTGGAAAACCCAAACCTGGATGTTCCCGTCTACTGGCTCGGCCGGCGCTTCGGAGGGAACAAGTCGCTGCGGCCCCTGAAGCTGGTCAGCACCGGCTCCAGCGAATTTTCGCCACCCGGTGTCGCGCGCGTCGACCTCGTCTACAGCGACCGCCCGTCTTCGGTCCCCGCCGAAATGGTCCAGATCGACCTCTGGTCCCCCGACCAGTGGCGGCAACTCGAGGCGAAGCGGAAGCGGTTGCCACATTCGCTCCGCTGCGCCACCGCCAGGAAGCTGAAGCTGCCGAACGGCCGCGCCGTGATCTTCAGCGGCTTCGAACGGGCCTCGGGCAACTGTCGCAAGCACTCCCGCCGTTCCTACACGGCCCGCGTCCGCCTCCCGGGCGTCGTCGTCACCGTGGAAACGGCGACGGTCTGCGCGACCTGCGCCGAACCCGGCCGCGGTGCCTACGACTCCTTCGGGGGGATGGCCACCGTCGTGCGCGGTCTCGAACCGCGGATCGGCGCCAGCAGCCCGTAGCGGCGGGCCGCCCCTACGACCCGCGCAGCACTTCGACGGCGATCTGGGCCGCCTCGGTCGGGCTCTGGCCGACCCGCACGCCCTTTGCTTCGAGCGCGTCCTTCTTTGCCTGCGCCGTACCCGAGGAGCCGGAGATGATCGCGCCGGCGTGGCCCATCTGCTTGCCCGGGGGCGCGGTGAAGCCGGCGATGTAGGCGACGACGGGCTTGGAGACCTCGGAGGAGATGTATTCCGCCGCCCGCTCCTCGGCGTCGCCGCCGATCTCGCCGACCATCACGATCAGCTCGGTCTCGGGATCGGCCTCGTACAGCTTGAGGACGTCGATGAAGTCGGAGCCGACGATCGGGTCGCCGCCGATCCCGACGATCGACGAGTTGCCCAGACCGGCCTGCTTGAGCTCGTTGCCGATCTGGTACGTGAGCGTTCCGGACTTCGAGACGACGCCGATCCTGCCGGCGTCGAAGAATTGCGCGGGGATGATCCCGACGTTGGCCTGCCCCGGCGAGAGCACACCAGGGCAGTTGGGCCCGATCAGCCGCACCCCGGCCTCCCGCGCCCGCCAGTAGGTCGGCAGCATGTCGTGGACCGGGATGCCCTCGGTGATCGCGATCACCGAGTGGACGCCCGAGTCGATCGCCTCGTCGATCGCCGCGGCGGCGAAGCGGGCCGGGACGAAGACCATCGAGGTGTTGGCGCCGGCCTCGGAGACGGACTCGGCGATCGTGTCGAAGACCGGCGTCCCCTCGACGTCCTGGCCGCCCTTGCCCGGCGTCACGCCGGCGACGAGGTCGGTCCCGTAGGCCTTGTTGCGCAGCCCGTGGAAGGAGCCCTCCCGTCCGGTCAGCCCGGA
>DASTNW010000076.1:0-5435 GCA_035762685.1 Solirubrobacterales bacterium | reverse complement strand
GTCAGCAAAAAAGTACAAGCCGCAGGGAGGGGTGCCGGACCCCTCCCGAAGCTCTAACCGCAGATAGGCCAGGGGCTGGAGCCGGATTGGGCGTAGAGCAGGGCAGCTCGGTAGTCCTGCTCCGACTCGGGGGCTGCGGCGGGGTCGCCGGAGCCGCCGACGGATTCCCAGGTGCCGAAGTCGAACTGGTATTTGCCGCGGTAGCTGCCGTCGGATGAGACGGCCATGGGGTCGCCACCGGACTCGCAGGAGGCGATCGATTCCAGGGTGGCCATGGTGACGCCGGCTGGCAGGGTGGCGAAGAGTTCGCGGCGCTGCTTGCGGAGGGCGGCGCGGCGGTCGGCGCGGATCTGCTTGGTGACGACGTCGATCACGTGGTGGAAGTGGGCGACAGGTCGTTGTAGGGGCGCGATCCGGACGACCTTGGCGTCGGCGACGGCGACGCTGGTCTTGTCGTCGCCGCTCGAGCCGGTCGCGGCGAGTGCGGCGGCCGGGAAGGCGAGGGCGAGGAACAGGGCAGGGATATATGTGCGTTTCGTGAGCAAGCGCGGGACCGTGGCGGTCTTTGCGGGCGCTTTGAGTGACCGTGCGCACACATCGGCCCGAGATAGAGACGATCCGCACGAGTTCAGGCACGAAAAGTCGACCGCGACGACCGCGGCTGGGTGCGATCTTGCGGCTCAGCTCGCCTTGGCGACGAGCATCCGCAGGTCCGGCAGGGTCCGGAACGACTTCACGGCGGCGGTCCCGTAGCCGCTCTCCCCCATCCACCGCGAGACCTCGTCGGTCGAGTAGGTGTCGGCGCCGGAGGTGAGGTGGAAGAACAGGCCCAGGACGGAAGCCAGGTTGGCCTGCCGACCGGCGGGGCGGTCGTAGAGGTCGAGCACGCAGAGCGGCGCCCCGGGCCGCAGCGAGACCCGGATCCGGGCGAAGAGCGCCCGCGTCTGCTCGGGCGAGAGGTGATGGACGATGTTGAAGCAGAGGGCGCCGTCGTAGTGGCCGTCGTAGTCGGTCTCGAACATGTCGCCGACGAGGTGGCGGACGCGCTCCTGCATGCCCGCCGCGGCGACGATCTCACGGCCGACGCGGGCGCTGCCGGGGAGGTCGACGACGGTCGCCCGCAGGCCGTCGTGGCGGCGGCAGAGGGCCATCGAGAACTCGCCGTGGCCGCCGGCCACGTCGAGGACCGAGTGGGCGCCGCGGGGGAGCGGGACCGCCTTTGCGACCTCCGCGCTGGAGAGCCGGGCGAGCTGGAACTGGCCGCGGATGTAGGAGTCCCAGTAGGGATCGTCGGCCGCTTTCGCGTGCAGCTCGACGTGGCGCCCCTCGCGGACCAGATCCTCGAGGCCGCCGTACCAGTCCCAGTAGTGGGCGGTGTCGGCGAGGAAGTCGCCCACGTAGGTGTCGGAGGAGGGGTCGAGCCAGGCCCGCGCGCGGGCGGTCATCTCGTAGCGGCCGTCGGGACGCAGCTTCAGATGGCCGAGCGAAGCGACGACGTCGAGGACGCGGACGGTGGCGGCGGGCCGCAATCCGAGGTGCTCGGCCAGCTCAGCCGGCTCGCGCGGTCCCTCGGCGAGCGCCGTGAGCATGCCGGTGCGCTGGGCAACCTGCAGCGAGCGGGCGGCCGGCATCGCGTACATCGCCTCGCCGATCGGCGTCGGCAACTTGTTGAGGAGCAGCCCCAGGCGCTCCAGCAGTCCGTCCGGTACGGCGGCAATCCGCATCGCGCTGAGCCTATCGGCGATGATCGGCGGCGTGGAAGCGCCGACGACGCGGTTGCTGCTCGCCTGCCCCGACCGGCCCGGACTGATCGCCCGGGTCAGCGGCTTCCTCGCCGACGCCGGGCTCAACATCGTCGACGCCGACCAGCACTCGACCGCCGAGGGCCGCTTCTTCATGCGGATGGTCTTCGACCCGGCGCCGGCGAGCGAGCGCGCGGATCTGCAGCGGCGCTTCCGCGCGGAGCTGGCCGAGCCGTTCGGGATGGACTACCGGTTCGCCGAGTCGGACGTCCGCAAGCGGGCCGCGATCATGGTCTCGCGCGAAGACCACTGCCTCTCCGACCTGCTCTGGCGCTGGCGCAGCGGTGAGCTCGAGTGTGAGCTGACGGCGGTCATCTCCAACCACCCCGACCACGCCGACCAGGTCGCAGCCGTCGGCCTGCCCTTCCACCACGTCCCGGTCGCGCCCGGCGCAAAGGAGGCAGCGGAGCGGAGCGTCCTCGAGCTGCTCGGCGACGACCTCGAGCTGCTGGTCCTCGCCCGCTACATGCAGGTGCTCTCCGAGGACTTCCTCCGGCGGCTGGGGGCGCCCGCGATCAACATCCACCACAGCTTCCTGCCCGCCTTCGTCGGCGCCGAGCCCTACCGCCGGGCGCACGAGCGCGGGGTGAAGCTGATCGGCGCCACCGCCCACTACGTCACCGCGGAGCTCGACGCCGGCCCGATCATCGACCAGGACGTGACCCGGGTCAGCCACCGCGACGAGGTCGACGACCTGGTCCGGATCGGCCGTGACATCGAGCGCCTGGTCCTGGCCCGGGCCGTCAAGGCCCACCTCGACGACCGCGTCCTGCTCGACGGCGAGCGCACCGTCGTCTTCTAAGCTGGCTGGACAGCCAGTCGATGTCGTATCGTGGCGGTGATGGAGCAGGCGACCCTCCCCCACTCGGCTGCCGGCAGGCGCGACGCGCGGCTGCCCGGCTCGCGCAGCCCGGCCCTGGTGCAGGCGCTCGCCTACGCCCGCGACCCGCTCGCCTACCTGCCCAAGCTCCAGCGCCGCTACGGCGACCTCTTCAGCGTCCGCTTCCCCTACTTCGGCCGCGTCGTCTACGTCGCCCGGCCGGACCTGGTCAAAGCGGTCTTCACCGGCGCCCCCTCGGTCTTCCACGCCGGCGAGGCCAACGCGACCGTGCTCGAGCCGGCGCTTGGCCCGAACTCGGTCCTCACCCTCGACGACGAGCCGCACATGCGCCAGCGCAAACTGCTGCTGCCGCCGTTTCACGGCGAGCGGGTGCAGCGCTACGGGGAGCTGATCACCGAGATAACCCGCCGCGAGATGGAGAGCTGGCCGGTCGGCGAGCCGTTCTCGATGCGCCCCCACACCCAGCGGATAACCCTGGCGGTGATCCTGCGCGCCGTCTTCGGGGTCCACGACCAGGACCGGTTCGAGCGCTTCGAGCGCCTGATCGACGACTTCGCCCGCCGGGTCGGCCTGATCACCTCCTTCCCGAACCTGCGGCGCGACTTCGGCCGGTTCAGCCCCTGGGGCCGGTTCATCCGCTCGCGGCAGGCGCTCGACGCCTTCCTCTACGAGGAGATCACGCTGCGCCGTGCCGAATCCGGGCTCGAGGACCGCGACGACGTCCTCTCGCTGCTGCTCGGCGCCCGCCACGAGGACGGCGCGCCGATGAGCGACGAGGAGCTGCGCGACGAGCTGATCACCGTGCTCGGCGCCGGGCACGAGACGACCGCGACGGGGCTTGCCTGGGCAACCGAGCGGCTGGTCCGCAACCCCCGCGTCCTGCAACGGCTGCGCGACTCGATCGCCGCCGGGGAGGAGGACTACCTGGCGGCCACTGTCAAAGAGACGCTGCGCTCACGGCCGGTGATCGTCGACATCGCCCGCAAGCTGACCGCGCCGATCACGATCGACGGCTACGAGCTGAAGGCGGGAACCTTCGTCCTGCCGGCGATCGCGGCGCTGCACTACCGCGAGGACCTGTTCCCCGACCCCGGCGAGTTCCGGCCCGAGCGCTTCCTCGACGGCAAGGCCGACAACTACGCCTGGATCCCCTTCGGCGGCGGCGTCCGCCGCTGCATCGGCGCCGCCTTCGCCGAGTACGAGATGCGGACGATCCTGCGCGAGTTCTTCACCCGGGCCGACCTCAGGGCGGTCGACCCCAAGCCCGAGCGGGTGAGAATCCGCAATATCACCCTGGTCCCCGCCAAGGGCGCCCGGGTGGTGCAGGCTCAGACGGCCTCCGCCTGAGCCTTCTCCCACTGCTGGTAGAGATCGTCGACCGCCTGTTTGGCGTCGCGGTGGCGCGCTTCGGCCCGTTCGGCCCGGCCCGGGCTCGCCCAGGCCGCGGGGTCCGATAGCTCCTCCTCCACCGCCCGCAGCTCCGCTTCGGCGCGCTCGATCCGTTCCTCCAGCTTGGCCGCTTTTTTCGCCGCTTTCTGGGCTGGCTTGGTGGCACTGTATTTGCGGTTGCCCCTCGCTCCGGCCGGCTTCGCCGCCGCGGCTGTCTCCGCCTCGCGTTCGTCGCGCCGGCGCTGGTACTCGGCCCAGCCGCTGGGATGGCTCTGCAGCTCGCCGTCCTCGCAGACGAGGGTGCGGCTGCCGACCGCCTCGAGCAGGGCGCGGTCGTGGGAGACGAGGACGACGGCGCCCTCGAACTCGGTCAGCGCGTCCTCCAGCGCCTCACGGCTCTCGATGTCGAGGTGGTTGGTCGGCTCGTCGAGGACAAGGACGTTGGCGCCGGAGGCCACCAGGATCGCCAGCGAGAGCCGGCGCTGCTCGCCGCCGGAGATGTCGCTCAGCTGCTTCTCCGCGTCGGCGCCGGAGAAGAGGAAGCCGCCCAACAGCGCCCGCGCCTTCGGGCCGGTCAGCCCCGTCTCGCGCTGGGCCGCGTCCAGCACCGTCCCCTCGCCGGCCGCCGTGTCGGCGTGCTGGGAGAGGTAGCCGACCTTGACGTTGTGGCCGCTGCGGACGCTGCCGGAGGCGGGAGCGCGCTCCCCCGTCAGGGTCTCGATCAGCGACGTCTTGCCGGAGCCGTTGGGGCCGACGAGGACGACGTGCTCGCCGCGCTCGACTTCGAGGTTGGCGCTGTCCAGCAGCACCCGCCCCGGGACCTCGAGCCGCACCTTGACCATGTTCAGGACGACGCGGCCGGGCCGCTCCGGCGGTTTGAAGGAGAAACGCAGCTTGCGGGTATCGCGGCGTTCGCCAGCCGGGCCGTCGCGCTTCTTCTTCTCGATCTGCTTGACGCGTGACTGCGCCTGGCGGGCCTTCGTCGCCTTGTAGCGGAAGCGCTCGACGAAACGCTCCATCCGCTCGATCTCGGCCTGCTGGCGCTCGATCGCCTTGCCGAGGGCGATCTGGCGTTTCGCCTGTTCCTGGCGCCAGGCGTGCCAGGGACCGGCGAAGAAGCGCGCGCGCTGCGCCTCCAGCTCCAGCACCGACGTCCCCACCGCCTCCAGGAACCAGCGGTCGTGGGCGACGAGGACGACCACGGAGTCGAGGTCGACCAGGTAGCGCTCCAGCCACTCCAGCGAGGGGATGTCGAGATGGTTCGTCGGCTCGTCGAGCAGCAACAGGTCGGGGTGGGTGGCGAGGGCGCGGGCCAGCGAGGCGCGGGTCAGCTCGCCGCCGGAGAAGCTCGAGAGCGGGCGGTCGGCCTGGTCGGGGGTGAACCCGAGCCCGCGCAGCACGCT
>DASTNW010000075.1:0-23089 GCA_035762685.1 Solirubrobacterales bacterium | reverse complement strand
CGCCCACCGACCCGGTCGGCATCCTCCCCACCGCGACCACCGGCAGCCTCGAAGGGGTCTCCTGCACGACCACGACCGGCTGCAGCGCCACTGGCACCTTCGGCGAAACGGGGCTCGTCAAGCGGATGATGGTGGAGGGGCGCCAGTAGGGCCATGCGCCGCCCGTTCCTCACCAGCGGCTCGTGACCACCTTCGTCCGCGTGTAAAACCGCACCGCGTCGGTGCCGTTGGCGTGGAGGTCGCCGTCGATCGAGTCCTTCCAGCCGGAGAAGGGGAACCAGGCGACCGGGGCGGGGACGCCGACGTTGACGCCGAGCATGCCAGCCTCGACATCGTGGCGGTAGCGGCGGGCGGCCTCGCCGGAGCGGGTGAAGATGGCGCCGGCGTTGCCGTAGCGGGAGCCGTTGACGAACTCGATCGCGGCGTCGAGGTCGGCTACCTCGACCAGCGCGAGGAACGGGCCGAAGAGCTCCTCGCGGGCGAGCTCCGAGTCCCGGTCGGCGGCGACGGCGATGGTGGGGGAGAGCAGGGTGCCGGCCGGCCCGGCGTCGCCGCGGCCGTCGAGCAGCAGCTCGGCGCCGTCGGACTCGGCGCGGTCGATCGCCTCGGCGACGCGATCACGCGCTGCGGCCGAGACCAGCGGGCAGACGTCGGTGCCGGGATCGTCGCCCGCCCCTATGCGCAGCTCGGCGGCGGCCGCGACCAGCGCCTGGCGCACCTGCCGAAGCCGCCCCTCCTCGCCGACGACGACCGCGACCGAGCCAGCCAGGCAGCGCTGCCCGGCCGCCCCGAAGGCCGAGCCCATGATCGCCGGCACCGCCTGCTCGAGATCGGCGTCGGGCATCACGATCAGTGAGTTCTTGGCCCCGCCGAGGGCCTGCACCCGCTTGCCCGTCGCGACGCCGCGTTCGGCCACCATCCGCGCCGTCTTCGCCTGGCCGACGAAGGAGATCGCGTCGATCCCCGGGTGGTCGAGCAGGGCGCCGACCGCGTCGTGGGCGCCGTGGACGAGGTTGACCACCCCCGGTGGGATCTCCTCGACCGCGTCGACCGCCTCCATGATCAGCGCCGAGGGGCGGGGGTCCGCCTCGGAGGGCTTGAGGACGAACGCGTTGCCGCAGGCGATCGCGTAGGGGAGGAACCAGAGCGGGATCATCGCCGGGAAGTTGAAGGGGGTGATCGCGGCAACCGCCCCTACCGGCTGGCGCACCGATTCGACGTCGACGCCGGCCGCCACCCCTTCCAGGTTCTCGCCCTTCAGCAGGTGCGGGATCGCCGCCGCCGACTCGACCGACTCCAGCCCGCGGCCGACCTCGCCGTCGGCGTCGGCCAGCGTCTTGCCCATGTCGGCGCTGACCAGCGCCACCAGCTCCTCGCGACGCCGCAGGAGCTCCTCGCGCAGCGCCAGCACTGCCCGTGCCCGCCGCTGCGGCGGCACCTCGCGCCAACCGGGTTGCGCCGCCCGCGCCGCCGCGACCGCCGCGTCCACCTCCGCCGCCCCCGAGAGCGGCACCATCGCCACCGTCTCCCCCGTGGCCGGGTCGATGTCGGCGAGCAGCTCGACCCCCGCGGGGTTGTGCCACTCGCCCCCTATGTAGTTGTGCAGGTGCTCGCTCACGCCGGCACCGGTTCCGGCTCGGGCCGCACCGCCGCCATGCGTTCGGCCCGGCGCTGCTGCCAGAGGACGAGGACGACGGCGACGGCGATCAACGCGAACAGCATCGTCGCCAGGACGTTGACCTGGACCGGGATCCCGCGCAGCGCCACCCCGAACACGTACAGCGGGAAGGTCACGGTGGTACCGGAATTGAAGTTGGAGATCACGAAGTCGTCGATCGAGAGGGCGAAGGCGAGCAGGGCCGCGGCGGCGATCCCAGGGGCCAGCAGGGGCAGGGTGACGGTACGGAAGGTAGTGAGCGGGCTGGCCCCGAGGTCGGCCGCGGCCTCCTCGAGGTGGCGGTCGAAGCCGATCAGCCGCGAGCGCACGACGACGACGACGAAGCTGATCGAGAACATCACGTGGGCGATCAGGAGCGTCGTGAAGCCGAGCGTGAACGAGTAGTAGATGAACATCGAGAGCAGCGAGGCGCCGATCACCACCTCCGGCGTCGCCATCGGGATCACGATCAGCAGGTTCGCCGCCCGCCGCCCGCGGAACTTGTGGCGGACGAGGGCGATCGCCATCAGCGTCCCGATCGCGGTCGAGAGCACGGTCGAGATCGCGGCCAGGCGCAGGCTGGTGAACAACGCTTCGTTCAACTCCGGCAGCGAGAAGGCGCTGCTCCAGTACTCGGTGGTGAAGCCGTTGTCGAGGCCGAAGGTCAGTTTGCCTTTGGGGGTGGCGCCGAAGGAGAAGACGGCGATGACGACGATCGGGACCAGCATGTAGGCGACGGCGAGGCAGGCGTAGATCGGCAGGGCGTTGTGCCGCAGCCACCTCCACGCGCGCGCCGGCCCCCGCACCTAGACCGCCTCCTCCTCGTCGCCCATGAAGGCGCCGGTCCCGGCGAAGCGGATGTAGACGGCCACCACGGCGAGGATCAGCGCCATCATCAGGAACGAGAGCGCCGCCGCCTCCGGGTAATCGCGCTGGGTCAGGTAGAGCGACTGGATCACGTTGCCGACCATCGCCTGCTGGGTGCCGCCGAGGATCTGCGCGTTGATGTAGTCGCCGAAGGCGGGGATGAAGGTGAGCAGGACGCCGGCGACGATCCCCGGCATCGTCAGCGGCAGCGTCACCCTGAGGAAGGCGGTGCGCGAAGAGGAGTAGAGGTCCTTGGCCGCCTCGACCAGGCTCAGGTCGAGCCGCTCCAGGTTGGCGTAGAGCGGCAGGATCATGAAGGGCAGGAAGTTGTAGGTGAGGCCGGCGATCACCGCCCCCGAGGTGGCCAGGACGCGGCCGTCGGGTGGGACCAGCGCCAGCGTCTGCAGGACGCTGACCACCGGGCTGGAGTCGCTGAGGATCGTCTTCCAGGCGATCGTCCGGATCAGGTAGGTGGTGAAGAAAGGCGCGATCACCGCGAACAGCAGCAGCAGCTTGAAGCGGCCGGCGCGGAAGGCGATCGCGTAGGCGAGCGGGTAGCCGATCAGCAGCGCGAGCACCGTTGCCGTGCCGGCGTAGAAGAAGGAGCGGAAGATCTGCTCGGTGTGGCCGGAGAGGGAATCGGGGAAGTTCGACCAGGCCCAGTCGAAGGTGAAGCCGGTGGTTAGCGTCCCCGACCTCAGCGCCAGTTCGCCCATGAAGTACATGGGCACGATGAAGAAGAAGAACAGCCAGAGCAGGCCCGGCCCCAAGAGCCAGTATGGGACCAGGCGTTGCCGCAGCTTCATCGCGTCACCCCGTGATTACTTCCTGCCAGGCTTCGTTGACGGGTTCGAGGTCCGGCGGCGAGTCCTGGTCCGTGCACTTGCTGGTGAATTTGGGGCTGGGGAAGACCAGCGGGTCTTTCGCCAGCGCCGGCTTGACCAGATCCTGCACCCCTTCGACCGGCGGGATGTAGGTGATGTATTCGGCCAGCGGTGCGTTGACCTGCGGTTCGTAGATGAAGTTCATCCAGCCGTAGGCGGCGCCGGTGTTAGGCGCCCCGACCGGGATCACCATGTTGTCCGACCAGAGCGAGCAGCCCTCGGTCGGCATCCGCCATTCGGCGTTCTCGTTTTCGACGATCGAGGCGTCGCCGGACCACCCGATCGCGGCGACGATGTTGCCCGCGGTCAGGTCCTCGGTGTAGTCGTTGCCGGTGAAGCGGCGGATCTGACCGGAGTCGGCCGCTGCCTTGATCCGTTCGATCGCGTTCAGCCAGTCCTCGTTGGTCGCCTCGACCGGGTCGATCCCTTCGGCCAGCATCACCAGCGGCACGGTTTCGCGCAATTCGGCCAGCATCGTCACCTTGCCCTTGTATTTGGGGTCGAAGAGGTCGTTGACCGACTTGATCTCCGGCGCCTTGGCGGTGTCGACCCAGAGCCCGCCCATGCCGCTCACCCACGGGACCGAGAACTTGCGCCCGGGGTCGAAGGCTGGCTGCTCCAACTGCGGCCTGATGTTTTCGAACACGGTCGGCAGCTCGGCGTGGTCGACCCGCTGCAGGTAGCCGAGGTCGTACATCTGTTTCGCCATCCAGTCGGTGACGACGAAGATGCTGCGGCCGCCCGATTCGCCCTGCTCGAGCAGCGGCTGCATCTTCCCGAAGAAGGCTTCGTTTTCGTTC
Organism: Solirubrobacterales bacterium; assembly: GCA_035762685.1. Classification (GTDB taxonomy): domain Bacteria; phylum Actinomycetota; class Thermoleophilia; order Solirubrobacterales; family 70-9; genus VAYN01. The sequence continues at coordinate 18,881 of DASTNW010000075.1, read as the reverse complement.
ACGTCTTCGATGTAGTCGACGCTGACGCCGCTCTCGTCTTCGAATTTGGCGACCGTGTTGTCCGGGCCCGGTTCCATGTAGCCCGGCCAGTTGGAGATCGTCAGCTTGCCGCTGACGGGCCCGCCCTTGGCCACCGTGGCTTCGCTGCTGTTGCCGCCACCGCCGGTGGTCCCGCCGCAAGCGGCGAGCCCCAGCGCCAAGGCAACTAGGGCGATCGCCGCCGCGACGGTCAGTGGCATCCCTCTGGTTCCCATCGTCCTGGCTCTCATCTCTCATCCCTCCTGGATCGGCTCAAGTGTTTCGTCGGCCCCCGCGCCGCTCTCCCCGCCGCCGTCACCGCGACTGCCGGGCGGCGACTCCCGGACCAGATGCATGTGCTCCGGCTCCCAGCTCAGCGCCACCCGCGCCCCCCCACCGGGCAGGTGCTGGCGCTCGTCCTCGCTCGCGTTGGGGACGAGCACGGTCATCCGCACCCCCTCGCCGAGGCCGACGACTATCTGCGTCGCCGTGCCCAGGTAGAGCGAGCTCTCGACCGTGCCCTCGACCCGCGGCAGCCCGTTCGAGTCGCCCCCGCCCCCGCCGACCGGCTCGACCCGCAGCTTCTCCGGCCGCACCACCGCGTAACAGCCGTCGCCGGGGCCGAGGCCGCCGGTGTCGCCGGGAACCTGCGGCCCGCTCTCGAGCCGGACCTGCCCGGGCCCGGAGACGGTCGCCGGCATCAGGTTGGAGACGCCGATGAAGCCGGCGACGAAGGTCGTCGCCGGCCGCTCGTAGACGTCCTCGGGGACGCCGACCTGTTCGACCCGGCCGCGGTTCATCACCGCGATCCGGTCGCTCATCGTCAGCGCCTCCTCCTGGTCGTGGGTGACGTAGACGAAGGTGATCCCGACCTCGCGCTGGATCCGTTTCAGCTCGACCTGCAGCCCCTTGCGCAGTTTCAGGTCGAGGGCGCCGAGCGGCTCGTCCAGCAGCAGCACCTTCGGCAGGTTGACCAGGGCGCGGGCCAGCGCCACCCGCTGCTGCATGCCGCCGGAGAGCTGCGCCGGCCGCCGCCCGGCGTCGGCCGTCAGCCCGACCCGCTCCAGCTCCGCCCGCACCCGCTCGGCGATCTCGTCCTTCGGCACCTTCTTGCGCTTGAGGCCGAAGGCGACGTTGGCCTCGACGCTGAGGTGGGGGAAGAGGGCGTAGCTCTGGAAGACGGTGTTGGTCGGGCGCTTGTGCGGGGGCAGGTCGGCCACGTCCTCGCCCTCGATCAGGATCTCGCCGGCGCTCGGCTGCTCGAAGCCGGCGATCATCCGCAGCGTCGTCGTCTTGCCGCAGCCGCTCGGGCCGAGCAGGGTGAAGAACTCGCCGCCCGCGAGGTCGAGGCTGACGTCGTCGACCGCGAGCAGGTCGCCGAAGCTCTTGCTGACGCTTCTGAGTTCGACGCCGGAGCTGTTGCCGCCTGCTCTCATCGCGCCGTTCTCACGCTTTCCTCGTCAGTCCGCCTTTGCGGGGACGGGTTCGAGGGTCGGTGGCGGCGGCAGTTCGCCCTCGAGCAGGCCGGACGGGGCGACTTCGCGCCGCCGTATGAAGAACGGCTCGCGCTGGTGCCGCCGCCAGGCCGCCAGCAGCAGCATGCCGAGGACGAGGAAGCCGACACCGATCACCGCCGGCGGCGCGATGCCGAACCAGGACGAGCCGGTGTAGGAGTTGGCAGGGTCGGCATAGTCGATCAGCGCCTTGAAGAAGAGGTACCCGAGCAGGAGCGAGCCAATCACCGGTGCGACCCCGACGAAGAGGAAGTTCTTCACCGATTTGCGCAGCTCGTGCCGGTAGTAGACGGTGCAGGCGATCCCGGTGAAGGCGTAGTAGAAGGCGATCATCAGAGCCAGCGCCGAGAGCGAGTCGAAGAGGAAGTTTTCGCTGATCAGCTTCGAGGGCAGGTACCAGGCGACGGCCAGGACGCCGATCACCACGGTCGAGACGACCGGGGTGAAGTAACGGGGGCTGACCTCGCCGAGGGCGCTTGGCATCGCCTCGGCCCGCGCCATCGAGAGCGAGGTGCGGGAGGCCGGCAGGATCGTCGTCTGGGTCGAGGCGAGGGCCGAGACGACCACCGCCAGCAGGACCAGGCTGTCGAGCGGGCTGCCGAGCACGCCGCTGGCGTAGGAGGAGAGGATCGCCTCGTTGTCTTCGAAGGCCCCCGCGCCCCCCTCCCCCTTCCAGGCCACCAGGGCGGTCGCGACCCCGAGGTAGGTGACGAGCAGCAGCACCGTGCTGACCAGGCCCGCCAGCCCCGGCGCCGTCGCCGCCCCCTCGGTCTCCTCGTTGAGGTTGACCGCGCTCTCCCAGCCCCAGTAGATGAAGACGCCGAGCAGCAGCGCGCCGGTGAGGGCGCCGCCGCTGCCGATCTCGAACGGGTTGAACCAGGAGAGCGAGGGGTCGACCGCCGCGCCCGGCGCGTCGCCGCTCACCACCTTGTAGATGGCGACCGCGGCGAACAGCAGCAGCGGCCCGATCTGGAGCACCATCAGCCCCTTCTGGAGGTGGGCGGAGAGCTCCGTGCCGAGCACGCAGATCGTCGTCATGCCGGCGATCAGGAGCAGCGCCAGCAGCGTCACCGCGGCTTTGCTTTCGACCAGCGACTCGGCGCCGATCAGGTCGAAGAAGGAGTAGGCGGCGACGTCGGCGAGCGAGCCGACGACGAGGATGCCGGTGACGCAGATCGCCCAGCCGGTGATCCAGCCCGACTGCGGCCCGATCGCCCGCGTCACCCAGGAGAAGCTGGTGCCGCAGTCCTGGTCGGCGCGGTTCATGTAATAGAAGGCCGCGGCGATGAAGAACATCGGCACGAAGGAGACCAGCAGCGCCGCCGGGGCCTGGAAGCCGACGATGACCACGACCGAGCCGATCACCGCCGCCAGCGAGTAGGCGGGAGCGGTCGAGGCGAGGGCGATGGTGAGACCGTCGCTGAAGCCGATCGCGTCCTTCTTCAGCCCCTTGTCACCCGTAATCGCCACTCAGCGACCGTAAGCCTCGGTGGACCAGGGCACAAGTGGCGAATGTCCCAAAAGCACAGGCATGCGTTGTACCTTATGTACAAGCCAACGCCTGGAGCTTGACCCAATGACCACTTGCGCCTGGGCCAAACTGGAGTTAGCGTTGTCCATATCGTCGTAGCACGAGAGGAGAGCGGAATGGCCACCGCGTCGCGGGCGTCAGTAGACACCGAGCTGCAGCAACTGGCTCGCCGGCATCTCTGGCTGCACTTCTCGCGCATGGGCGCCTACGGGCCCGACCACGAGATCCCGGTGATCGCCCGCGCCGAGGGCTGCTACGTCTACGACGAGCACGGCAAGCGCTACCTCGACGGCCTCTCCGGCCTCTTCTGCGTCAACGCCGGCCACGGCCGCACCGAGTACGGCGAGGCCGCCGCCCGCCAGGTCGAGGAGCTCGACTTCTACACGCTCTGGAGCTACGCCCACCCGCGCGCGATCGAGCTGGCGGCGCGGATCGCCTCGCTCGCCCCCGGCGACCTCAACCGCGTCTTCTTCACCAACGGAGGCTCGGAGGCGGTCGAGTCGGCGCTGAAGCTGGCCCGCAACTACCACCGCATGCACGGCAAAGGGCAGAAGCACAAGTTCATCGCCCGCGAGGTCGCCTACCACGGCACCTCGCTGGGGGCCCTCGCCGCGACTGGGATCACCGATCTGCGCAGCCAGTTCGAGCCGCTGACGCCGGGCGGCTGCCACGTCCCCAACACCAACGTCTACCGCTGGCCCGAGGACCGCCACGAACTCTGGGCGGCCGACGCGATCGAGGAGCGGATCGTCTTCGAGGGGCCGGAGACCGTCGCCGCGGTGATCCTCGAGCCGGTCCAGAACGCCGGCGGCTGCTTCGTCCCGCCCGACGGCTACTTCCAGCGGGTGCGGGAGATCTGCGACCGCCACGACGTGCTGTTGATCTCCGACGAGGTGATCTGCGCCTGGGGTCGGCTCGGCCACTACTTCGGCTGCGAACGCTTCGGCTACCAGCCCGACATCGTCACCATCGCCAAGGCGCTGACCTCGGCCTACGCGCCGATGGGGGCGATGATCGCCTCCGACCGGGTCGCCGAGCCCTTCATGCAGGGCGACGCCTCCTTCGCCCACGGCTTCACCTTCGCCGGCCACCCGGTCGCGGCGGCGATCGCGATGGCCAACCTCGACGTCTTCGAGCGCGAGGACCTCTGCGGCCACGTGCTCCGCAAGGAGGGCGAGTTCCGCCAGATGCTCGAGTCCCTGCACGACCTGCCGATCGTCGGCGACGTGCGCGGCGCCGGCTTCTTCCACGCGGTCGAGCTGGTCAAAGACAAGGAGACGAAAGAGAGCTTCGACGACGAGGAGTCCGAGCGGCTGCTGCGCGGCTTCCTCTCCAGCGAGCTCTACGAGCGGGGCCTGATCTGCCGCGCCGACGATCGCGGCGACCCGGTCGTGCAGTTGGCGCCGCCGCTGATCGCCGATACCGAGCAGTTCGAAGAGATCCACGACATCCTCCACGCCGTCCTCTCCGAGGCCTGGGACCAGGTGGTCGGGGGGTCGCCCGGGCGACCCTCGTCCGCGGCACCTCGACGGAGATCATCGCTCTAGGGGCCGACGGTGCTCACCGTCCAGAGCCTGCTCGACGAACTCGACCTCGACCTCGCGGCGGGCGCCGAGCGGGCCGCCGCGCCGGTTCGCTGGGTTCACATCTCCGAGCTGGCGGACCCGACGCCGTGGCTCTCCGGCGGCGAGCTGATGCTGACCACCGGCATCCCGCTCGACAGCGCCGCCAAGCAGCGGGCCTTCGTCCGGCTGCTCGCCGACAGCAACCTCGCCGGACTCGGGTTCGGCGTCGGCTTCAGCCATCGCAAACTGCCGAAAGCGCTGGTCGACGAGGCGGAGAAGCGCGACTTCCCGCTCTTCGAGGTGCCCTACTCGACCCCGTTCATCGCGATCACCGAGAAGGCCTTCGCCCGCCTCGTCAACGAGCAGTACGAGGTGCTGCAGCGCGGCATCGCCGTGCAGCGGCGGCTCGAGCGGCTGGTCTTGGAGGAGCGTGGGCTGGAGGAAATCGCGGCGACGATCGCCTCTGCCGTCGGCGGCACGGTAGCCGTCCTCGACGGCCGCGGCGAGCGCCTCGCCGGCCGCGGCTTCCGCCGCGAGCTCTCCGCCGATGCGATCGGCGCGATCCGCAAAGAGGCCCTCGGCCACGCCGGCGACGGGCATCCCTTCGTCCCCTCCCACCCCTCGGTGTCCGGCCGGGCCCTGGCCCATCCGGTGATCTCACCGGGGGGTGGGCCACCCCAGGCCTGGGTCGTGATCGTCCGCGACTCCGGCGGGCTCGGCGACTTCGAGCGGCTGATCCTGCAGCAGGCGGTCGCCGTCGTCGCCCTCGAGCTGATGCGGCGCCGCGTCGCCCGTGAGACGGAGCGCCGGCTCGCCGGCGACGTCTTGGCAGGAGCACTGGGCGGGCGCATGGAGGCGTCTGAGCTGCGCCGGCGGCTGGAGCCGTTCGGCATCGGCGACGAAGCGGCGGTGCTCGTCTTCTCCCTCGAGCACCCCGCCTCGGCCGTCGGTGCACTCGAACGTGCCCTTGCCGCCGACGCATGCCCGGCGGTCGTCGCCCCCCACGACATCGGCGGCCGCGAGCTGCTCTGCGCGGTGGTCGACGCGGCCGATCGCGACCCGCTCGACGTCGCCGCCGACGCCCGCAAGGCGCTCCACGCGGGGCGCGGCACGGTTCGCGTCGCCGCCAGCCGGTCGGCGCCGCCGGAGCGGCTGCGTCACTCCTTCCACGAGGCCCGCTGCGCCCTCGAGGCGACCGGGTTCGACAACGGCAACGCGCCCGAGGTCGCCTCCTGGCGCGATCTCGGCGCCTTCACGCTGCTGCTCTCGATCCAGGACGACGAGGCGCTCGACCTCTACTGCGACAGCGTCCTCGGGCCGATCGAGCAGGGCGACGAGGAGTACGGCGGCGAGCTGCTGCGCTCGCTCGAGGCCTTCATCGAGCAAAACGGCCAGTGGGAGAAAGCGGCGCGCCAGGTCTACTGCCACCGCCACACGCTGCGCTACCGGATGCGCAAGGTCGAAGAGCTGACCGGCCGCGACCTCTCGCGCGCCCACGACCGGATCGAGTTCTGGCTGGCCCTGCGGGCGCGGGAGCTGGCCGCATGAGGGTCGGGGTGCCGAAGGAGATCAAGGCCGACGAGTACCGGGTGGCGATCACGCCGGCCGGCGTGCGCGAGATGTCCGAGCACGGCCACGAGGTGCTGGTCGAGGCCGGCGCCGGCCTCGGCAGCGCGATCGCCGACGAGGAGTTCGCGGCCCAGGGGGCGGAGATCGTCGCCACGGCCGCCGCGGTCTTCGAGCGGGCCGAGATGGTCCTCCACGTCAAGGAGCTGCAGCCGCCGGAGATCGAGCTGCTGCGACCCGGCCAGTTGCTCTTCACCTACCTCCACCTTGCGCCGGACCCCGAGCAGACCAGTGCCCTCTGCCGGTCTGGCGCCACCTGCATCGCCTACGAGACGGTCGAGGACGCCCGCGGGCGGCTGCCGCTGCTGGCGCCGATGAGCGAGATCGCCGGCAAGATCGCCACCCAGGCCGGCGCCTTCATGCTGGAGAAGCCGCTCGGCGGCCGCGGCATCCTGCTCGGCGGCGTGCCGGGCGTCGCTGCCGCCAACGTGCTCGTGATCGGCGGCGGCGTGGTCGGCATGAACGCCGCCTTCATCGCGATCGGGATGGAGGCCGACGTCTTCGTCTTCGACCGCTCGATCGACCGCCTGCGCGAACTCGACGTCACCTTCGGCGGCCGCTGCTCGACCGTCTACTCGACGACCCTGGCGGTCGAAGACATGCTGCCGCGGGCCGACCTGGTGATCGGCGCCGTCCTCGTCCACGGGGCTCGCGCCCCTTATGTGGTGCGGCGCGAGCAGCTGGCGCTGATGAAGCCCGGCGCGGTGCTGGTCGACGTCGCGATCGACCAGGGCGGCTGCTTCGAGACCTCGCGCCCGACCACCCATCGCGAGCCCACCTTCGAGGTCGACGGGATCATCCACTACTGCGTCACCAACATGCCCGGCGCGGTCCCGATTACCTCGACCCACGCCCTCACCAACGCGACGCTGCCCTACGCGATCGCGCTCGCCGACCACGGCGTCGCCGACGCGATCCGACACGACCCGGGCCTGCGCCTAGGCGTCAACGTCGCCGCCGGCGAGGTCACCCATCCGGCGGTAGCCGAGGCCGTCGAAATGGACTACATCCCGGTCGAGCAAGCCCTAAACATCACGGCCGATGGGCCGATTACCCACGATATAGGTGGGGTTTCGGCCCATCGGCCGAACTAGGAGGAGGCGAGATGGCGACGGCGACCAGGCTGAGGAACTTCATTGGCGGCGAGGCAGTGGACCCGGTGGAGGGGGGGAGCGAGGAGGTCGTCAACCCGGCCACGGGTGAGGTGATCGCCGAGGCGCCGCTCTCGACCAAGGCCGACGTCGACCACGCCGTCGCTGCCGCGAAGAAGGCCTTCGAGAGCGGCAGCTGGGCGACGATTCCGCCGAACGAACGGGCGCGGGCGCTGCTGCGGATGGCCGACCTGATCGAGGAGCGCGGCGAGGAGATCGCCGACCTCGAAGCGGCCGACGCCGGCAAGCCGCGGGCGGCGGTGATGGAGGACGAAATCGAGGTGATGGCGGACCAGCTGCGCTTCTTCGCCGGCGCCGCCCGCTGCCTCGAGGGCCGCTCCGCCGGCGAGTACATGGAGGCCCACACCTCGTTCGTGCGCCGCGAGCCGATCGGCGTCGTCGGTCAGATCACGCCTTGGAACTACCCGCTGATGATGATGATCTGGAAGATCGGCCCGGCCCTGGCGGCCGGCAACACGGTCGTGCTGAAGCCGGCGGAGACGACGCCGGTCAGCAGCCTCAAGTTCGCGGAGTGGTGCGGGGACGTCCTGCCGCCGGGAGTGCTCAACGTGATCGGCGGCCACGGCGAACCGGCCGGCTCGGAGCTGATCACCCACCCCGACGTGGAAATGGTCTCCCTCACCGGCTCGCCGGCGACCGGCAAGTGGATCGCCAGCGCCGCCGCCGACACGCTGAAGCGGGTCCACCTCGAGCTCGGCGGCAAGGCCCCGGTGGTCGTCTTCGACGACGTCGAGATGGCGACCGCGATGGAGACGATCGCCGGCACCGGCTACTACAACGCCGGCCAGGACTGCACCGCCGCGACCCGGGTGCTGGCCGCCAAGGACGTCTACGACGACGTCGTCAACGGGCTGGTGGCGGAGGCCAAGGGCCTGGTCCTCGGCGACACGATGTCGGCCGAGACGACGCTCGGCCCGGTCAACTCCGAGCGCCAGCGCGAACGGGTGCAGGGCTTCCTCGAGCGCAAGCCGGGCAACGCCGAGATCGTCACCGGCGGCAAGCAGCCCGACCTCCCCGGCTACTTTGTCGAGCCGACCGTGGTTGCCGGCCTCGAGCAGGGCGACGAGATGGTCCAGAAGGAGATCTTCGGGCCGGTGATCACCGTGCAGCCGTTCAGCGACGAGGAGAAGGCGATCGAGTGGGCCAACGGGACGCGGTACGGGCTTGCCTCGTCGGTCTGGACCCGCGACGTCGGCCGCGCGATGCGGGTCGCCAACGCGCTCGACTTCGGTTGCGTCTGGATCAACGACCACATCCCGATCGTCGCCGAGATGCCCCACGGCGGCTTCAAGGAATCCGGCTACGGCAAGGACCTCTCGGTCTACGGCCTCGAGGACTACACGCGGATCAAGCACGTAATGGTCAACCTGGAATAGGGCGCTGGACAGCCGAATAGGATTCAACGCCTCGTGCGCCGACGGACCAGGGGGATAGTGGCTGGGCTGCTGCTGGTGAGCGCTGCCTTCACGGGCGTCGCCCTGGCGGCTGAGGAAAACGCGACGATCGACACGCCGATCTGCCATGGGCGGCAGGCGAAGATCATCGGCACCGACGGCGACGACGTCATCAACGGCACGCCGGGCCGCGACGTGATCTGGGGCGGCAGGGGCGACGACACCATCCTCGGCAGCCTCGGCAACGACCTGCTCTGCGGGGGGCCCGGCGCGGACCTGGTCCACGGCGGTCGCGGCAACGACGAGGTCGACGGCGGCGCCGGCTCCGCCGACCGCGCGATCGGCGACCTCGGGGACGACAAGGTGCTCGGCGGCGCCGGGGCCGGCGACGAGGTGGCAGGCGACCTCGGCATCGACATCGTCAACGGCGGCCCCGGGAAAGAAGACCTCGTCCACGGCGACTACGGCTGGGACCGCATGTCCGGTGGCGCCGGCGGCGGCGACATCGCCTCCTTCGCCACCGACGTCGCCTCCTCGAACGGCGCCGGCGTCTGGGCCTCGCTTGGCAAGCACCGCGCCTACGGCGACGGCCACGACAAGCTGTTCGGCTTCGAGGGCCTCGAAGGCTCGGCCTTCCGCGACACGCTGATCGGCGGCCCCCAGGGCGACGACATCGACGGTGGCCCGGGCGACGATCGCCTCACGGGGGCCGGCGGCCCCGACACCCTCGACGGCGGCCAGGGGAGCGATGGCTGCAAAGGGCCCAAGGGCGGCTTGATCTCCTGCGGCAAGGAGAAGGCGCCCAACGGCTCCGCCTACGTCGGGCTCGACCGTCGCGTCGCCGGCGGCGCCGGGGTGCAGATCGTCGGCGGTGCCGGCCGGGACGACATCCGGGTCTCCTTCGACGAGGTCTCCAGCACCTTCAACGTCACGGCGGCGGGGGCGCTGGCGGCGGGGCCGGGTTGCATCCATCCACCGCAGCCGGCCGGGTCCGCTCCCGTCCGGGCCAGCACGAGGGTCTCCTGCTTGGCCGAAGGGCCTGGCCTCTGGTTGATGGCCGACCTCGGGCCGGGCGCCGACGAGTTGCAGGTCGAAGGGTCGCTGCTCGCGGTCGGCAGCTCCCGTTTCGCGGGGGGCCGCGGCAACGACGTGATCCACGCCGGTCCGGAGGACGACCTGATCGAGGCCGGTCCCGGCGCCGACAAGCTCTATGGCGGCGACGGTGCCGACGGCCTCGTCGGCGGCCTCCCTGGCCCCACCTATCTGTATGGGGAAGGCAACGGCGACCTGCTGGCAGCCGGCGGCGGCTGCGCCGGCGGCGCCATCGTCGGTGGCCCCGGTCGCGACGACGCCTCCTTCGCCGAGACCCAGGCGCACCCGGGCCTGCTGATCATCTCCTTCCCCAAGAACGCGGCCTGGATCGACGAGGTCAAGGGCTGCGACAGCGTCCACCTCTCGCCCACCAACGAGGACATGGAGGGCTCCTTCGACTGGGACGTCCTGATCGGCGACGGCCGCGCCAACAGCATGCTCGGCCAGCCCGGCGAAGACGTCTTCATCGGCAATGGCGGCGACGACGTGATCGACGCCCGCGACGGCGTCCGCGACTTCTCGATCCAGTGCGGCCGCGGCCGCCCCCCGAAGAAGAAGCGGGACGGCAAGGGAAAGACCAAGCCAACCGGCAAACCCGCCGGCCGCGCCCTCACCGACTCCTTCGACCCGAAGCCGTTCAACTGCACGATCGTCAAACACGGCACCCCCGTCCCCGGCCTCAACGGCTGAGGGGGGAGAAACCATCCGCCCTCTGTCCTTTGTCGCCCTGTGGGCGACAAAGAGCAAGACGTCGGGCGACATAAGCCGCTGTTCGAGCTGGCGACGGAGCAGCATGGGGTGGTGTCAACCCGGCAGCTTGCCGCGCTTGGGTACACGCGTAGTTCTGCGTCGAAGGCCCACCGAGTCGGACGGCTGCGGCGAATTCACCGGGGCGCCTACGCAGTCGGACACGAGCGACTGACTTGGCACGCTCGCTGTATGGCAGCGATCCTTGCGGTGCGCCCGAGCGTCGGTAGCCACCTCACCGCTGCGTGGCTCTGGGGCCTGCTCCGAAAGAGGCCCGGAACTATCCACGTATCGGCCCCCACCGTTCGCCGGGCGAGGCGCCAGATCGCCGTTCACTTCGCGGACCTGTCTGCACAGGACCGGACCGTCCTGGACAAAATCCCGGTCACCGCCCTGCCGCGCACTCTGCTCGACTTGGCGGGCATGTCTTCCGTCTCCCAGCTCGAGCGGGCGATCGCGCGTTCGGAGGAGCTGGGGCACTTCGATCTCCGGCCAGTCGAGGAGCTGATGGAGAGAGCGGGAAACCATCCGGGACGAGGAAAGCTGCGCCGCGCTCTCGCCATCTATCAACCGGAGGCGGCCTTCGAGCGCTCGAAGCTCGAGGGGCGGTTCTCGACGCTCGTACGCGAAGCAGGCCTGCCGGCGCCGGCGATGAACTTCAATCTGGCCGGACTCGAGCTCGATGCGTTTTGGGAGAAGGAGCGGTTCGTGGTCGAACTCGATGTCTACGAGACGCACGGAACGCATCAGGCGTTCGAGGTCGACCGACGGCGGCAGGACGACCTGTTGCTGATCGGGATAGAGATGATCCGTGTCACGGGGCCGCGGCTGAAGCGGGAACCGCGCGCGACGATCGAACGGGTCGCAAGGCACCTCGAGCGCCGCCGCCACGAGCTCCGCTAGCCGGAGACCGTTTGTCATTTGTCGCCCTCTGGGCGACAAATGACAAGGCGTGCGGGGGTAGGCGGCGGGATGCCGGGCGCTGCCGTGAATTAGGCTTGGGGGGTGGCGCGTAAGACCGCGAGCGGAGATGAGGCGGCGGCCGTAGCAGCCGCGATTGCGCGGTTCGAGGCGGAGGTTGGAACGGCGCCTGTGGAGGCCCCTTCGCAGGTCAGCGCCTGGCAGCGGGCGGCGCTGGTCGAGGGAGTGAGCGCCAAGGAGAATGTCCTGGAGGCAGAAGGAGGAGCGAAATGGCTGTCGTGAAAATCATCGAGCTGGTCGGGAGCTCCAAGACCTCGACCGACGACGCGGCGAAACAGGCGCTGAGCCAGGCGCAGGGGACGCTGCGCAACATCCGCGCGGTCGACATCGTCTCGACCGGGATCCGCGGCGAGAACCTCGACGAGTACCGCGCCCATGTGCGGGTCGCCTTCCTGATCGAGGGGACGGAGATCGACTGATGGCGGAGACGAACGACGCGCCGGCGGCGGACGCCGGGGAGGCGACGACTGCCGGGGGGCCTGGGGAGGTCTCCCGCGAGCAGGCCCAGAAGCTGATCGAGGAGGGCGCGCAGCTGTTCGACGTGCGCGCCGACCACGAGTGGGAGGCAGGGCGGATCGAGGGCGCCACGCATTTGCCCCTGGCTGAGCTACCGCAGCGCATCGGCGAGATCGACAAGGACCGCCCGGTCGTCCTCTACTGCCGCGGTGGCAACCGCTCGACGATGGCGGCGGCGGCGCTGGCCGACGCCGGCTACGACGCGGTCAAGATGACCGAGGGGATCGTCGGCTGGAGCGAGGCCGACCTGCCCCTGGAGCCCGAGGGCGGTTACGTCGCCGAGTCCGGCGAGGCGGCGGCGATCCTGCAGGCGCAGAAAAAACCGTCGCACAGCTAGACCGCAGCGGTCAAAAAGGGCCTCGGCGACCGCAAAAAAGGCGCTGAGCAGGAAATACCCTAATCCCTGTCAGGTTTTGCTATTTTCCTCCGTGTGGAGGTAGTCGTAGCCGAGAACAAGGAGCAGCGGGGCAAAGGCCGGGTCGGCACGCTCGAGAACCCGGAGACCTACGAGAACGTCCCGGGCCACATCATCCCGATCATCGAGCGCGAGTTCGACGACTTCGACAACGAAGCCGAGGCGTTCCTCGCCGAGCAGTTGCCGGAAGACCAGTTCATCGGCTTCCGCCTCAAACAGGGCGTCTACGGCCAGCGCCAGCCCGACGTGCAGATGGTCCGCGTCAAGCTCCCCTTCGGCGGTGTCACCCCCGAGCAGATGGACGCCTTCGCCAGCGTGGTGGAGAAATACGCGCCGCTGAACAAAGGCCACGTCACCACCCGCCAGAACATCCAGATCCACCACGTGCCGCTGCGCGACATGGAGTCGCTGCTGCGGGAGATCGCCGAGGCTGACCTCTCCTCGCGCGAGGGCTGCGGCAACACGGTGCGCAACGTCACCGGCGATCCCTGGGCCGGAGTCGCACCGGATGAGATCTTCGACCCGACGCCCTACGCCGGCGCCTACGTCCGCTACTTCGTCCGCCACCCGACGACGCAGCTGATGCCGCGCAAGATCAAGACCGCCTTCAGCGGCTCCGACGAGGACCGCGCGATCACCGGCATCCACGACATCGCTTTCATCTCGCGCGAAAAGGACGGCGTCAAGGGCTTCGAGGTCAGGGTCGGCGGCGGCACCTCGATCATGGCCCGGGTCGCGCCGACCGTCTACGACTTCGTCGAGGCCGACAACGGCGACTACCTGATGGTGGCCGAGGCGATTCTCCGCATCTTCGACCGCCAGGACTGGCTGCGCGTCAACCGCGCCCGGGCCCGGATCAAGGTGCTGATCGACAAGATCGGCATCGAGGCCTTCCGCGAGCTCTGCGACGAGGAGCTGAAGGGAGACTGGGTCGCCGAGCGCGAGTTCGACGTCGAGCGCCTGCGCTTCGACATCGACGAGGAGGCGACCGCCCCGAAGGCGCCGCCGGCCCCCGCCTCCCCCAACGGCGACACCTCCGAGTTCGAGCGCTTCCTCGAGGGCAACGTCCAGGCGCAGCGGCAGGAAGGCTTCTCCGCCGTCGAGGTGAAGATCACCCGCGGCGATCTGACCCCGGAGCAGTTCCGCGGCCTCGGTCAGATCATGCGCGAGTACACCGGCGGCCATGCCCGCAGCACCGTGCAGCAGAACTTCGTCCTGCGCTGGGTCCGCGACGGGGCGCTCTACGACGTCTGGCAGCGGCTGACCGCGCTCGGGCTCGGCGAGGCCGGCGCCCGTGAGATCACCGACGTCGTCAGCTGCCCCGGCACCGACAGCTGCAAACTCGGCATCACCAGCTCGATGGGCCTCAACAAGGCGATCAAGGAGCGGGTCGACTCGATGCAGATCGAGGACGAGCTGACGAAGCGGATCCACATCAAAATGAGCGGCTGCCCGAACGGCTGCAGCCAGCACCACATCGCCAACATCGGCTTCTACGGCGCTTCGCTCAAAGTCGGCGGCCGCCAGATGCCCGCCTACATCCCGCACATCGGCGGCAACTTCGAGGGCGGCGAGGTCGTCTTCGGCAAGCGGCTGAAATCGCGGCTGCCGGCAAAACGGGCGCCGGAGGCGGTCGAGCGCTGGATCAAGCTCTACGAGGCCGAGCGCGACGAGGGCGAGGAGTTCAACGCCTTCGCCGAGCGGACCGGTGCCGAGAGCTTCGAAGCGGCGGTCAAGGACCTGACCCTGCCGGCCGAGTTCAGCCTCGAGACGATGCAGCAGTTCATCGACTGGAACCGCTCCAGCCCCTACAAGGTCGAGCGCGGAGAGGGGGAGTGCGCGATCTAGCGCGCCGTTCGCGATGAAACCGCCGCCAGTCACCCTCTCCGGCACCGTGCCGACAATCTCCGACCTCGACCACGAGGCGATCGCCGCCGAGCTCGAGGACCGCCGCGCCGAGGAGGCGCTGGAGTGGATGTTCGAGCAGTTCGGGGCCGAGCACTACATCGCCTGCTCGTTCCAGAAAACGAGCTCGGTCACCGCGCACCTGGCGAGCCGGATCAACCCCGAGGCGCGCTTCTTCTACCTCGACACCGACGTCCTCTTCGAGGAGACCTACGAGACTCGCGACCGGCTGGCCGAGGCGCTCGACATCAGCTTCGACCGTTTCCACAACCTGACGCTGGAGGAGCAGGCGGCCCAGTACGGCGACGAGCTCTGGAACCGCGATCCCGACTCCTGCTGCGGTTTGCGCAAGGTCGAGCCGATGCGGCGGGCGCTGTCTTCCGTAGACTGCTGGGTCGCCGGCGTCCGGCGCGGAGATTCCAGCACTCGTTCCAAGACCCCGAAGTTCGGCTGGGACAAGAAATTCAACCTCTGGAAGCTGAACCCGCTCGCGGACTGGTCCGAGCGCGACGTCTGGAACTACATCCGTGAGCACCACCTCCCGTACAACCCGCTGCACGATCAGGGCTACCCGTCGATCGGGTGCACCCACTGCACGCAGCCGGTCGAGCCAGGCGGCTCGCCGCGTGACGGCCGCTGGGCGGGCGTCGCCAAGACCGAGTGCGGGATCAACTGACGGCGCCCCGGCGCGCCCCCTAATTCCCCTTCCCCGAACGATTGGTGAGACCTGCGAATGAGCGAGACGATGGCTGAGCTGTCCCTGACCCTTTCCGAGCGCCACACGGCGGACTTCGAGATGATCGGCAACGGTGGCTTCGCGCCGCTGACCGGCTTCCAGGGGTCCGCCGACTGGGAGCGTGTCTGCACCGAGATGCGGACCGTCGACGGCGACTACTGGCCGATCCCGATCACCCTGGCGACCGACCTCGACTGCGAGGTCGGCGACGTCGTCGCGCTGAGCAGCGACGAAGGCAAGCCGCTGGGCCGGATCCGGGTCGAGGAGATCTGGGAGCGCGACGCCAAGCGCGAGGCCGAGCTGGTCTACGGCACCGCCGACGAGGCCCACCCGGGCGTCGCCGCGATCTACGAGGAGGGCAACCGGATGATCGCCGGCCCGATCGAGGTCGACGCGCTGCCCGACCACGACGAGGCCTTCATGCGCCGCTACAAGACGCCGGCCGAGCACAAGGCCGACTTCGAGGCACGCGGATGGAAGAAGATCGTCGCCTTCCAGACCCGCAACCCGATCCACCGCGCCCACGAGTACCTGACCAAGGCCGCCCTGGAGACCTGCGACGGCCTCTTCATCCACCCGCTGATCGGCAAGACCACGGCCGGCGACATCCCCGCCGACGTGCGGATGCGCTGCTACGAGGTGCTGATGGAGAACTACTACCCGAACGACCGGGTGGTGCTGGGCGTGAAGCCGGCGAAGATGCACTACGCCGGGCCCCGCGAGGCGGTCCTGCACGCGATCGTCCGCCGCAACTACGGCGCCACGCACTTCATCGTCGGCCGTGACCACGCCGGCGCCGGCGACTACTACGGCACCTACGACGCGCAGAAGATCTTCGACGAGATCGACATCGACGAGCTCGGGATCGAGCCGCTGATGTTCGAGCACACCTTTTGGTGCAACGAGTGCGAGGGGCTGGCCTCTGGCAAGACCTGTCCCCACGACAGCGAGGCGCACCTGTTCCTATCTGGCACCAAGGTCCGCGAGATGCTCGGCAACGGCGAAAGGCCGCCGCACGAGTTCTCGCGCGACGAGGTCGCTGACATCCTGATCGACGCTTACAAGGAGGACTGAACGAGCATGGCTGGCGAGAAAGGCTTCACCCTCTGGTTCACCGGGCTCTCCGGTGCCGGCAAGACGACCATCTCCGGAGTGCTGGAGGGGCACCTGCGCGAGCGCGGCTCGAAGCTGGAGATCCTCGACGGCGACGTCGTCCGCGAAAACCTCTCGAAGGGGCTCGGCTTCTCCAAGGAGGACCGGGACACCAACATCCGCCGCATCGCTTTCGTCGCCGACCTGCTCAGCCGCAACGGCGTGCCGGTGATCACCGCGGCGATCTCGCCCTACGCGGCGATCCGCGACGAGGCGCGCGAGCTGATGGGCGACCGCTTCATCGAGGTCTACGTCAAGGCCTCGGTCGACACCTGCGCCGAGCGCGACGTCAAGGGCCTCTACGCGAAAGCCTTCGCCGGCGAGATCAAGGAATTCACCGGCGTCTCCGACCCCTACGAGGCCCCGGAGAACCCGGACTTCGTCTGCGAGACCGAAAGCGAGTCGCCGGAGGAGTCGGCGGAGAAGCTGCTGGCTTACCTGGAGCAGCGGGATCTGATCCCGGCCGCGGTCACTGCTTAGTTCCTGCGCGTATTAGAGAGGGCCGGCGGGAGCCCCTCTCCAGACACACCGCCCTGCGGGCGGCGTTGAGTGTCTGGAGAGGGGCTCCCGCCGGCCCTTTGTCGTGCGCCTGGAGCTAACCGGCCAGGCGCTCGAGGACTTGGCGGTCTTCCTCTAGGCGCTGCTTGAGGCGTTGCTGGAAGTCCTTGTCGGCTCGGCGGGCCTTGATGTGATTGTCGATTGCTTCGCGCACGACCTCGGAGACCGGCATGTCGTCGGTGCGGGCGATCGCGGCGAGCTCGGCGGCTTTCTCCTCGGGGAGGCGGAGGCTCATTGCCTTGACTGCCATCGGGATCGAATCTCCTTGGTTGGGTCGGTCTGGTTTGGCGCAGACTTTTCCTTGAATCAAAGCGCCTTAACCATTAAAGCACGGATAGAGGTATCGCGATACCAAAATTTTCTATATCTTGGTATCAATGTCCAAACGGTTAGAGATTGCTGACTTTCTGCTCATCGCCGAGGTCGTTTTAGGGGTCGAGGCCGAGCGTCTGGCGCGGGCGGTCCGTCTCCCAGCCACCGAGGCAGCGTTGGCGGCACCGTTCGCGAGCCTTGATGGAGTCCCGTTCTATGGCGATCCGGTCGAGCGGGCGGCGATTTGCTGTTCGCGGATCATTCGCGGCAACCCGCTCCCCGACGGGAACAAGCGGGTGGCCTATGAGTGCATGCGGGAGATGCTCGATCGCAGCGGGGTCGTCTGGCCGCGGCCGCGCGAGGACGCGGAGGAGATCGCGCGGACGATCGAGGGCCTGGCCACGGGCCGGGTATCGGAGCAGGACTTCGTGCGCTGGGTGAAGCGGCGGACCCTCAGCGGGGGTCTCTGACCACGACCGTGCGGCCGTCGCTGAGGCGGTAGACGGTGCCGATCGGCTGGCCGCGGCCGACCACCTTCTCGTTCGGTCGCAGCCGTACCTGTTTGACCTTTTGGTCCTTGCCGGCGACCACCGAGTCGGCGGGCTGGGTCGGCTCGGTCTTCGCCTTGCCGGTCAGGGCCGAGGTGAGGTCGAGCGAGGAGAGGGCGGCGAGGAGGAAGGCAACCGAGAGGACGATGCCGAGGTCGAAGAGGTTGACGAGGCCGTCGAGCGGGTCGCCGGCGCGGTCTTCGCGGCTGCGGGCCCGCGGGGTGACCTTCACCGCACCGCCTCCCAGGTCGCCGGGTGCGGGGGCACGCCGTTGCCGCTGGGGGCGGTGAGGCTGGCGGCGACGTACTCGACGTCCGAGTAGTCCTGGGCGTAGAGCCGGTCGCGGACGAGCGAGATGCCGAAGGCGAAGGCCCCGACCATGAGCCCGGCGACGGTGACGCTGAAGGCGACCCGCAGGTTCTCGGTCAGGGTCGCGACATCGCCGTCGGCGAGCCCGGCGAGGGCCGGTGAGAGCGGGATCAGCGTTCCCATCAGGCCCAGGGCGGGGCCCATGCGGACGAGCACGCGGGTGCGCTCGAGCCGGCGCAGCGCCAGGTAGTCGTACTCGGCCAACCGCTTGGCGATTCGCGCTTCGGCCCCGGGGCGGCCCTGCTGCTCGACGACGCCCGCGAAGGCGTCTTCCATCTGCCGGTTCCAGGCGAAGGGCAGCAGCGCCGCCAGCGCCTCGGCCGGCATCCCGGCGGCGAGGCGCCCGCGGCACTCCTCGATGGCGCGCTCCAGCGCCCAGAGGTTACGTTGCCGCCGCCGCCGCACCTCCACCAGCAGTGCCCCGGCTTCGACCATGACCAGGGCCAGCGCCGCGACGGTGAGGACGAGCACCGGGACGAGCAGCGCCTCGGAGACGTCGAAGAGGACCTGCTCGATCACGCGGCGCCCCTGGTCATCCGAACAGGCTCCGCGTCTCGATCAGGGCGCCGGCCCCGAGCAGGCCGAGGGTGGCGAGCAGGCCCCAGGCGGCGGTGGGGAGGCTGGTCCCGCCTCCGTTGTCCTCTGGCTGGCCGCGTCTTGCCGCAGTCGGCTTTGCTGGCTCGGGCGGCGGAGTGTTGTCGGCGCTGAGCAGTTCGCCGACGACGCGTTG
>DASTNW010000074.1:0-9049 GCA_035762685.1 Solirubrobacterales bacterium | reverse complement strand
GAGGCCGTTGCGCAGCTGGTCCGGTTTTAAGGGTTCAGGCCGTAATTCTTGAGCCTCCTGGAGAGGGGCACCCGACCCTCTCCGCGAGCGCAGTTGGCTCCGGCACTGATCTGGCACGGAGGTGTGCCGAAGAATTCACTTTGTGCGGGCCACGTGTGGGTGGTTGCTGTCGAGGGTTGGGGTGTGGAGATTCTGCACGCCGTTGGGACTGCTCTGGCGCCGCCGCTTTGCGCGGCCTGTGGCCGTTCTTGCCGGCCCGAGGCGGTGATCTGCACCCGTTGCGGGCGGCGGTTGGCGGTGGCGGAGCCGTTGCTTGGGAAGGGGCCGCCGGGGCTGGACCGGGCTTGGTCTTCGGCGCCGTATGAGGGCGTCGCTCGCAATCTGGTCGCGGCGCTGAAGTTCAGGCACCTGCTGCCGGTTGCCGACCTGATGGCGGACCGGGTCCAGTGGTTGGCGCCGGCCCACATGCTGAGCGGGGCGATCGTGCCGGTGCCGCCGGCGCCTTCGCGCCTGCGGCGGCGCGGGTTCGACCCCGCCGGTGAGTTGGCGGGAGCGCTGGCGGAGCGCTTGGGGTCACCGCTCGAGCGGTGTTTGGTCAGGCGCGGTGGGCCGCGTCAGGTCGGCCGGCGGCGGGCGCAGCGGCTCGGTCATCCGCCCCGGGTCCACTCGCCGGGAGTGGTGCCCCGCAGCGTGTTGCTGGTCGACGACGTGCTGACGACCGGGGCGACGGTGACGGCTTGCGCGCAGGCCCTGCGGGCGGCCGGGGCCGCCCGCGTTGTCGCCGTAACTTTCGCCCGGCGAATGTAGGCCTAGCTCTCTAAGGGTGCAGCTCGGCGGGGCGGCCGCGCATACGGTCGACCAGGTGCCGGGTCTGGCTGCGCTTGCGCCGCAGCTCGCGGTGCTTCTTGACCTGGCGCCGTACGTCCTCCGCCAGTTCGTGGACCGAGTGGGTCATCTCGGGCGAGGCCTCGTGGGCTCGCAGCGTCACGCCCTTGAGATGGAAGGTCGCCTCCGCCACCTGACTGTCCGCGATGCGGGGGTTGCGCTCCTCCGAGAGCACGACCTCGAGCGTGGCCAGCGGCGAGACCTGCCGGCCAAGGCGTTGGAACCGCTTCCGCACCATCTCACGCAGGTCATCCGTCATCTCGACGTTCCGGCCCCGAATCTCAATCCGCATGAGCGCCTCCTTGTGGTTTCACCTCGATCGTACGCCCGCTACCCGCTTCCGGCAAGGGGCATTCGCGGCGACCCGCTGGCTCCTGTGCACCGCTACCCTTGAGCAATGCCTGCGATGGACCTCGTGACCAAGGCCTTGCGCACCGGGGAGGGGCGCAAGTTCAAGGCCTACCAGAAGCGCGCCGAGGCGATCAACCGCTTCGAGCCCGAGATGGAGGCGCTCTCGGAAGCCGAACTGCGCGAGGAGGCCGACTCCCTGCGCGAGCGCGCTCGCAACGGCGAGTCGCTCGACGATCTGCTGCCGGCGGCCTTCGCGCTGGCGCGGGAGGCGTCGCGGCGCACGCTCGGCCAGCGCCACTACGACGTGCAGCTGATCGGCGGCATGGTCCTCCACGACGGCGCGATCGCCGAGATGCGGACCGGCGAGGGCAAGACCCTGACCGCGACCCTGCCGGTCTTCCTCAACACCCTGGCCGGGAACAGCGTCCACGTCGTCACCGTCAACGACTACCTGGCCCGCCGCGACGCCGAATGGATGAAGCCGATCTACGACGCGCTCGGGGTCAGCGTCTCCTCCGTCCAGGACTCCGACGACCACGCGGCCCGGCAGCGCAAATACTCCGGCGACGTCACCTACGGGACCAACTCCGAGTTCGGCTTCGACTACCTGCGCGACAACATGTCCCCCTCGCTCGAGCAGTGCGTCCAGCGCGGCCACCACTTCGCGATCGTCGACGAGGTCGACAACATCCTGATCGACGAGGCGCGGACGCCGCTGATCATCTCCGGCCAGCCCGAACAGGCGGCGCAGACCTATTACACCTTCGCCCGCCTGGCCAAGCAGATGACCGGCGTCCCGGCCAAACAGAAGCTGAAATCGCTCGGCGAGTCGAAGGACACCTCCGACGTCGACTACGACTACGAGTACGACGAGAAACACAAGACCGTCGCCCCGACCGAGCGGGGGGTGAAGAACGCCGAGCAGTTCATCGGCGTCGACAACCTCTACCTCGGCGAGCACGGCAGCCTCGTCAACCACCTCGTCCAGTCGCTGAAAGCCGAGTCGCTCTACAAGAAGGACAAGGACTACGCGGTGATCGACGGCGAGGTGATGATCATCGACGAGTTCACCGGCCGCATCCTCGAGGGCCGGCGCTGGTCCGAGGGCCTGCATCAGGCGGTCGAGGCGAAGGAGGGGGTGGCGATCCGCGAGGAGAACCAGACCCTGGCAACGATCACCCTGCAGAACTACTTCCGCCTCTACGACAAGCTGGGCGGGATGACCGGAACGGCGCTGACCGAGGCGACCGAGTTCATGAAGATCTACAAAATGCCGGTGGTCGAGGTTCCCACCAACCAGCCGATGGTCCGCCTCGACCAGAACGACCAGATCTTCAAGACCAAAGACGGCAAGTGGAAGGCCGTGCTCGAGGAGATCGTCAGCCGCCACGAGAAGGGGCAGCCGATCCTCGTCGGCACCGTCTCGGTCGAGGTCTCGGAGATGATCTCCGAGGCGCTGAAGAGGGACGGGATCGAGCACGCGGTGCTGAACGCCAAGCCCGAGCACGCCGAACGAGAGGGCGAGTTGATCGCCCAGGCGGGGCGCAGGGGCGCGGTGATGATCGCCACCAACATGGCCGGCCGCGGCGTCGACATCAAGCTCGGCGGCGACCCCGAGCAGCTGGCGATCACCGAGCTGAAGAAGAAGGGCATCACGCACGAGAGCGAGGGCTACGAGGAGGCGCTGGCGGCGAAGACCACCGAGCTGGAACCGCAGTGCAAGGCCGAGGCGGAGGAAGTTCGCGAGCTGGGCGGGCTCTTCATCTGCGGCACCGAGCGCCACGAGTCGCGCCGGATCGACAACCAGCTGCGCGGGCGCTCCGGCCGCCAGGGCGATCGCGGCGAGTCCCGTTTCTACCTCTCGGCCGAAGACGACGTGATCCGTCTCTTCGCCGGCGACCGCATCTACAAGATCCTCGACCGCCTGGGCCCGGTCGACGAGGACGGGACCGAAGTCCCGCTGGAGGCGAAGATGCTGACGAAAACCGTCGAGAACGCCCAGAAGAAGGTCGAGGAACAGAACTTCCTGATCCGCAAACGCGTCCTCGAGTACGACGACGTGATGAACGAGCAGCGCCGCGTCATCTACCGGTACCGGCGCGAGATCCTCGAAGGGCGCGACATGTCGGAGACCGCCCGCGACGAGGTCGAGGGCGTGATCGAGCGCCTCGTAGACGAGTACACGTCCGGCGAGATCCTCGAGGACTGGGACCTCGGCGAGTTGGAGACGCAGCTGCGCCAGATCTGGCCGGTCAGCGTCGACGTCGCCACCCTGGCGCCGGAGACGGTCGATCGCGAAAAGCTCAAAGACGCTCTCGACGACGACGCGATGAGCGCCTACGACGAGCGCGAGCAGCAGCTCGGCGAGGAGTTGATGCGCTATCTGGAGCGCTCGATCCTGCTGCAGGTGATCGACAACCGCTGGCGCGAACACCTCTTCGACATGGACTACCTGCGCGAAGGCATCCACCTGCGCGGCTTCGCTCAGATCGACCCCCTCGTCGCCTACAAAAACGAGGGCTACGCGATGTTCGAGGAGCTGATGCACTCGATCTGGGACGAGTTCAGCCGGCTGGTCTTCCGGGCCGAGATCCAGGTCGACCCCGCGCAGGGCAACGGCGCCGCTGCCGCCAACGAGCCTTCGGCGCTGGCCTACTCAGGCGGCACTCTCGACGGGCAGCCGTCGGCCCTGGAACAGGTCGCGGTCGGGACCGGCACCGCCGGCTCGGTCGACGCCGCCGCGTCCCAGGCGATCGGCGGCGACGTGGTCGAGACCGTGGTCAAAGACGAGCACGACAAAATCGGCCGCAACGACCCCTGCTGGTGCGGCTCCGGCAAGAAGTACAAGAAGTGCCACGGGGCATAGACCCCGTCCGCGAGTTCATCCGGGCGTTCAACGAGCGAGACCTGGATGGGTTTGTCGCGGTGCTCGATCCCGAGGTCGAACTGCACGCGATGCGGGGGCTGCGGAAGGGGATCGAGGCGGCGCGGCTGTGGGCGACGCGGGAGCCGGGCGGGGTCCAGCAGACGATCGAGCTGGAGCAGCTCTACGAGGAAGGCCTGGAGGGTGGCGGCGGGACCGCGGTCGCGTTGATCGTGCGCCGCTGGCGCTGGGACGAGGACGGCTCGGCGGCCGGGGCGGACGAGATGGCCTGGGTCTTCGAGCTGCGCGACCGCCGGGTGCGGAGCTGGCGCCCATACGAGGATCGCGCCGAGGCGCTGCGTGCCGGCGGCTTCCCAAACGAGGCCGGCGCCGCCGGATAACCTGCAGGACATGGCCGACGCCGCCCCCACCGAAGCGATCGCACCGCGGCTGGCCGCCGTCCGCGAGCAGCTGTCCCTGCTCTCGGACTACCTTTGACCCTGCTGCGCTGGAGGCCGAGGCAACGCGCCTAGAGGCCGAGATGGGCCGGCCGGGGTTCTGGGACGACCAGGAGGCCGCGGCCCGCACTTCGGCTACCCACGCCCGCGCGCAGCGCCGCCTGGAGATGTTCCGCGGCCTGGAGTCCGACGTCGCCGACCTCGGCGAGCTGGCCGAGCTGGCCGGTGAGGACGCGGAGATGGCGGCCGAGCTGCAGGCGCAGCTGGGCGCGGCCGAGCGGCGGCTCGCCGAGCTCGAGGAGGGGCGCCTGTTCAGCGGTGAGTACGACGCCGGCGACGCCGTCGTAACGGTCCACGCGGGCGCGGGCGGCACCGATTCGCAGGACTGGGCGGAGATCCTCCTGCGCATGTACCTGCGCTGGGCCGAGCGGCGCGGCTTCGAGGTCGAGATGAAGGAGGCCTCGCCCGGGGAGGAGGCGGGGCTGAAGTCGGCCACCTTTGTCGCCCGCGGCGAGAACGCCTACGGCCTCTTCGCCGCCGAGCGCGGCGTCCATCGGCTGGTGCGGATCTCCCCCTTCGACTCCTCCGCTCGCCGCCACACCAGCTTCGCCCAGGTCGACGTCGGGCCGCTGGTAGATGCCGGCGTCGAGGTGGAGATCGACGATGCCGACCTGCGCGTCGACACCTACCGCGCCTCCGGCGCCGGCGGCCAGCACGTCAGCAAGACCGACTCGGCGGTGCGGATCACCCACCTCCCGACCGGCGTCGTCGTCCAGTGCCAGAACGAGCGCTCGCAGACCCAGAACAAGGCGGTGGCGATGCAGTTGCTGCGCTCGAAGCTGATCGAGTTGGAGGAGCGCAAACGCTCCGAAGAGCTGGCCAGGGCGCGCGGCGAGGTCAAAGACGTCGCCTGGGGATCGCAGATCCGCAGCTACGTCATGCACCCCTACACGATGGTCAAGGACCACCGCACCGAGCACGAGGTCGGCGACGTGCAGCGAGTGCTCGACGGCGACCTCGACGAGTTCGTGCGCGACTACCTCAACAAGACCGCCGCCGCCTCGGCCGGCTAGGGATGGAGCCGCTGGTTCGCCTCGAACGCCCGGCCGAGTCGGCCCCCGAGGGGCTCTTGCTGCTTCACCATGGCCGTGGCACCGACGAGCGCGACCTGCTCGGGCTGGCCGACCTGCTCGATCCGGAGCGGCGGCTGCGGGTGGTGACGCCGCGGGCGCCGCTGCAGCTTCCCGGCTCGCCGGGGTACCACTGGTACCGGGTGCCGCGCGTCGGACATCCCGACCCCGACAGCTTCCACGCCGCCCGCGCGGCCCTCGCCGAGCTCCACGACCGGCTCTGGGAGGAGACCGGCGTCGGCCCCGAGCAAACCGTCCTCGGCGGCTTCTCGATGGGCGCGGTGATGAGCTACGCGATGGCGCTCGGCGGTGACAGGCCGGCGGTGGCCGGGATCCTCGCCTACAGCGGCTTCGTGCCGACCGTCGACGATTGGGAGCCGGTCTTCGGGGACCGTCAGGCGACGCGCGCCTTCATCTCCCACGGTCGCGGCGACCCGATCATCGAGGTCGGCTTCGCCCAGCGGGCGCGCGACCTGCTGGAGGGGGCTGGGCTGGCGGTCACCTACCGTGAGTCCGACCTCGGCCACCAGATCGACCCCTCGCACCTGCGCGACGCGGCCGTTTGGCTGGGGGAGACGCTGAACGGCTGAGCGCTGCTGGGGGCGCTACTCGGACTGCAGCCAGGTCAAGCCGCGGGGGGTGGCGCGCCTCACGTCGAGCTGGTGGTCGAAGTAGGGCTTGCACCAGCCCGGCGCCGCCGGCACTCGGATCCGCACCGCGAATCCCTTCGCCGCCATCACCTTGACCATCTGGGCCTCGGTCAGGCTCTGGTTCAGGCGCAGGACGCCCTTCCTGCCGAAGCGCTTCTTCTCGCTGCCGAGGAAGAGCGAGCCCCTGGACCCGTGCAGCCCGTACTCGACCGCAACGGTGGTCGGGGAAGTGGCCGCATAGCGGACCTGAAGGCGGACCTTGTCACTGTTTCCGGAGGCGAAGACGGTCGCCTCGGCGCTGCTCAGCAGGCACTCCGGAGGGGCCTCGAAGCTGTCCTCCTCTTCGCATTCCCCCTCCTCTTCCTCTTCGCATTCGTCGGCTTCGATCTCTTCGTCTTCGCTGGCTTCCGCTTCGCCTTCCTCCTCCGCTTCGTCGGGGGGAGTCGCCAGCGCGGAGGGCCCGGGGACGTCCAGCTCGGGCAGGGACACCGCCTGGGCCGACTTGGCGAGGCCGAGCAGCGCGATCAGGGCGAGCGTGACGAGGAAGGAGATGCACCAGGCGAGCCGGACGGCGTGGGTGCCGTCGCCGGCCGCGGCGATGGGTTTGCGTCGCATGGCCCCCTTGATCGGCCACTGCCCGCGAACCCTTTAGCCATGCCGCTCGACTAACCGTCGAGGACGCCCTCGAGCCTCAGCAGGCCCTCCTTCATCGGCAGGCCACCGCCGTAGCCTCCGAGCGCGCCGCCGGTTCGCAGGACGCGGTGGCAGGGGACGACCAGGGGGATGGGGTTCGACCCGCAGGCCGTCCCCGCCGCCCGCACCGCGCGCTCGTTGCCGGCGCTTCTCGCCATTTCGGTGTAACTGCGGGTCTGGCCGTAGGGAATGCGGGCGATCGCCCGCAGCACCCGGCGGCGAAAGTCCTTGCTCAGCTGCCAGTCGAGCGGCAGGTCGAAGTCGGTCAGCTTGCCCTCGAAGTAGAGGTCGAGCTCGCGCCGCGCTTCGTCGAACTGCGCCGGGGCCTCGAGCACCCGGGGCGAGACCCGGACTGCCAGGTCGACGAGGAGCTCGTCGGCGTCCTGGTTGGGGAGGCCGACGCGGACCAACCCGCGCGGCGTCCTCGCCAGCAGCAGCGGCCCGAACGGCGAGTCGGTCGTCGTGTAGGCGACGTCGAGCAGGCCCTCGTCGGCCGCACGCTCGGCGAGCCGGTTCAGCGATGCCTTCATGCCAGCTCCTTTCTCAGTCGCTTGAGCCCTTCGTGCAGGCTGCGGCGCGCGGCCTCGGGCGAGCAGCCGAGCGCTGCGGCGATCTCGGCGTGAGGGAGGTCACCGGCGTAGCGCAGCGTCACCGCAGCGCGTTGCTTCGGCGGCAAGACCTCGACGGCCGTCCAGATCCCGTCGCCCGGTTCGGGGTCGCTGACCGCGACCTCGGCCACTTCGGCGACCGGGACCGGCCGGCGCCCGCTGGCGCGGTGGTGGTCGACCGCCTTGCGGTGGGCGATCGTGATCAGCCAACCGCGCAGGTTGCCCGCGTCCTTCAGCCCCGGGTAGGCGCGCAGGGCGGAGAGGAAGGTCTCCTGGAAGCAGTCGTCGGCGTCGCTGCGACCGACGGAGCCGCGGCAGACGGCCAGCACGTCCTCGGCGTGCCGGTCGATCAGGGTCTGAAACGGGGGCAGTTCGCTCACCTCGTGGATTAAACGCGGCCGGTGCCCAAAATGTGAGGCTGTCCGGGGACGAGGAGTGCATTGACCGGCGTATAGCCCGCAAATGCACTCCTCGTTCGTTGATCTAGGCTGGCGCCGATGACTGCCGCCGAGGAATTGCAGCGGATCGTGGAAGGGGCGCTGGCCGAGGACGTCGGGGACGGCGACGTGACCACGGAGGCGACGGTGCCCGCCGAGGCGAAGGCGCGGGCGCGGATCGCGCAGAAACAGCCGGGGGTCGTCTTTGGGTTCGAGGCAGTCGAGGAGGCGATGCACCAGTGCGGGGTCGAGCACGTCGACCGCCTCGTTGTCGAGGGGCAGTGGCGCCAGGAGGTGCCGGCCGAGGTGCTGCTGGCGAGCGGCAGCGCCAGGTCGCTGCTCGCCGCCGAGCGCACTGCGCTCAACTTCCTCGGCCATCTCTCTGGCATCGCCACCCTGACCGCGCGTTTCGTCGAGGCGGTTGCCGGGACCGGTGCCCGCATCCTCGACACGCGCAAGACGACGCCGGGGCTGCGGGGGCTGGAGAAGCGGGCGGTCGCCGCCGGGGGCGGGGTCAACCACCGTATCGGCCTTTACGACGCGGTCCTGATCAAGGAGAACCACATCGCCCTCGCCGGCGGCGTCGCCAAGGCTGTCCACGCGGCGCGCCGGGCGCAGCCGGAGATGCCGATCGAGATCGAGTGCCGCGACCTCGAAGAGGTCGCCTACGCCCTCGGCGTCGGCGCCGAGCGCCTCCTGCTCGACAACATGGACGCCGAGACGCTGCGGGCTGCGGTGAAGCTGCGCGACGAGAACGCCGGCGCTAAGGGCCCCACGCTCGAGGCGTCCGGCGGAGTCGATCTCGACACGGTCCGCGCCATCGCCGAGACCGGTGTCGACTTCATCTCCATCGGAGCCCTCACCCACTCGGCCCCCAGCCTCGACTTCAGCCTCCTGCTAGAGCCTGCCTAAGCCGCTTCGCAGGCCCGGCGAGGGAGGGCTCGGTGGAGCCTCCCCGCTGTTGCTCCACCGAG
>DASTNW010000073.1:0-23907 GCA_035762685.1 Solirubrobacterales bacterium | reverse complement strand
AAGGTCGCCTCCGAGGGCGCCTCGCTCCCCGCCGACGGCAAGGTGGTGCAGCTCCAGTTCCGCTTGCCGGGTCTCCCCTGGCGGGAGTTCAGGACGGTGCGCAGCGACCGCGCGGGGCGCTTCCGCTACGCCTACCGCTTTAGCGACGACGACAGCCGCGGCGCGCGGTTCCAGTTCAGGGCGTACGCACCAGCGCAAGCCGGCTGGCCCTTCGAGCCAGCCGGCTCACTGCCGGTCGCGGTGCTTGGTGCCTAGACGGGCAGGAGGTCGACCGCTTGACGTACGCGGTCTTCCAGCTCGTTGCGGTTGCGCTTCAGGGTCGTCTCGACCGTGCGCTGGCGCTTGCGGGCCTCGCGCTCGACCCGGTTGCGGGTCTTGCGGGCCTCGGTGGTTGCCTTGCGGCGGGCGGTGGTGCCGCGACGCTCGGTGCGCTTCGCCGTTTTGCGCAGCTGGGTGCGGTAGGACTTGAGCTGTTTCTCGGCGCTGGTGCGGCCGGTCCACGGCTCGACCAGGTCGGAGACGCGGTCGCTGACGGTGAGGACGATGCCGACCGGGAAGTCGACGGCGGCCTCGGCGACGGTCTGGACCTGGTTCTTCTCGGCGACGGCCGTCTTGGTCGCCGCCCGTTTGGTCGCTTTGGCGGTGGCGCGAGCGGATTTCTTCGCTTCCGTGGTCGCGCGTTTGGCCTGGGTTTTGGATTTGCTGCCGTTTTTAGTCGCTGCCATGTTGGGGGAGATTCCCTTCAGTCTTGGGTTGCCTGCCTCGAGTTCGCGAGTGTAGCGAACGTATGTTCCTTACGAACACATGTTCTAAACCCGGTTCGCGCGGTGGTTACGCCGGGTCGCCGGCACGCTGCGCATCGCGCATGACGTCCAGCGAAGAGCCGTCCCGAGCGGCGGCCACCGGGTAGCGCGCATCGAGGTCCAGCGCCACCTCCCCGAGCGGGAGGTCGCCGAAGGCGACGGCGCCCCCGGCCTCGCGCACGATCAGCTGCGCCGCCGCGGCGTCGACGGAGCGGCAGGAGCGCAGGCTCAGCATCGCGTCGAAGCGGGCGGCGGCGACGTAGGCGGCGGTGATCGCGATCGAACCGACCACTCGCAGCCGGAAGACCTCGCCCGCCAGGGACTCCAGGGCCGGCAACGACCACTCCGGCTTCGCCGACTCGACCCCGACGATCTCCAGCTTCTCCGCCTCGGCCGAGACCCTGATTGGATCGCCGCCGAGCGTCGCCCCCTCCCCGCGCCGGGCGGCGAACTCCTCGTCGGCGCCGAAGTCGTGGACAAAGCCGAACTCGACGTCGGCCATCGAGCCGCCCGAGGCGACGGCGATGCTGACGCTGAAGGAGGGGATCATGCGGCGCGCGTTGAGCGAGCCGTCGATCGGGTCGATCACCACGCGCACCGGGCCACCCGAGCCGAAGGAGACTTCGCCGCGCTCCTCCGAGATGGCGACGAAGGAGGCGCCCTGCGCCGCCAACGCCTCGAGCTCGACGAAGACCGCGTCCTCGCAACGGCGGTCGATCGCCAGGGTGTGGTCCCCTCCCTCGCCGACGCCCTCGTAAACGCTGCGCTCCTCGCTGCTCGGAGCGCCCGCGAAGACCGCCCGCTGCGCCGCCACGATGCGGCGGCAGATCGTCAACCAATCTGCGGAGAGGACGTCCACCGGCCGGATGCTACGGCGCGCTAGCGTTGGGCGATGCGCGAGGAGCGGTCGACGGCGGCGTTGGAGGCAGACGGGCGCGAGCGCGCCGTCCTCCACGGCGAGGGCCCGATGCTCGTGCTCGGGGCCGCCGGCACCGGCAAGACGGAGTTGCTGGCGCGGCGCCTGGCGCGGCTCGCCGGCGAGGGCACCGCGCCCGAGCGAGTGCTGATCATCGGCTCGACCCGGGCGACCGCGCGGCGGCTGCGCGAGCGGGCCGAGTCGCTGCTGAGGGGCCCCTTCGAGGAGCTCTGGATCGGCAGCTGGGAGACGCTGGGCGAGCGGCTCCTGCGCGAGCACGCCGAGGCCGCCGGCCTCGACCCCTTCTTCGACGTCCTCGGCCCGGCCGAGCGCCTGGCGATGCTGCTCGACCGCCTCGACCAGCTTCCCCTGCGCCGCCACGAGATCCGCGGCAACCCGGCCGGCCTGCTGGCCCGCCTGCTGGCCCGGATCGACGCGCTGAAGGCGGAACGGGTCGGTCCGACCCTGCTCGAGCAGCGTGCCCGCGAGGCCGAGCGGAGCGCCGGCGACGAAGCCGAGGCGGAGTCCGTCAGGCGCGAGCTCGAGTTCGCCGAGCTCTACACAGCCCACGACCGCGTCCTCGCCGCCGCCGGCAGCCTCGACCGCGGCGACGTCTTCCTCGCCCTCGACTGCCTGCTCGCCGAGCGGCCCGACGTCCGCCGTCAGATCGCCGAGCGCTTCGAGTATCTGATGGTCGACGAGTTGGAGGAGACGACCCGCGCCCAGCAGGCCATCCTCGAGGCCCTCGCGGGCGAGCGCCCCAACCACCTCTACGCGCTGGAGGACGCCGGGGGACCGACCGCCTGGTTCCGGGATCTCTTTCCCCAGGGCGACGTCGTCCCCCTCGAGCACCGCTTCCGCGAGCCGCAGGTCCGCTTTTGGCGCTGCACCAACGAGCGCGCCCAGTCCCAGGCGGTCGCCCGCGAGGCTGAGCACCTGCTCGCCGCCGGCGCCGGTCCGGAGACGATCTGCGTCCTCGTCGCCGAGCCCGCGCGCCAGGGGGGAGCGGTCGCGGCGGCGATGGAGGAGCGCGGCATCCCCTTCCACCTCGCCGGCCCCACCGCCCTCTTCCAGCGTCCCGAGGTGCGCGACGCGATCGCCTGGCTGCGCGTGCTCGCCGACCCCGACGACTCCCCGGCGGCGGCACGGGCGCTGACCCGGCCGCCGATTGAGCTGCGCTCCGGCGACCTGGCGCGGCTGACGACGATTGCGCGGCGGCGCAAGCAGGACATGGTCGCGGCCTGCGAGGCGGCCCTCGACAGCCCCCAGTTCCAGCCCGAGGCGCGGGAGCGGATCCAGTCCTTCCTCAAGCTCTACAACGCCGCGGCGGCGGCGATGGAGGAGCGGCGGGCCGACGTCTTCGTGCGCCGCCTGATCGAGCGGGTCGGGCTGCGGCGGCAGCGTCTCTTCGCCGCCCAGCCGGAGGTGGCGGAGCGCCTGCTCGGGCTCTCGCGGCTGGCCGAGCTGGCGACGGCCTGGGCGCGGCGCGAGCCGCATGGATCGACCCGCGGCTTCGTCGCCTACCTCAGCGCCGTGGCCGAGGCGGGCGTCGAGCCGGCGGGCGGCGAGGAGCCGCCGGCGCCGGGCGCCGTGCAGGGGATGGCGATGGACGCGGTCAAGGGGATCGGCTTCGACCACGTCTTCGTGCTCGGGCTCGAGGGCGAGGGCGAGTGGGCGCGGATCGGCTGGCCGGCGCGGACCGGCCTCGTGCTCTCGCGGCTGGAGCGCGGCGAGGAGGGCGAGGCGCGACCGTCGCGCTTCTACGCCGAGGCGCTGGCGAGCGCGGAGGCCGAGGAGGAGGAGCACGGCGAGGAGCTGTTCGGCCCCGCCGAGGGGCTGCACGCCACCTACCGCAAGCTGCGCGAGCAGGTTCTGGAGGCCTCCTGGCGGGCTGGCCGCGAGCTCTCCGAGCCCCGGCTCGACACGGCGATCGACGTCAACCGGGCGATCGCCCGTTACCTGGAGCTGCTGAAGCTGGCGGCGCTGGCGCAGCGCCCGGGCGACGAGCCGACGGCGGAGGCGATCGCCGCCGTCAACGGTCTCCTGCGCCAGGTCGCGACCCCCGAGCAGCAGGCCGAGCTCGACGCCTCCTCGCTCGATTCCTACCTGCTCGACTCCGAGCACGAGCGCGGCCGGCGGCGGGAGCTGATCGCCGCCCGCGAGGAGCCCTCGCTGGAGGCCTTCCTGCCGCGCCGCGGCGACGGCCGACTCAGCCTCTCCGCCTCCGACCTCAGCCTCTACCTGACCTGCCCGCTGAAGTACAAGTTCGCCCGCGTCTTCGGCATCCCCCAGGAGCCGACGATCAACCAGCGCTTCGGCATCCTCATCCACAACGTCCTCGAGCGCTTCCACAAAGAGCCGCCGCAGGACGACGAGGAAGGCCTCGGGCTCTTGACCAACCTCTTCGAGACGGGCTGGCGCCGCACCGGCTTCGGCTCGACCGACGACGAGCTGCAGTTCCGCGACCGCGCCCGCGAGGCGCTGCGGCTCTACTGGCAGCGCGAGCGCGGGGCCGAGGGGGAACCGGCCTGGCTGGAGCGCAAGTTCGACTTCAAGGTAGGGGAGCACCACGTCCGCGGCCGCGTCGACCGCGTCGACCGGCTGCCCGACGGCGACTACGAGCTGATCGACTACAAGACCGGCGAACGCAAGACCGAAGCCGAGCTCGAGAGCGACCTGCAGCTGGCGCTCTACCGCCTCGCCGCCCGCGAGGCCTGGGAGGTCGAGGCCAGCACCGGCAGCTACTACTACGTGCTCGACGCCGACAAGGTTGCCGCGCCAAGCAAGCCCGACGACGCCGAGCGGGTCGAGCGCACCGTGCTCCAGGTAGGCGAGGGCATCCTCGCCCAGGACTTCGAGCCCCGCCCCTCGCCGTCGGTCTGCAGTTGGTGCGACTACCGCCTGATCTGCCCGGCGGCGGAGTCTTAGAGCGGCCTAGAGCTGGGTCGCGATCAAGCCGGCGGAGGCGGCGATCATCGTCGCGATCAGGCCGCCGCCGACCTGGAGCAGCGTCCGCTGCAGCGCGTCGAAGCGGCCATTCGTCAACTGGACCTCAGCGCGAAGTTCCGCGTTCGAGTCCTTGATCTCCTTGCGGAGTTCGGCGATGGAGCCCCGGACCTCGGTACGGAAGTCGGTGATGGAGGCTTCGAGTCGATCGAAGCGTTCGTCGACCTGGCGAAAGCGCTCGTCCGTCCTGCTCTCTTCCATGACCTGCATTGTGGCAGCGTAATTTGTTGTCTGCATTCAGAACAAGACTCGAATGCGCCAAATGCGAGGCTTCTTTCAAACGAAAGCGTGGAGGCGCGTCAGCCCTGATCGCCGCGCTGCTTGAGGAAACGCTGGAACTCCCGGGCGATGGAGTCGGCTGAGGGGAGTTCGTCGCCCTCGCTGGCCAGCAGGTCGGCCTGTTCGGCCTCGATCCGGGAGACCAGCTCCTCGATCTCGGGGTTGGCGGCGACCGCGCGCCCGATCTGCTCTTCGTAGTCGTTCGTCTGCTCCTCCAGGCCGGAGGCCTCGACCGCAATTCCGGTCAGCCCCTCGAGCCGGCGCAGCAGGGCCAGGGCGGCCTTCGGGTTGGGGATCGCGGCGACGTAATGGGGGACCGCCGCCCAGAGCGAGACCGAGTCGATGCCCCCCTGCCGGCAGAGATCGTGGATGACGCCGACGATGCCGCTCGGCCCCTCGTAGTTGGAGCGCTCGAGTTCCAGCTCTTCGACCATCTCCTGGTCTGACGCGAGGCCGGTGATCGGCACCGGCAGCGTGTGCGAGACCTCGGCGATCAGGGCCCCGAGGCTGATGATCCGCTCGACCCCGAGCGCGTCGGCAGCCGTCGCGATCGTCTCCGAGAAGGTGCGCCAGCGCAGGTTCGGCTCGGTGCCGTCGAGCAGGACGAGGTCACGATCGGCGGTCGGGACGGGCACCGCGATCAGGTCGTTGGCGGGCCAGTCGAGCCGGCGCGTCTGGCCTTCCTCCATGTTGATCGTCGGCCGCGTCGTCTGGAAGTCGAAATAGTCCTCGGCATCGATCCTGGCGATCAGCCGCGAGTCGAAGGAGGTGGCGATCGCCTCCAGCGCCGTCGAGGCAGCCGCGGCGGCGTCGTTCCAGCCACGAAAAGCGCAGACCAACACGGGGGATCGCAAATTCGGGAGGTCGCCGTGCCAAGTAAGCGAATCCACGCTTTGAGCGTAGACGATGGCGGCGAGCGCCCGGCCCTCAGGCGGCCCCCGTAATCGCTAGGAGGCCGAGGAGCGAGCGCGGCGGACCAGCTGGGCCGCCATGAAGAGGGCGAGGGCGGCGAAGGAGAGCTGGAGCACGCGCTCGGAGACGTTGTTGGCGACCGCGACGCCGATCAGGACGCCGAGCGGGGAGAGGGCGCCGATGACCAGCGCCTCGCGGACGCGGACGTTGCCGTAGGAGTTCTGGCGGTAGGCGCCGACGAGGGCGACGATGACGATCATCAGCAGCGAGGTCGACTCGCCCTCGACCTGGCTGAGGCCGAGGAAGATCGTCAGCGCCGGCACGAAGAGGACGCCGCCGCCGACGCCCACGAGGCCGCCGGCGAGGCCGCCGGCGATGGCGATCAGGACTGCCAGCAACTCGTTCACGAGAGGACCAGCTCGATCGCGATCGCGACCAGCAGCGCCGCGAAGAGATAGGAGACGGCGCGCTGGGGGATCCGTTGCTGGAGCGCGGTCCCGAGCACGACGCCGACGATCGCCGGGACCGCCAGCAGCAGGCCGGTGGCGACGTGGACGTTGCCGTAGATGCCGCCCTGGGCGAGGGTGCCGAGCAGGCCGATGAGGACGATCGCGGCGAGGCTGGTCCCGGTGGCGAGCCGCTCGCCGTAGCCGAACCAGAGGATCAGCAGCGGCACGATCACGGTGCCGCCGCCGACGCCGAAAAGGCCGCTGAAGACGCCGGCGAGGGTGCCGATCGCCGCCAGCCTCAGGGTCTGGCTCGAGGGCATCGACCCGGAGGCGGGGGGCATGCGGCGATACTAGATGCCGTGCCTCGCGAATCGCAGACGGGGGAAGGCGCCTGGGCCACGTTGCTGGAGCCGCTGCGGGCCGAGCCCTCGCGAACGGCGGTCCTCACCGACGTCGACGGCACCCTGGCGCCGATCGTCGAGCGGGCGGAGGCGGCGACGGTCCCGGCGGCGGCCCGGGACGCGCTGGCGCGGCTGAGCGAGCGCTGCGGCCTGGTCGGCTGCGTCTCCGGACGGCGGGCCACAGAGGCGCGGCGGCTGGTCGGCCTCGACGGCATCGCCTACGCCGGCAACCACGGGCTGGAACTGCTGCTGCCGGGCGACGAGGCGCCGCGGCCGGACCCCTCGCTGGCCGGACAGGAGACGGTGGCGGCGGAGTTCATGGCCGGGCTCGACGACGACGCCCTCAGCGCCGCCGGCCTGCGACTCGAGGACAAGGGACCGATCCAGGCGCTGCACTGGCGCGGCGCCGGCAACGAGGCGGCGGCCGAAGCGCGGGCCCACGAAATCGCCGTCGCCGGCGGCCACGCCGGGCTGGAACCGCGCTGGGGCCGCAAGGTGCTGGAGCTGCGGCCGCTTGGCGGCGGCGGCAAGGACGCTGCGGTCGGCGCCCTGCTCGCCATCGACGGGGTGGACCGCGCCGCCTACGCCGGCGACGACCGCACCGACCTCGACGCCTTCCGCCGCCTGCGCGAGCTGCGCCGGTCGGGCGAGCTGGCGGCAGCGGTCTGCGTCGGCATCGTCTCGCCGGAGGCGCCGCCGGAGCTGCCCGAAGACTCCGACCTGATCGTCGACGGGCCGGAGGGCTGGCTCGCGATCCTCGAGTGGCTCGCGGAGTAGCGCGTGCCGTATACGGACCTACTGCGAATCACCGTCTTCCTCGCCGCCGCCGAGGCAACCGCACTGGGGGCGATCACGGCGGTCGGCGCCAACCGCACCGGTGAGGAATCGATCGTCCTGGTTGCCGCCGTCTGGTGGCTGGCCTCGCTGGCGATCGGCGCCTACCTCGGCCGCCCGGACCGCGCCGGCGGCGACATGCGCAGCGCCCTGGCGCGCGCCCGTACCGCCACCTCGCTGCCGCCCGAGGGCCCAGCTCGCATCGCCCTCGGCCGGCTCTGGCCGATCGGCGTCACCGCCCTCGCCGCCGGCGTGCTCGGCCTCTTCTTCCCCGGCGTCGCCCTGGTCGGCGCCGGCTACGCCCTGATCGTCTCGCTCGCCTGGCACACCCGCGAGGCCGCCGTGCTCGCCATCGAGCAACGCGACGGCGTCCGCTTCTACGTCGTCCCCACCTCAGCCCTGAGGCCGATCGAGCTGGTCCGCACGCCGGGACTGCGCAGCGACCAGCTGAGCGCCTGACCGCGCGCGATCCCCATCTCCATCCCTCGGGGCTGGGCTAGACTCGCGCCCGCCAACTGTCTTCCTGGGGAGGAACGCACCTTGATCCGCCGACTCGGTCTCGTCTCGATCTCGCTTCTGACCATGTTCGCGCTTGCCGCTCCGGCCGGCGCCGCTTCGTTCCACTACCCGGACTTCGCCAGCACCGCCGGGCTCCAGCTCAACGGCGACGCCAAACAGGAAGGGAACCTGCTGCGGCTGACCCCGGCCCTCTCCAACGAAGCCGGAAGCGTCTTCGCGACGACGCCGGTCGACGTGCAGAAGTCCTGGCAGACGCAGTTTCAGATCGCGATCCACGACCACACCTGCTGCGACGTCCGGCCCGCCGACGGGATCGCTTTCGTGCTGCAGGGCGCTGGGCTGAGCGGCGGCAGCGGCCTCGGCGGTTCGCTTGGCTACGGGGGCGTAAAACCCAGCGTCGCGGTCGAGTTCGACGTCTTCGAAAACCCGGGGGAGCCGGCCGGCGACCACGTCGCGATCATGGCCGAAGGCGACCCAAGCAAACACCTCGCCTGCGCCAACGAAGGCGGCCCGAGCGGCGGCTGCGCCGCGGCGCTGCCGTTGGCGATCTACGGCGCCCCGGTTCACGCCTGGGTCGAGTACGACGTGGTCTCGCAACACCTCAAGGTCTTCCTCGCCTCGACCGGCGACAAGCCGGCGGCGCCGCTGCTGGACCACCAGATCTCCCTGGCGCCGCTCGGCGCCAGCCCCTACGCCGGGTTCACCGCCGCCACCGGCTCTCACAACGCCGTGCAGGACGTGCTCAGCTGGCGCTTCGGCCAAGCCGAGCCCACCGCCACCCTCCCGATCGCCCCGCCGATCACCAGCCCCGAGACCAAAAAAGCTGCCAAGAAACCGTGCCCTCCTTTCAGAGGCAAAGGCAAAAAAGGGAAGGGCGCGAAGGCCTCTGCCGGCAAAGCCAAGAAAAAAGGCAAGGCCAAAGGCAAGAAGTGCGGCCACAAGAAGAAAGGCCACAAAAAACCTGGGAAAGGGAAAGGCCGTGGCTAGGGGGCTAGTGCTTTATTAGCCGGCTGAACTCGCGCCAGCCGCGGGTGTTGGCGACGTCGGCTTTGGTCAGCCAGGCGCGGCGGGCGGTGGCGACGGCGTAGGCCATGTTGTCGAGCGTGTCGACCCCGTGGGCGTCGGTGTTGAGGACGATCTCGACCCCGGCGTCGACGGCGAGGCGGGCGTGGCGGTCGGAGAGGTCGCGGCGGTTGGGGTTGCCGTTGACCTCGATCATCGTGCCGGTCCGGGCCGCCGCCTCGGCCACCGCCTCGACGTCGATCCCGTAGGGCTCGCGGCGGCCGATCAGGCGGCCGGTGAGGTGGCCGATGCAGTTCACCTGCGGGTTCTCGATCGCCGCCAGCACGCGCTCGGTCATCTCCGCTTCGGAGATCGAGAAGGAAGTGTGGACGCTGGCCACGACCCAGTCGAGCGCCTCGACCAGGTCGTCGGGATAGTCGAGCGAGCCGTCGAGGCCGATGTTTACCTCCGAGCCGGCGAGCAGGCGGAAGCCGCGTTTGCCCTTGTTCCAGGCGCGGACCTCCTCGATCCGCTCCCAGAGGCGCTCCGGGGTGACGTGGTCGCCGAAGCCGTGGCTGGCGGAGTGGTCGGTGATCGCCATGTAGGCATAGCCACGGGCCCGGCCGGCCTCCGCCATTTCCTCGAGCGTGTTGCGGCCGTCGGAAAGGGTGGTGTGGGAGTGGAGGTCGCCTTTGATGTCGCCGAGCGAGATCAGGTCCGGCAGCTTCCCCTCCCGCGCCGCCTTCAACTCGCCACGGCCCTCGCGCAGCTCCGGCTCTATATAGGCGTAGCCGAGGCGCGCGTAGACGCCCTCCTCGTTCTCGCAGAGCTCGACCTCACCGCTCTCGGTCTCGGTGATGCCGTGCTCGGAGACCGAGAGGCCGCGCGCCACCGCCTCTTCGCGCAGCTGCACGTTGTGGGCCTGGGAGCCGGTGAAGTGCTGGAGCAGATTGCCGAAGGCGGCCGGCGCGACGATCCGCAGGTCGACCGAGATGCCGTTGTGGGTCTGGGCGCGAACGCCGTTGGCGCCCGGCGTGCCGGCGCTGGCGATCAGCGGGTGCGAGACGAGGTGCTCGGCCAGGGCGGTCGGTTCCTCGGCGGTGGCGATCAGGTCGATGTCCTTGCAGGTCTCGGCCCAGCGCCGGACCGAGCCGGTGACCTCGACCCGACTCGCTGCCGGGTGCTCGCGCAGCGCCGCCGCCAGCTCGGCGGCGATCGGGCGGACCTTGGAGAGCAGCAGGCGACCGGGGCCCTCGCCGGGCTCGCCGAGGCGCTCGAGCGAGGCCAGGACGTTTTCCTCGACCTTGGCGCCGAGTCCCTTCACCTCGCGGATCTGCTCGGCCTCGGCCGCCGCCTTGAGGTCCTCCATCGAGGCGATGCCGAGCTCGTCGAAGAGCCGGCGCGCCGTTTTCGCCCCCAGCCCCGGCACCCGCGTCACCTCGATCAGGGTCGGCGGGAACTTCGCCTTCAGCTTCACCGCGGCCGGGATCTCGCCCGTCTCCAGCAGCGCCCCGATCTTTTCCGCCAGCGTCTTACCGACACCTGGTATCTCGGTGGCGCGCCCCTCGGCAGCCAACTCCGCGACCGAGACCGGGCTCTCGCGGATCGCCTTGGCGGCGGTGCCGTAGGCGAGCACCCGGTATTTGACCGCCCCGTCCAGCTCGTAGAGGACTCCCAGCTCTTCCAGCGCGGCGGCGATCTCGGCGTTGGTCATAGCATCGACAGCATGCCTGACCCGTGGCTGGTCCTGCCCACTTACAACGAGGCCGAGAACATCGAGGCGTTCGTCGAAGCGGCGCGGGCGAAGCTCCCGGCCTCCGCTCGGGTGCTGGTCGTCGACGACAGCTCGCCCGACGGGACCGGCGAGATCGCCGCCCGGCTGGCCGCCAACCACGAGAACGTCGAGGTCTTGCACCGGCCGTGCAAGGAAGGGCTCGGTCCCGCCTACGTCGCCGGCTTCCGCCAGGCCCTCGCCGCCGGTGCCGGGCTGGTCCTGGAGATGGACTCCGACTTCTCCCACGACCCGGCCTACCTGCCGCGCCTCCTGGAGGCGGCGCAGCGGGCCGACGTCGTGCTCGGTTCGCGCTACGTCGCCGGCGGCGGCGTCAGCAACTGGGGGCCGCTGCGAAGGGCGATCAGCCGGGGTGGCAGCGCCTACGCGCGGCTGGTGCTCGGCGTCGACGTCCAGGACCTGACCGGCGGCTTCAAGTGCTTCCGCCGCGAGGTGCTGGAGGCGATCGACCTCGACTCGGTCCAGGCCCGCGGATACGCCTTCCAGGTCGAACTGACCTACCGCGCGATTCGCGGCGGCTTCAAAGTGGTCGAGGTGCCGATCGTGTTTCGCGACCGCCGCGCGGGGGACTCGAAGATGGACCGGGCGATCGTCGCCGAGGCGGTTTGGCGGGTGCCGTTGCTGAGGTTGCGGCGCAACGGGAAAATACCCAAAACCTGATCGGAAAAAGGGCGCTATACTTTCTGAAGTATTGACTTGCGAACCTCGATTTTGGGAGATCGATATCCAGTGACCGGGAAATTGACCGACGTGACCGACGCCACCTTCAAAGCCGATGTCCTCGACGCCGACGGGCCCGTGCTCGTCGACTTTTGGGCCCCATGGTGCGGCCCGTGCCGCGTCGTCCACCCGGTCCTCGAGGAGATCGACGGCGAGCGCGACGATCTCAAGATCGTCAGCATCAACGTCGACGAGAACCAGCAGACCGCCGCCAACTACGAGGTGCTCTCGATCCCGACGATGATCCTCTTCAAGGACGGGGCGATCGCGAAGAAAGTCGTCGGGGCGATGCCGAAGCGCCGCCTCGAGGCCGAGCTGGAGCCGGCGCTCGCCTAGCGCGGCGCCGCCCTTCCAAACGATGCCGTTCGTAGAGGTCCACTGGTTCGAGGGCCGCAGCGACGAGCAGAAGGCGGAGATCGCGAAACGGATCGAGACGGCGCTGGTCGAGGTGGCCGGCGCCGACCCCGAGCACTGTTGGGTCAAGTTCTCCGACTCGGCGAAGAGCGACTTCATCATCGGCGAGCGGCCCGCAGGCTGAGCCGCGCGCCGTCCGTTAGGCCGGTGCGAGCACCTGCAGTCCGGCTTCTGCGCTGGCCTCGGCAAGGCGCTTGTCATAGGTGAAGACAGCGCCAACCCGGTCCCGCACCGAGAGTGCGGTGGCGAGATGGATGGCATCGAGACTGCGCAACTCCGGCGGGCCGAGGAGGCACGCCTGGGAGCGCAACGCCGGGCTCAGCGGCACCAGAGTCAACGTGGCCAGGAGGCGCGCGGCGCGGGCTGGAGCACCGCCCCCCACCCGGCGCGCCGCACGCGAGGCCTCGACGGCCAAGATCTCGCTGGAGCCGATCAAGCTCCAGTCGTTGCCGAGCAGGGCCAACAGGGCCTCGCTCTCGGGCTCACGCCAGAAGAGCTTGACGAATGCCGAAGCGTCGAAGTACGCGAGGCCGTCCGACACGGATCGATCTCAGACGGTGTCTTCGCGCACTTCGTTGAGGATGCGCGTCGCCCGGTAGGGGTCGTCGGGGTCGAGTGGCTCGAGCGGAGGCAGCGCTGCGAGCACCCCAGCCATCGACTGCTCCGGCCACTCGACGCCTTCCGCTTCGAATTCGGCCCTCACCCGCGCCATCCGATCCGGCTCGAGTTCCCGTGAGCCGCGCAGGGCGAGCTCGCGGACGAGGCGCGACTCGGGCATGTCGCCGAGCTCACGGCGCGCGGCCGCGATCACGGCCTCCAGCTCGGGGTCGGCGGTGAGCGCTATGCGACGGTGCTTGGTTCCCATCGGCGATGAGTGTAACACCAATGGTGTGACAGAACGGACGGCGGTTGCGGACATGGCCTCCTAAGGCCGGGGCGCGGGAAACTCTCCCCCTTACGTGCGCCTGACCGCGATCGTCAGCTCGCGGCCGTCGACCTTGGTAGCGGCGCCGTCGGTGCCGTCGTAGGCGACGGAGGTCGCCAGCACCTCGCCGGCGACGTAGTCCTCGTGGGCGCGGGCGGCGTCGAGCAGCTCCGGGTCGCCGCCGAGCGCGAGCGCGATCCGGTCGGTGATGTCCAGGCCAGCGTCTTTGCGGGCGATCTGGACGGCGTGGACGATCTCGCGGGCGAGGCCCTCGCGGCGCAGCTCCTCGTCGAGCTCGAGCTGCAGAGCGACGGCGTGGCCGGCCTCGGCTTCGACCTCGTAGCCCTCGAGCGGCTGCAGGGCAAGCGTCACCTCGTCGGGGCCGAGGGCGTGCTCGTCGCCCTCGACGTTGATCCCGATCTGGCCGCCGCTCGACATCACCTTGGCGACGTGGGCGGCGTCGAGCGCCTCGACCGCGGCCGCCACCTGGGGCATCCGCTTGCCGAAGCGGGGGCCGAGGGCGCGGTAGTTGGGCTTGGCCGTGTAGCTGACCAGGTCCGCCTCGTCGCTGACGAAGTCCAGCTCCTTGACGTTGAGCTCGGCGGTGACGAGAGCGGCACGGGCCGCGATCGCCTCGCGCTCGGCGTCGTTGGCGACGATCACGGCGCGGCGTAGCGGCTGGCGCACCTTCACCTTGGCCTGGGCGCGGGCGGCGCGCCCCAGCTCGACCGTCAGCCGCACCGCCTCCATCCCCGCCTCCAGCTCGGGGTCGGCGAGAGCGGCGTCGACCTCGGGGTAGTCCCGCAGGTGGACCGAGTCGGGCAACTCGCCGGTCTCGCCGAGTGTGCCGCCGGCAAGGTTGAGGTAGATCTCGTCGGCGAGGAAAGGGACGAAGGGGGCGAGCAGCGCCACCGTCTCCAGGAGGCAGTGGCGCAGGGTCGCGAAGGCGGCACGGTCGCCGTCCCAGAAGCGGCGCCGGGAGAGGCGTACATACCAGTTGGAGAGCTCCTCGACGTAGGCGGCGATCGACCGGCCGGCGGCGGTGCAGTCGAACTCGTCCATGCGCTCGCGAACCGTCGCCGTCGTCGCCTGCAGGCGCGAGAGCGCCCAGCGGTCGAGGTCGTCGGCGGGCTCGGGAGCGGCGTGGAAGTCGATCGGGCCGAGGTCGTCGGCGTTGGCGTAGAGCACCCAGAACGAGTAGGTGTTCCAGAGGGTGAGAAGGAACTGGCGCACCGACTCGCCCACCGTCTCGACCGAGAAGCGGTAGCCCGACCAGGGCTGCTGCGCGGTCAGGTAGTACCAGCGGAAGGCGTCGGCGCCGTGGGCGTCGATCACGTCCCAGGGCTCGACCACGTTGCCGCGGCTCTTCGACATCTTCTGGCCCTCGGGATCCTGGATGTGGCCGAGGCAGACGCAGTTGCGGTAGCTGGAGGTGCCGAAGAGCAGCGTCGACTCGGCCAGCAGCGTGTAGAACCAGCCGCGGGTCTGGTCGATCGCCTCGCAGATGAAGTCGGCCGGGAAGCGCTCCTCGAACTCCGCCTCGTTCTCGAACGGGTAGTGGAACTGGGCGAACGGCATGGCGCCGCTGTCGTACCAGGTGTCGATCACCGACTCGACCCGCCGCATCTCCCCGCCGCAGTCCTCGCACTCGACCGTGACCTCGTCGATGTAGGGGCGGTGGAGGTCGTCGGGAACCTCGTCGCGGGAGCGCTGGCGCAGCTCTGCGACCGAACCGGCGCAGAAGCGGCCGTCACAGCCCTCGCCGGTGCATTCCCAGATCGGCAGCGGCGTGCCCCAGTAGCGGTCGCGCGAGAGCGCCCAGTCGACGTTGTTCTCGAGCCATTTGCCGAAACGGCCGTGCTTGATGTGCTCCGGGTGCCAACCGATCCGCTCGTTGTTGGCGAGCAGCTGCTCGCGGGCCTGCGAGGTGGCGACGTACCAGCTCGACTTGGCGTAGTACAGGAGCGGCGTGCCGCAGCGCCAGCAGTGGGGATAGGCGTGCTCGTAGACCTGGGCGCGGAAGAGCAGGCCGCGCCGCTGGAGATCGGCGATCAGCTCCGCCGTCACCTCGGGGTCCTTGACGAAGCGGCCCTCGAAACCGCGCACGCGGCCGTCGAACCTGCCGTCGAGGCCGACCGGGTTGTAGAGCGTGGCGTGCCGGGTCGGGTCGAAGAGGCCGTCGGCGGCGGCGACCGCGTAGTCGTCCTCGCCGAAGGCGGGGGCGACGTGGACGAGGCCGGTGCCGTCCTCGGTGGTGACGAAGTCGCCGGCGAGGACGCGGAAGGCGTCGGGTGGGCCGCCG
Organism: Solirubrobacterales bacterium; assembly: GCA_035762685.1. Classification (GTDB taxonomy): domain Bacteria; phylum Actinomycetota; class Thermoleophilia; order Solirubrobacterales; family 70-9; genus VAYN01. The sequence goes on along the minus strand of DASTNW010000073.1, from coordinate 8,633 downwards.
TCGGAGAGATCGAAGACGGGGCCGCGGTAGCGGCGGTCGACCAGGTCGGAGCCGGGGAAGCGGTCGGCGATCTCCGCCCCCTCTCCCAGCACCCGCTCGACCAGCGGCTCGGCCAGGACCAGCGTCTCCCCGTCGACCTTCACCCGCGCGTAGGTGACCTCGGGGGCGACGGCGACGGCGACGTTGCCGGGGAGGGTCCAGGGGGTCGTCGTCCAGACCAGCAGCGACTCGCCCGCCTCGCTCCCGCCCTGGTCCAGCAGCGGGAAGCGCACGTAGATGGAGGGGTCCTCGACGTCTTTGTACCCCTGCGCGACCTCGTGCGAGGAGAGGGCGGTGCCGCAGCGGGGGCAGTACGGGACGACCTTGTGGCCCTCGTAGAGGCGCTCCTCGTCCCAGAGTTTGCGCAGCGACCACCAGACCGACTCGATGTAGGGGTCGTCGAGGGTCACGTAGGGGTCGTCGAGGTCGATCCAGAAGCCGATCCGCTCGGTCAGGCGGTTCCACTCCTCGACGTAGGCGAAGACCGACTCGCGGCAGCGCCGGTTGAACTCGGCGATCCCGAACTCCTCGATCTCCTGCTTGGAAGCGATCCCGAGCTGCTTTTCGACCTCGATCTCGACCGGCAGGCCGTGGCAGTCCCAGCCGGCCTTGCGCGGCACCCGGTAGCCGCACATGGTGCGGTAGCGCGGGTACACGTCCTTGAAGACGCGGGCGAGGACGTGGTGGGAGCCGGGGCGGCCGTTGGCGGTCGGCGGGCCCTCGTAGAAGCTCCAGACCTCGGCGCCCTCGCGGTTGGCGAGCGAGCGCTCGAAGACGTCCCGCTGGCGCCAGCGCTCGAGCACCCGCTCCTCCAACTCGGGGAAGGACTGGCGAGGGTCGACTGGGCTGAATCCGGGCATGAGCGGGTGATTCTAGGAGTGAGTAGGCTGCGCGCCCTGTGTCCCTCTACGACTTGAACGGGAAGGTGGCGCTGGTCACGGGCGCCGCCCGGGGGATCGGCTTCGAGACGGCACGTCAGATGCACCTGCGCGGCGCCTCGGTCGCGGTGCTCGACCTCGACGCCGAGGAGGCTCGCGAGGCGGCGGACCGGATCGGCCCCCGGGCGATCGGCCTCGGTGCCGACGTCACCGACCAGGGGGCGATGCTCGCCGCCGTCGCCGAGGTGGTGGAGAAGCTCGGCGGGCTCGACGTCGCCGTCGCCAACGCCGGCATCGCCCAGAAGCAGTTCGCCACCACCAGGGCGATCTCGGGCGAGGAATGGGAGCGGGTCTTCGAGGTCGACCTGCTGGGCGTCTGGCGCACGGTGCGGGCGGCGCTGCCGCAGATCGTCGAGCGGCGCGGGCAGATGGTCGTCATCTCCTCCGTCTACGCCTTCGCCAACGGGATGGGCAACACGCCCTACGCCGTCGCCAAGGCCGGGGTCGAGTCGCTCGGGCGCGCCCTGCGGGTCGAGCTTGCCCCGCACGGGGCCAGCGCCACCGTCGCCTACTTCGGCTGGGTCGACACCAAACTGGTCCAGGACGCCTTCGAGCAGGAGGACTCCGACCGCATCCGCGACCTCAGCCCCGACTTCCTGATGAAACGGATCACCCCCGACGAAGCCGGCGCGGCGCTGGTGCGCGGGATCGAGCAGCGCGCCCCGCGCGTCTTCGCCCCCAAGTGGTGGCGCTACGTCTCCGCCCTGCGCGGGCTGGTCAACCCCCTGCTCGACCGCCGCATGGAGAGCGACGCCAAGACCCAGGCCCTGATCCGCGACCTCGACGCGAAAACGGTCGACGCCGGCAAGGCCTAGGCACGAGTTAGTCCCTCAGCGCGCCGTTTCTCGTAGACCGCGCGCTGCACGTGGTCGTAAAGGGTCTCCGGAGCGATGTCGGCTTCGTTCGGCCAGGCGATCGTCGGCCCATCGATGAAGAGCTTGCGAAAGAACTCGACATCTCGCAGAGGCTCAAAGACACCACCGAACTCGAGTAGGTAGGAAAGGTCCACGTCCGCCGCAAGTCCATCGGCGAATCGCAGGTGAACCTCGTACCCGTCGAGCGGCACCGCTTCAACCAGTTTTGGTGGCAAGACCAGCATGCCTCGATGGTAGGACATTCAGCGGAGAGGAGCGACTGGCTCCAGCGGCCTATGGTCGCGCGCTCGTCGCCAATCGACCATCAGCTCAACTTTGTGTAGGCGCGCCCATTCCCTCACCATCTGCTCCACACGGGACGGCAGTGAGCCTGTGATGCGATCGAGGCTTGCTATGTCGAACGATGCTTCCGCCCCAGCGTGCTCAGCGTGGAAGTGGGGCCGACCGGGATGGAAATCCTCGTTGAAGAACATCCTGATCGTGATTCCATAGAAGCTGCTGACCCGTGGCAACTCATTCACCCCGCCGCCGCAAGACCTCCCTGAGGGCGCGTTGGGGATCCACTTCGCGGTAGGAACCCGGCTCGTCCTCATCACGAATCTCATCCGGCCAGAGATAGACGAACGCTCTGCCTTCCTTGTCCAGGTGAAGGTATTTACGGGTGTAGTAGTGCTTATACGCATGTAGCCGCAGGCCGCTCTCGAGTTCGACTTCGAACATCCACATGAAGTCGTCGACATGTCGGCGGCGAGCTCCAAGAGTGGCTCCCAGTCAGGCTTGTCGTACTGGGAAGTCGTCTCGCCGCGGACAACGCGATCGCTGGTGAAGAACATCGGGCGATCGTCGCCGAGAGGATGTGCCGCTACTAGACGCGACTGTAGAAATTGGGGGACTGAATCGTCAGGTCTGCGTGCCGGACGTTCGGGTGAGGCGCTCGAGCAGCAGGATCGCTGACTCGTAGGGGTCGCCGGTGGCGCGCTCGAGGGCGATCTCACAGGTGCGGTTGTTGGAAAGGTGGGCGTCGAAGTCGCGGCCGGCCACCTCGTTCGCCTCGGGACGCGTCGCCGACGCGGTCAGCTCGGGGTGGGAGATGCCGCGGTCGCCGGCGAAGCCGCAGCAGGTCGCGGAGGGCGGGACGTAGACGTCCTCGGCGAGGGCGGCGGCGAGCGACTCGAGCCGGTGCGCGAGTCCCATGTGCCGGGTCGCGCAGGTCGGGTGGACGGTGGCGGAGGCGACCTTCTCGCCGACCTCGAGCCAGGGCAGCAGGTGATCGTGGGCCCAGGCGACCGAGTCGAGGATTTCGAGTCGACGGAGGCGCTCGGCGTTCTCCTCGCTCAGCACGCCCTCGCCAGGCTCGGCGATCGAGCTGGTGCAGGAGGCGGCGTCGAAGACGATCGGCAGCGCCCCTTCGCCACTCCAGCCCCAGAGCCGCTCGACCATCTCGTTCGCCTTGCGCCGGTGCGCCTCCCCAAACCCTTTCGAGCTCCAAGGCAACCCACAACAACTCCCCACCACGTCATCCGGAATCCACACCGGCAACCCCGCCCGAGCCGATACCTCCACCAGCGCCTCAACGACCCACGGTCGATGGGCCGATTTGCCACCCATATCGTGGGAAATCGGCCCATCGGCGGGGGAGCCGAAGATGCGGTTGGTGCAGGAGGGGACGTAGACGGCGGCGGCGCCTTCGTGCAGGGTCGGGGGGAGCTTGCCGGGGGCCGGTGGGGGCAGCGCTCGGCCGCGCTTGGTCCGGTGCAGCAGGGGGCCGCCGAGGCGGAGACCGGCGCGGGAGGCGCCCTCGACCGTGGCCCAGCGCTTCGACGTCGCCAGCGCCGTCCGTTCGGCCCGCTCGGTGTGCCTCGCCTTGCGCATTTCCTTGATCAGGAGGCCGGTGTCGATCCCGACCGGGCAGGCGAGCTGGCAGGAGCCGTCGGCGGCGCAGGTCTCCATCGCCTCGTACTCGAACTCGCGCAGCAGCGCCCGCTGCACCGGCGAACCGGTCGGCTGGCGCGCCATCTCGCGCCGCAGCACGATCCGCTGCCGCGGCGTCGTCGTCAGGTTGCGGCTGGGGCAGACCGGCTCGCAGAAGCCGCACTCGACGCAGGTCGTGGCCGACTCCTCGATCGGCGGCGTCGTCTTCAGGTTGCGCAGGTGCACGCCGGGGTCGCGGTTGAGGACGACGCCCGGGGAGAGCACGCCGTCGGGGTCGGCCAGCTTCTTTACCCGCCACATCAGCTCGGTCGCCTTCTCCCCCCACTCGCGCTCTACATAAGGGGCCATGTTGATCCCGGTCCCGTGCTCGGCCTTGAGCGAGCCGTCGTACTTGTCGACGATCAGCTCGACCAGGCCGGCCATGAAGGCCTCGTAGCGCTCCAAGTCCTCCCGTTTGGCGAAGTCGGGGGTGAGCATGAAGTGGAGGTTGCCGGCGGAGGCGTGGCCGGCGACGCCGGGCAGGAAACCGTGCTCGCCGAGCAGCGCCTGCAGATCGCGGGCGCCCTCGGCGATCCGCTCTGGCGGTACGCAGACGTCCTCAAAAATCAGCGCCGTGCCGGGCAGCCGCAGGCGGCCGACCAGGCCGTGCAGGCCCTCGCGCACCCGCCAGGCAAGCTCGATCGCCTCCGGCTCGCGGGTGAAATCGACCGGGCGGATGGTCTCGCGGGCGGCGAAGACCTCGCCGGCGCGCTCGACGTAGGCGTCGAGCTCCTCGTCGGTCTCGGCCCCGAACTCGACCAGCAGCACCGCCGACTCCGGCGGCAGCTCCTTCCACTCCTCGGGGGCGCCGACCATGTTCCAGGCGGCGGTGATCAGGGCCGGGGCGACCATCAGCTCGACCGCGGTGGCGCCGGCCTCGACCAGCTCGCGGACCGGGTCGATCGCCTCGTCGATGCCGGGGAAGTGGACCCAGGCGGTGGTCGTGCGAGCCGGCACGGGCACCGTCTCGAAGACCACCTCGGCGACGAAGGCAAGGGTGCCCTCGGAGCCGATCACGAGGCGACGGAAGATCTCCAGCGGCTGCTCGGCGTCGAGGAAGGCGCAGAGCCGGTAGCCGGTGGTGTTCTTGATCGCGAACTTGCGGCGGATGCGGGCGCTCAGCTCCTCGTCGGCGCGTATCTCGTCGCGGATCGCAGCGAGGCCGGCGGCCAGCTCCGGCTCGGCTTCCTCGAAGCGCGCTGGGGCGTCCGGTGCGGCGGTGTCGATCGCCGTCCCGGAGGGCAGAACGAGGGTCATCGAGCGCACCGTCGAGTAGGAGTCCTTGGTCGTGCCGCAGCGCATCCCGCCCGAGTTGTTGGCGACGACGCCGCCGACGCAGGCGATGTCGGTGCTGGCCGGGTCGGGGCCGAGCTTGCGCCCGTAGGGGGCGAGGACACGGTTGGCGTGGCCGAGCACGGTGCCCGGCTTGACCCGGGCCAGGGCCCCGTCCTCCTCGACCGCGACGCCGCCGAAGTGGCGGCGCACGTCGACCAGGATGCCGTCGCTCTGGCCCTGGCCGTTGGGGCTCGTGCCACCGGCGCGGAAGGTGACCGGGATCCCCTTTTCGCGGCCGTAGGCGATGATCTTGGCGACGTCACCGGACTCGCGGGCCATCACCACCGCCCGCGGGAAGAGCCGGTAGGGGCTGGCGTCGGAGGCGTACTTGACGATGTCGCTGGCGCTGGAGAGGACGCGGTCGGCGCCGAGCAGCGCCTCGAGCTCGCCGCGCAGCGGCTGCGCGACCCCGGCGGCAATCTCGTCCGGGGCGCGGTCGGGCGCCGGCTCGTCGACCTGCGGCGCGAGCGACTCCAGCTTGCGCTCGAGCAAAGCCATGAATCGACCTTAGAACAGGGCCATGCCCGGAGTGACCGGGACTTCGACCAACTCCGGCTGCGAGGAGGCGAGGGCACTGGCCAGCGCCTCGCGCACGCCGTCGCGATCACCGGTGCGGTGCGCCTTCACCCCGTAGCCCTCGGCAACCGAGGCGACGTCGAGCTTCGGCAGGTCGAGACCGGGGGCGCCGCCGACCCCCTCGGCCTCGGCGAACCACTTGAGGATCCCGTACTCCTGGTTCTGGAGGACGAGGAAGGTGACGGGCGTCTGGTAGGCGACGGCGCTCCAGAAGGCGCTGATCGCGTACTGGGCCGAGCCCTCGCCCAGTACGCAGACGACCGGTCGGTCGGGCTCGGCCAACTGGACGCCGACCGAGGCCGCGAGGCCGAAGCCGAGGCCACCCCCGGCGGCGAAGTAGTAGCTGCCAGGGCGCGAGAGCCGCAGCTGGTTGCGCAGGGCCAGGGTGCTGGTCGGCGACTCGAGCACGACGATCCCGTCCTCGGGCAGGACCTCGCCGAGGGCGGTGTGGACGGTCGAGGGGTTGAGCGGGTCGGTCGGCGGGATTTCCTGCGGCTGCTGGTTCGGCTCCGGCGCCGGCCGGGTCGACTCGGGGACCGCCTCCAGCAGCGCCTCCAGCGTGAGTTTGACGTCGGCGACGATCGCATCGCCCATCGGCGCCCGCGCCGCCTCGTCGGGGTCGCTGGTGATCGCCACGAGCTTCGCCCCCTCCGGCAGCAGCGGGCCGGGGATGTACGGGTAGTAGGGGAAGACGGAGCTGCCGACGACGACGATCAGGTCGTGCGTCTCGAGCGTCTGCCCGACCGGCCCGATCGCCGGCGGCAGGACGCCGCGGAAGTTGGGGTGCCCCTCGGGGAAGCCGAGCCGGTTGCCGCCGGTGGCCGGCGTCGCCCAGACCGGCAGGCGCTGGCGCTCCGCCAAGGAGATGCCGAGGTCCCAGGCGCCACTGGCGTCGATGTCGGGACCGGCGACGAGGACCGGGTTGGCGGCGGCGTCGAGCCGCTCGGCCAGGGCGCGGACCGCCTCTGGGTCGGCGCTCGCCCGGCCGGTCACCCGGCGGTCGATCGCGGCCTGGGCGTCGGCGGCGTCGACCTCGACGCCCCAGTCGTCCATCGGCAGCGAGACGAAGACGGGGCCGCGTGGCGGCAGCGAGGCGAGGTGGGCGCCGTGGGCGAGGGCCAGCGGCACGTCCTCGGCCCGCGGCGGCTCGTAGGACCACTTGACCAGCGGGTGCGGCATCCGGATCGCGTCGCGGTTGGTCAGGTTCGCCTGCAGGGTGATCTGCGCCCGCGCCTGCTGGCCGGCGGTGACCAGCAGCGGCGAGTGGTTGGCCTGGGCGTTGAAGATCGCCCCCATCGCGTTGCCGACCCCCGGCGCGGTGTGGAGGTTGACCACGGTCGTCTTTCCGGAGGCCTGGGCGTAGCCGTCCGCCATCCCGACCACGACCGCCTCCTGCAGCCCGAGCACGTAGCGGAAGTCGGCGGGGAAGTCGGCGAGCATCGGCAGCTCGGTCGAGCCGGGGTTGCCGAACATCGTCGTCATCCCGTGGGCGCGGAAGAGGTCGAACGTCGCGTCGCGGACGGTGGGCATCGCCGAACCCTATCCGGCGAGATTCAAGGCCGGCCAGGCAGGGTGTCGATAAGCCGGGGGTGAGGCACCTGCCTTTCACTCGCCGCCACCGGATCGAGCGCATCGGTCTGGCCATCGCGCTCGCCTGTACGGCGCTGCTCTACTGGGCCGCGACCTCCACGGCGGGCCCGACGGCGACCCGCACCGTCTACGCGCCCGGGCAGATCGTCCCGCTCCCGGCCTCGGTCCCACACGAAGTCGGCGACATGGTCGACCGCAGGATCGTGCCCGACCTGCGCTGGATCGCCCAGCGCTACCCGATCTACGTCACCGACGGCTACTCGGGGCCGCTCCCGAACGGCGAACACGCCGGTTGCGACAACTGCCACACCCGCGGCTCCGACCACTACAACGGCCTCGCCGTCGACATCGTCCCGCTCGGCGGCGGCACCAAATGCGACGCCACCTGGGCGGCGATCACCCGCCTCGCGCTCTGGGCAGAGCCGAAACCGGGCCTGCCCGCTCCCCCCTTCCGCTGGGTCGGCTACGACGGCGATGCCGGCCACGGCTGTGGCCACCATCTCCACCTTTCCTGGAACCACGCCGTCGCGCCGGAGTCCCAACTCGCCGAATGGGTCGAAGTCTTCCCCGTCGGCCCCATCGTCCCGCCTGAAACCGGCGGCGAAAAACCGCGCAAGAAACGACCGGCCGCACCGAAGCCCCCGCCCGGCCCCGCCGGCGGCATCTCCACCGTCCGCACCGGCGGCCTCGCCCCGCGCATCGACTGACGACGCCTCCGGACCGCGGCAGTCTTTAGTCCCGCATAGCGGGACAAAGGACTGCCGCACTGGGGTGCTCCATAGGATGGGCGGCCGATGCGTGCGCCCATCGTGATCGTCTTCTCGGCCCTCATCGCTCTCCTCGCCACCGGCTGCGGTAGAGGTGACGAAGCAACGCCGGTGGCCTGCCTCGAAGGGCCGAGGGCCTACGTCGACGCGCTGAGCCAAGCACCGGGCTCGGTCGAACTGGACGGCGCGACGCCGATCTCCGCCTGCCTGACAGAGAACCAGCAGGGCGGCGACCTGGCGACGGTCGGCGCGGCGATGATCGAGGCCGCGACCAAGCTGAACGCGGAGGCACGGGCCGAGCCCGGCGGCGACGCCAATCTCCAACTTGGCTACCTGCTCGGCGCCGCCCAACGCGGCGCCGACCGCACCGAAGGCATCCACACCGACCTGGTCCGGCGCCTCACCGTCGCCGCCCGCTACGCCCCCGGGCGCGAGCCGCTGCCGCCGGCCTTCCTCGCAACCTACGAACGCGGCTTCGACGCCGGCCACGCCCAGGGCTGACCGCCGACGGGCCGATAAGTCGGCCCAGGGCCGACTTATCG